>NZ_JBMOSM010000005.1:0-546316 GCF_049316025.1 Paenibacillus sp. NPDC058898 | reverse complement strand
ATCTCATTTATTACTATAATTATACAACATTAACGCGGTGTCGTGTTGAAATATCTCGATATAAAAATAGCTGTCGAGACTTTCTCGACAGCCTGACCGAGCCCAGAGGCTCGGTTTTTTTAGTGCTTATCTAACAAATTCCTAACCTGTACAGTTTTTGTACAGAATGGAATGATACAATTCGCAAGGGGGTGAGACCCCTCTGGTGCAGATGCCTTTTGGTATAAGGGTGTTACTCCTTAGTGAATGGAGGTTGGGCGGCTTGGAATGGCGAAGCGGACGTAAAGTCTTGTGGATAGTGCTTGCTATATTGTTGAGCACTGCCTTGGGAATCGGGGGATGTTTGATCCATGCCAAGGGGGACATTTCAACAAAACGTTTTATTACGATGAATATGACCAACCCGAATGGCACACTGGCTACCTATTTACAGGGAGCAGAGTCGATCCATCCTGAATTGGCAGCAGGACGAGAGGCACTCTCCGAGTCCCTCGGGTTTTGGATGCAGGCGGCGCTGGAAAGTCGTGACCTTGTCGCATTTGAGAAGAGTTATGACCTATTAACCCGTTATTTTATAGCGGATGGCCATTATATTGCGTGGAAACTAAATCCCGAGGGAGGGGTGGACGTTAGCACGAACGCGCTTGGCGACGATTTGCGGATTATCGGGGCTCTGCTTGAGGGTGCCCGGATATGGAAGGGCCACTCCGAATGGAAGACGACGGCCAGGGATCTCGCGGAAACCTTGTTAAGCCGGTCACAGAAAAACGGGTACCTGGTGGATTTCTACGATTTCTCCAGTCAGGAATTGCCTGACACGCTGAGTCTTGCCTATGTGGATCTCCCGGCACTAAAAGTGCTCCTGGAAGAAGGGTTACTGGATGTGGAAACGTACAATCGATATCATTCCCTTCTGCAGGAAATGCCGGATGACGGTGTGTTCTACCCTAAGTCCTTTAATGTAGTGACCGGGGAGTATACATATGATGCAACTGCGAATTTAATTGATCAACTGTTAGTCGCTTTGCATGCCGGGGAAACGGAAAGGGGCCAAGAGCCGCTACTGAAATTTCTGAAACAAGAGTTTAAGCGGACGGGGAAGATAGCCGGACAGTATCGACGCGCTGATCGAACGGCCGTGGTGAATTACGAGTCTTCTTCGGTGTATGGGCTTGCGATTATGTATGCTATTCACAGGGATGACAGGCCATTTGCAGAAAAGCTGTACAAACGCATGCAGACTCTCAAGGGAAAAGATGCTCGTTATCCCGGAGGATATGTATTCGGAAAAAATACGCATGTTTTTGATAACTTGCTTCCTTTATTAGGGGAATATGCTTTTGATCGAGGTGGACATGGAAAATAAAAGATTGATCCAGCGCATGGTCTGGGGGTACGTACTGCTGATCGGTATAGCGGTCCTGCAGGAGTTGTTGGTCTATATTAATGTTTTTAGAGACTCATCATTTACGCTGCTTGAACTGGGATTCAGCATCGGATGCCTTGCGGCTCTGCTGCTAGGTTTCTTGGTCCCTCCCGGGGTCTCGGTTGTTTGTATTTTTGTTTATATCGTTGCTTATTTTGTATGGCTTACGACGTATGCCGAGGTCGATGTGCTGTCCATCTCCTGGCTCTGGCTGCTGCCAGTCAATGTGGCCGTGGCCACATTTATCAAAGCCGGGCTGATTCGCAACAAGCGGCTGATGGAGCGGCTTGAGGAGCTGCAGCGAAAGAATCCGGAAGTGGATTGGGCTACCTCGCTAGGCAATAAAGAAGCCTTTAAGGAAACGCTGGTCAAGCAGTCGAATCTGGCCAATCGTTATGCGGATGCGTATACCTTTTGCCTGGCCATGTTTAAAATTGAATTTCTGCCGATGGTGCGAGAATCCCTTGGTTCCCAAGGCTATGCTCGGCTGCTCGCTTCCTTATCGGAAGGGATACGGAATCATATTCGGTACGAGGATTACAAGTTCGGCCTTGACGAGGGGCGTTTTATCTTGCTGCTCCCCATGACGAACCAGGAGTATTTAAAGGCATTGACGGATCGGATCAAGCACGCGCTGATGGACATGCCGTTTCAGGACCGGAAAGGCGGGGAGCTGAAGCTGGTGATCCGTGCAGGAGCGCTGGTGTTTGCTAAGGAGCAGTTCAGTAAATATGAAGATGCGGATGCGGTCATTGCCGCCCTCGAACGCAATACGGAGACCGATTTGATCGGAGAATATATATAAATCATTGCCAATTTATTTAGTTAGCGGCAGAAGGAGGAAGAGATGTCTTATACGGAATGGTTTGTCCCGCTATGCAAAATCGTCAGCCTGATGTTTACCCTTGCGGCGCTGGGTCTGTTTATTGCAACGATGGCCCTTCGAGTTCGTGTACAGCGAAAATACGACCGGAGGAAGATCCGTGGCTGACTTATTATTAATATTTTGTATTATTAGCATTTGGGCTGCCGTGTTCGAGTCGATCCTCATTATGGGAGGAGCGGTTCGTTTTATTTTCAGGCAGAGCCGCAGGGAATGGAACATTCCCGATGTGGATGAGATGGAGCTTTTCCCCAAGGTAACCGTCATGGTGCCGGCGCACAATGAAGAATTGGTTATCGCGGCAACGGCGGAGAATATTTTGCGGCTGAATTACCCGAAGGATAAGGTGCAGCTCATTGTCATTGCGGATAACTGCAGTGATGATACGGCCGGAAAATTGAAGGCTTTGAAGAGCGAGGAAGCGTATCGCGACCGGGATTTTATGATTTTTGAACGTACAGGAACGGGTGGCAAATCGGGTGCGCTTAATGATGCGCTGGAGTATGCCAAGAACGAGTGGATTTGTATTTTTGATGCGGATGCGGCACCGGAGCGGAATGCATTGTACTTTTTGATTGAAAAAGCGATGGAAGACCCTGAAACCTATGGAGCGGTATTTGGACGGAACAAGGCCAGAAACCGCGGGCAGAATTTCCTCTCCAAATGCATTAATCTCGAACTGGTCACCGCGCAGCGAATCTATCATACCGGATTGTGGGAGCTGTTCAAGCTGGGGACGATTCCAGGGACGAATTTTATTGTGAAAACGGATCTGATGCGCGAGATCGGCGGCTGGGATACGGAGGCCATTACAGAGGATACGGCCATCTCGTTCGAGATTATGACCAGGGGGCAGTTGATCGCCCTGGCTCCCCAGGCGGAAGCTTATCAGCAGGAACCGGAGCAGCTCAGCGTGTACTTGAAGCAGCGGGAAAGATGGGCTAAAGGGAATTTTTCTGTGGTGATTGAGAACATCCATCATTTGTTCAATCGGTCAAGCTGGCGGATTAAGCTGCAAGTGCTGTACTACGCGGCGAGTTATTTCTGGTTTCTGCTTTCCATTATCGTGTCGGATATCATCATCGTCGTCAACTTGGCCTACTGGGTGATTGCCCTGTTCAATCCGGATATGGTGTCCCCGTTCCAGTTTGCCGATGATGTATACGTCTATCTGATGGCTGCCTGGGGATTGATGTATTACCTATTTGTGCTGCAGATCAATCTGGCGCTGGCAACCGATGTCGGGCAAAGCACGATCCAAAACTTTATTCTGTCCTGCCTATCGTATTTCACGTATGCCCAGCTATTTCTGCTGATTTCCCTGCGCGCGCTCTATTCTTTCGTCGTAGACAAAATGACGGGGAGAAAAGCCAAGTGGTACAAAACGCAGCGATTTGGATAAGAGAATTATTCGAGTGGGGTAGAGCATCGACGAAGGTACCGTGGGATCGAGTCAGTGCTATTGGACGTCCTAATCCTCACTTCCCTTTATTGATTTGTCCATTCAGCTAATAAATCCATTGCTTTCAATCGGAGAAGCCATGTTTGTTCCATAATGTCTAACATTTTACGGCTTCTCGGGTGATTAGGGAATCGAGTGGCGTGCCAAGCTTCCTGAGGCAATCCATATAAGGAAGAAATCAATTTGCGCTCGATCCTGTCTAAAGGATAGATTTCTTCATACCCTTTTAACAACGATAGATTGAAATCTGGATTATATTGAGTCGTATTCATAAGGGACTTTGCTACATCAACATAGAGGGAGCCAACCTTCATGTGGTCCCAATCGATGATGAAAAGCTGGCCCTCATCAGAAATAATGACATTAGGCGAAGTAATATCGTTGTGTATCAACGCGGTACGGGCCCGTTCCTTCTCCAAGAGGTCTACAATCTCCGGACTCCTTAAGTCGGTCCAGGCCCGCTCCGAAAGTCGGTTACAGGATTTTCCGTATTTTTTGTACCATTTGCGGTTCGGTTCATTCGTTTGTATTGCTTTTGCCATTCGCCTACGAAAGAGGCGGTCTTGGCTTTGCCATAGTTGGATTTGTTTAAAAGTGAAAGGCCCTTTAGCGTGAGGGAAATGACTGGATATTTGATGCAGGGTGGCAAGGGCCCGGCCAAGTTCTTCAAAATCTTCTTGTTTTTCTAATTTCCTTCCTTTTATCCATGGGGACATATAAAAGGGTCTTCCTTGGTTTAAAGTCCATAACGTTCCGGAATTGCTCGTTAGCCATTTAGGCATATAGCTAAAGCCGCTATTTATCAAGAGTTGCATATAGTCTGCAGTTGTTTTTATTTGCTGAATTGTATTCGAGCGGAGGAGCAAACTTCGAAAAAAAGGCTTTAGAGCATAGGTTCCACTTTCCGTTTGTACCTGGATGACAGCGTTTTTTCGGTAAAGGGACCCAATCGAGTCTGAACTCAACGGGATCAGGCCAAAGCGGCGGGTAATTTTGCGGATTTGGGTTTTAGTATAGGAATTTACCATGGCAACCTCGATTCATTCAAGATGGGAGAAAGAAGATCGAGAGTAGATCTATTCGCTAGGTTATTCATTGAGGGGGAAGTGTGTATGGTCTAACGCCATGAAGGCAATTAAAAACTTGCCGATACAGACAGCGCGGTGAACCTTACCATAAGTAAAGCAAGTTTTGATATAATGGGCCGGAGGAGGGGAAGGAACATGCACACGATGGAAAGCTTAATGAAGCAATTAGAGCAGCTGGGTATTGACAGCAAAGGGACGTTGTTGGTCCATTCTTCGATGAAGAGTATGGGACCGGTCGAGGGTGGTGCGGACACAGTTCTTGATGCGTTGACAGCCTATATGAAAGATGGGCTGCTGGTGTTACCCACTCATACGTGGTCTTACATCAATGCAGATAATCCGAAATTTTACGTAGATCAGTCATCTTCCTGTGTCGGGATATTGCCTGAACTTTTTCGCAAACGGCCTGGTGTGGTGCGTTCGCTGCACCCTACTCATTCGGTGGCGGCATTAGGCCAGGATTCTATAGTGTTTACAAATGACGATCATCGTTTCGATACGCCATGCGCTAGAGGTTCTGCCTGGGGGAAGCTGCTCGACCGAAGGGCGACCATCTTGTTAGTTGGGGTCGATTTAAAGCGCAACACCTTTATTCATGGAGTCGAAGAGTGGGTGGACATACCGGGCAGGCTAACGGATGACCACGAGATGCTGTACACGGTGTTACCTGACGGAACAGAAATTCCTGTACCTTCCCGCAGACATTGCGGGTTGTCGTGGTCAGAGCATTTTTGGAAAGTCGATGAGGTGCTTGAAGGCCAAGGTGCCATGCATAAAGGGCGACTTGGCGATGCCGTTGTAAGGGTCTGTGATGCCGCTAAGGTGGCGAACATCATAACTGAAATGCTTAAGGACAATTCGGATTTGTTCTCGGATAATCTTCCCTTGTATCATTCAGTCAACCACGATTGATCGAAAAGACCGCAGGGATTGGGTGAGAATGGGTAAAGTGTAGGGTATAAGCATTTCATACATAAGTGCAAAAGGCGAAATGGGCTGGTAACTGCTAGCTCCTTTCGCTTTTTTTTCGACGATAGGCCCGTCCTCCTGACTCCATACATCACACAGGCAAGTTGTAGACCAACGATCAACGACACGCAGTTAGGTCAAGGCATTACGGGCAAGATGAAATGGGAATTTCCTTGAATAATTATTATATTTGCCAAAAAAAGATGTAAAAGCATTAATTGGTAAAAAAGGGTGATTTATTCAGCGCCCTCCCCATATTTATGATGTTAAGAAGGGGGGATCAAGGAAAACGAGGAAATCAAGAAAAATAGCCGAAAAAAGGAGCTGTGATACATTTGCATTTTTTCAAATGCACTTTCCTAGCATCATGACAAACTCCTACTCATCATGTCGTAAGCAAGAAACCAGACGACTGGCTCATATTTGTTCCTTGGAGGGGATTTTAATGATGAGGAAGTATGCAATTTCGATTTTAGTCGCCATTTTTTTAGTGGCAGGCCTCTTTACAGGGGTATCGTTTGGAAGCTCCGTTCAGGGTCACTCAACGGATTATATTGAAGGTCAACTCGTCGTGTCGATTGCGGAACCGCCCGATGTAAATTCGATTCAAAGCGCAGATCATACATTGATGAAATCGGGTTTCCTTACGAAGAGCGGTTTTACTATTGCCGATTCACTGTTCGGACAGGATATGGGCACCTTCTCGGTGCAGCAGCTAGATACCGATGTCAGGGCTGCGGCAATAGAACAAATGGGATTGGTCTATTTGGTCGAGTACTCTGTAAATGACTACAAGTCCATCGATTCCGCCAAAGAAGCATTGCAGACAACGTTGGATGACCTCGGTCTCGAAGTTCGGTATATCTCTGAAAATCGCAAAGTGTACGCGCTTGAAACCGCAGCTCTGGAAGATGTTTCAGTTCAAGCGATTCACAACAATCAGCGTTGGCATTATGACATGATTAGGGTTCAGCAAGCCTGGGGGATTACGACCGGATCTAGCTCAGTTCGAATTGGCGTGCTTGACACGGGAATTGACAGCAACCATGCGAGCTTGAGTAATCTGGTGAACACCAGCCTGGGTCGGAGCTTTGTAGACAGTACCACAATCGATCGTCATGGGCACGGCACGCATGTTGCGGGAACGATCGCCAGCTATGGATCGGTGTCAGGCGTCATGCAGAACGCGACTTTGGTTCCGGTTAAAGTGCTTAGCGACAGCGGCTCAGGTTCGATGTATGGCATTCAACAAGGTATTCTTCACGCCGCGAATATTAGAGCTGATGTCATCAACATGTCGCTGGGCGGCGGCGGCTATGATCGCGGGATGGATGAGGCGATCCAAACAGCGGTTGGCCTTGGCACAATCGTAGTGGCAGCTACCGGTAATGATGGACTTCCAAGCATCTCTTATCCGGCAGCTTACAGCGGCTCAATTGCGGTGGGTTCCGTTACATCAAGCAGAACGCGTTCGAGCTTCTCGAATTATGGAACGGGTCTTGATGTGATGGCTCCGGGATCGAACATATACAGCACATATCCAAACGGTCAATATACAACCATGTCCGGCACCTCGATGGCAACCCCTCATGTGGCAGGCGTACTAGGATTAATGAGATCGGTTAATCCGAGTCTTACTCCTGCTGCGGCCAGAGATATTCTCAGGAATACGGCGCAGCCTGCCGGAAGCACGAATCAGTATGGGTATGGCATTGTTGATGCCCACGCTGCTGTGCTAGCGGCAGGTGGCGGTGGTAGCGATACGCAAGCCCCGAGCGCACCTAGCAATGTAACGACCACAGGTAAAACTGGCACAAGCGTATCGCTTAGCTGGGGTGCTTCTACTGACAATGTAGGCGTAACAGCTTATGAAGTATACCAAGGAAGCTCGTTAGCGGTCACCGTCACGAATACTTCGGTAACGATCACCGGCTTGACACCCAATACAACCTATACGTTCACAGTTAAAGCGACAGACGCCGCAGGTAATCGGTCTGCAGCAAGCAATGCTGTAACGGTAACTACGGATTCCGATTCGTCACAGCCGTCGGCTTGGGCCCCGGGTGTATCATATAAGATCGGGGACGAAGTGACTTACGGCGGGGCAGCATATCAGTGCCTTCAAGCACATACCTCGATGGTGGGCTGGGAGCCAACGAACGTACCGGCATTATGGTTGAAGAAATAATATAGTTTAATATCGATCCGAGTAAATGTTCAGAAGCGCCTTCGCAGATCCGTCTGCAAGGCGCTTTATTTAAAAATTTCCTCCATACCTGGCCTCGGAACTTTGGCGTAGCGTTCTGGATTGAAATGTTGGTCGCACAGCCTATAGCAAGATACGCCATGAAAATCTTGCATTCCAGACAGGCGAGTAAAGCAGCGAGTGTACAGTCGTAATATTGAAGCGACATGCAAAAAATATTAAGACCATTGATTCAGCTAAAGGAGAATCAACGATAGCTGATCCACTGAAGCAAGGCCGTCGATGATGTCGACGGCCTTCTGTTTGCCCTGATTTATTTCACATTGCACTCTTGCAACCCGGAGCAGGCATCGGTATTTCAACCACTTACATGATCGTCCGGGCTTACCCGGTTTACTCTGGTGTTCCTTGCGTGACCCCATGAACATACGTCTTCCAAGGGGTGTCCAGTGCTCCTTGCCCCGGGTTATAGGTAAAGAAGTACTCGACGGTATCCCCATGCTTCAGGTTGTTGACAGGGTAGGTATAGTTACCGTTCCCCGTTGGAGTCATGGCTACGTTTAACTGCCCGCCATTATTGATCTTATAATGTAAATCGGCAAAGGTTGCGCCATTGACATAGAACAGCAAGTCATCGCCGATCTTCTTCAGGCCCTTCACCTCATCGCCGATGACGATCACGGTGGATGATGCCGGTACAACGGTGATCGTGGCGTTGGCTGCTTTATTGCCGTCAGCGGTCTTCGCCGTGACGGTTGTTGTACCCTGAGCGAGTCCGGTCACGAGACCGCTTGGACTCACGGATGCGATGCCGCCGCTGGCAACGGACCATGTGACTTGCTTATTCGTTGCATTGGACGGTGCCAAGCTGGCATTTAACTGAACACGCTGCCCGACTTCGACCTGTGTCGTGGTCGGACTGACTGTTACGCCGGTAACTGGCACGTTTCCTGGATTCTGGCCGCCGCCTTCCCCTTCTTTATACACACGCACATAGTCTACCTGCATCGTTGCAGGGATATCGGACGGATCCGGGGTCCGGCCCCCATCAAAGGTCCCGCCGATCGCTAGATTCATAATGAGGTAGAACGGCTGATCGAAAGGCGCATTTGGATTGTTCGGCGCCGCTGCGGAATACCATTGATCCCGGGTCACTTTAAAGAAGAACTTGCCATCCACATACCATTTAATGTTGTCCTCTTCCCAGACTACGGAATAAACATGATAGTCATTGGCAAAGGTTTGCCCTTCAGGGAAGTGATATTCACCGGAAAGATACCGGTTCGTCGGCCATTGTCCCCCAAAGTGTACGGCGCCGCTCGTTGAGCCTGGCAAGCGTCCTTTTGCCTCCATCACATCGATTTCACCGGATGATGCCCATGTTCCATACACATTATCCTGGGGAAGCATCCAGAGCGCAGGCCAGATGCCGTTGCCTGTAGGCAGCTTTGCCCGGAAGTCCACTCGGCCGTACTTGAGGGAAAAATGATCTTTGGTGTTAATCTTGCCAGAGGAGTATTGTGCATACCGACTTGGATCCTGCGGGAAGGATTTTGGCTCGTTCAAAGCCTTGATATTAAGTTTTCCGTCCTGTACAAAAACATTTTGTGCACGATCGGTATAATGCTGCAGCTCCGAATTGCCCCAACCCCATGTATTGGGATCGTCATTGAGATAATAACCTGTTTCATAATTCCATTTGCTCTGATCGAGCGCGGTTCCGTTAAATTCATCCTGCCAGATGAGATTCATGCCCTCGATGGCTGAGTCATTTGGCGTTCCGATCGGAATATCCTCCTGATCGGTTACATCCGGACGAGGAGCATCTGGGTTGCCAATCAGGGTATAATTGACGAAATTGCTGCCCACACTTCCACCTGCCTGTCCATTTAGTGGATAGCCGATACGGATCTGCATATCCACCTGGATCGGCTGGAACCACAGGCCATAGATATGGTCCGCCCAATATCCCCACTGGTTGGCAGCGGACATGTTATTGTAGCCATTAGCGGAGTAAACGAATCCACTCTGACTTGAGTTATCCAGATCCACCCATTGCCCGTTGATGTTAATCTGGTATACGAAATTGCCAAGCTCCGTGCCGATTGGCGCACCCCCATCAATCTTAGGCAGCGGGATGCCGATAGCGCCGCTCGCATCGGCTGTAAAGGTCGTTCCTTCATAAGGCGTAAGGACATAAGAGTTTCTTACGGGCTCATTAAAGGAGATGGTATAGACGATGTTAGCCGAAGAGGTCTTTGATTCTAATTTGACGTTAATCGATTCCGTTACATTAAACCAGTAGCCGCCGCCTCCGTCAGTGAATTGGCCAAAATTTTGATCATAGATCCAGCCGCTGGCTGCATTGTTGTCGATATCGATCCATTGGCTGCTGTTTACAGGCTTCACATACACTTTCAAATCATCTGCTACGGCCGCATAGGTTATGGCCGGATCATTGTTGAAAATAGGGTAGGTAAAGCCGGCACCGCCCGTAAACCCTGCTGTAATTTGCGGTCCTTGGGTCGGGGTCATCGCGGTGATGGTTGTTTTGTTGATGTTTTGAAAGACTAGTGAATATTCAAGCTTGACCTCATTGGCTTTGGAGTACAGCTGAATTTCGGTCGTTGTGGAGAGCGTGAACCAATAGCCGGTAAAGCCGCCGTCGTTCCAGTGCCCCCAGTTCTGGTTATAGACAAAGCTGCCGACACTGTCGATATCGACCCAGCTGCCATTTACTTTCACCTTTACTCCCAGGTCCTGGGCAACATCATTCCAGGTGGCAGAGCCTCCGTTGAATATCGGCATGACAAAACCGTAGCTTGCCTGGCCAACTCCTGATTTGGTGATGACAGGCCCGTCTGCAGCTGAAAAGTAAGACATCGAGGTTATGGTGGTTCCAGCAGTCTCAGCAGCCTGAACCTTCGAAGTCGGCAATAGGCCGATGCTAGCCAGCATCACGACCGCCAAAAATAAGCTCAATACCCTTTGCCTATACCGCTTTTCCGAAGTTTGTGATCGCTTCATAAATACCCTCCCTTAAGATAAATGAATTCCCCAGCATATGCGAATAAAGGAAAACGCTTACAATGGAGACATCTTAATTCTATCGAATTTCATAATCAGAAGGATAGGTACCATTTTTTTGGTTGGGCCCCATTATTTCGGGTTTATATGAATGAGCGCAACGGTCATCAAGATCCAGCTGGGATGAAGACGGCGCATTATGGCCATTCCTTGCGGGATGGCCATACATTGGCTTACAGGTAAATCCTTCGGGCTTCCTCATTGAAGAATTCGATCACGTTCGGATACTTGGTTATATCGATCTGGTTCTGCCTCATCATCTTCTGAATAAAGATGGCATCAGTAAAAATGTAATTGATGATCGCTTCGCACCATACCGGAGTGCCTTTAAAGTAATCGACCAGATCATCAATTTCATCAAACTTAAAATAAAGGATATAACAAACGTAATTCTGGAGCAGCATACGGAAACAATGCTGTCTATAGGGGTTCAGGCGATTGTCCGAGAGAAAGTCTTTCATAATACCGAATAACGTTGTTTTATTCTCGGCGTTCATATGAATCAAATCATCAACGTTATTGATCAGCTGTAATAGTACGTCTAAACCCTCTTCGGAAGGCATGATTAGCTTGGGCGATTTACCCTCAATGGACCTTAATAGCACCAGTGTGAGATCCTTGCAGGCATGAATTTCATGAGGAGCGATGAACAGTTGGTCTCTATGCTTGTCAAGATTCTCGCTATAGTAATCGTGATATACAGTAAAATAATGCTCCATACGGATATTGGTTTTCGTATGAATCAAATCTTGCCCGTTGAATGAAAAGGCGTAGAGCGTCTCCTCATTAACCGGGTGAGCATACAGGTAGAAAAAGAAAAAGAAGTCCCTTAATTGCTGCCTCTGCTCCTCGTTCAACCGGGAGGCATCCGTCAACTGAGCCAACTGAAAAAAGCAGTAGTTCTTCATAAAATCATTCATGGCAAGGAATGGATTGGTCCTTACGATGGATGTCGTCTTGTTGATCGTAAATAACAGGTAATAGAGCACGAGTTCGTCATAGACGTCCAGATGGTTAAAAAATGCCGAGAGCACAGGCTTCCAGTCCGGGCTCGCAACATAATGGGGATCTCGGGGCTGTAATTCGTACGTCCATTCAACAAAGGCCTCATCTTTACGTTCGACAAAGAATAATTCAGCGCCATCTTCCTCAAGAAGTTCATATTCAAAGCCGTCCAACGGAACGGACGGCAATCCTCTATTGAATTTTAGATTCAGATATTCATGATATAGTAATTGAAGTTTCATCCTTCATATCCTCGGTTTATAATTTAGGTCCATATACATATTCAACATATAGAAGGGCATTCCTCTGCTCGTCGATATCATATATGTATTGTGCTGACTTGTCCCATTCCGTTCCATTCCAAATCGTAGTTTAGTATTTCCGTTTATGCGTTCGGTCAGGACGAACGGATTTCGTTTCTCATTTCCTGCACCGTCCGTCATGCCGCGCTAGGAAAACGATGATGCACCGTCCGGTTGCATGAACGGAGTTCAGGATTGGAGGGCTTCGGAAAGGGCGCGATTTATTTCTTTGAGCTTCATAACGATGCAAATTTCAATTGCCGGGTTTACGGAAAGGGTGTACACTGGGTGCCGAAGTGACCATTATAGAACAGGGTGTGTTTCATATTTTCAAACTGCGCCAATTCTATTTAAATCATCTAAAGCGAAAAATGTTCAACAAAATCGTTGTGCTGTATTCAACCGTCATGATCGTGCTGTTCGCGATTGCGGCAACTCTGGTTTATCAATACCAGACGCAGCGCATACTCCGTGAACAGACCGATGCGAATCTAAAATCCGCGCATGTTCTGAATATTTATTTGAGTCGGCAGTATGAGGGGATACAGAATATATTTCAGCAGATTTACGGAGATGCCACGCTGAGCGATGAGCTGATCTATTTTTTGAACCATGAATATGAGAGTTACCTGAAATACCGGCTGGATTTGTACACAAGGACAGGGGAGCAGCGTTTACGGTCTTTCAATACCTTGCTGAAAAATTATCTGGAGCAGGAATCAAGCGCCAGAAGTGTGTCAATCTACAGTTATCCGAACAATTTTTACATGCATATCAGCCGGACCAACCAGCAGTTGAACAATGAAGCGGGTTCCAAGAACAAGTGGGAGACTTGGTTCGCCCGCCGGGAGCAGCACAGCTGGGATACCATGCCTCAAAACGAGTACTCGGGTTCGTCCGGAGGTTCCAGTCCAAGATCGTATTCCTATTCGAGAGAGCTGAAGGACCCGTGGACGCTGAATCGGGTGGGAATGATGAATGTGGAGTTCGACGCCCGGCAAATTTCATCCTGGCTGGAGAGCCGTGCTTCAGTAAAAGGCCGAATTCTAGTGTTGAACGCACAGGGAACCGTGATTTACGATTCGGAGGATGAGTACTACGGCCAAACCTATCCCTACCACCTGGAGCAGGAAAAAGCCGGGGACTGGGTGGAGCTGGATGAACCCTCCAAAGTAAACATATTAAATGTCGGCAATGCGGGCCTGTCGGTGGTGGGAATTGTGTCGCAATCCCTGATCGAAGAGAGCACGGAGAGTTTAAGAACCGGACTGATCCTGGTTACCCTTGTGTTTATGGCGGCCAGTTTTGCGATTACGTTTACGATCGTTCGCAAGTTCTCCAAAAAAGTCCAGCGGATTATCCGCTCGATGAACCGGATCGGCGAAGGCGATCTGTCGACGCGCATTCAGATGTCCGGCGAAGACGAGCTTCAGCAGATTTCCCGCCGGTTTAATGACATGGGCGACCGTTTGGAGCAATATATCGATAAAATGTATACCTCGGAAATCAAGCAAAAAAACGCGGAGTTGGTTGCCCTGCAATCCCAGATCAACCCCCATTTTCTATACAATACGCTCGAATCCATTCGCATGAAGGCGTATTTCGTGGGGGCGAAGGAAGTGGGTCAAATGATATACAGCTTGTCGGTCATGTTCAAGAACATGGTTAAAAAAAGCACGGTGGTTACCGTTGAAGAGGAAATGGACATGTGTTCCGTTTATCTCGACTTGTTCCGCATTCGCTATGACGGACGGCTGGAGACGGAAATCGAGGTGGATCCGGAGATCCAAAATGTCAGCATTATCAAGCTGCTGGTCCAGCCGATCGTGGAGAACTATATCGTTCACGGATTTCGTCCGCTGGAAGACAACAATAAAATTTCTGTCCGAGCTCAGGGGGCAGGGGACCGGGTCGTGATCATCGTATCGGACAATGGAACGGGCATACCGGAGGAAAAGCTGACCCAAATCCGCGGCACGCTGGACAAGGTCCTCCAGCCTCCCGACAAGGGTTACCGTTCGATCGGGCTGATGAACGTGCATGAACGAATCGTGCTGAACTACGGACATGATTACGGAGTGACCATAAACAGCACGGAAGGACAGGGAACCGAAGTTCGCATGGAAATACCGATGCTTCGCAAGGGGGAGACGACATGAGGAAGGTATTTTTTGTTGATGACGAGCCTTTGATTGCTCAGGGCTTGGCCACCATTGTGGCTTGGCAGAATTACGACCTGCACGTAACAGGTTCGGCCAACGATGGGTTACAAGCGCTTGAGCGGTTGAGGGAAGAGCCGGTGGATTTGCTGATCACGGATATTATGATGCCAAGAATGAACGGGCTCGAGCTTATCAAGAAGGTTAAAGAAATGCATCCCCGCACCAAATTTATTGTGCTGAGCGGGTACGAAGAATTTGAATATGTGAAGGTGGGGATCACGCTCGGCATTCAGAATTACATTTTGAAGCCGATCAACATCGAGGAGCTGGAAGCCACCATTAAGCATATCCGCGGCGATTGGGAGCGCGAGGAGTTGAAACGGTTTCGCTCCGAGGAGGATTGGAAGATCCTTCGAAGCAATATTTTGCAGCGATGGGTCAACGGCGAAATTAAAAGCTCGGAATTAAAACAAAGAGCCGAACTTCTCGGCATTCCGCTGAATTATGTGTCTTACCAGGTTTATGTTTTGCGGCTCATCTCCGACGAACGCCCGGTATCCCAGCTTTATCGCTTAACCAGCCTAGCCGATGAATATTGCCGGGCTTTTTCGGAAGAGCTTGGGGGAGATCATGAGGTAATTTGCTTCCCCGATGCGGATGACGACATCGTCGTGATGTCGGTCGCGATGAATGAACGGAGAGATGCAGCACGGGAGGGCATGAGAAATGCCATGGCTAAGCTGCGAGAGCTGACTGGCTTGCGCATGTGGTGCTCCGAAGGGAATGCGGGACTCAATGATTTCAAAGATATTCAGGAGAGCTACAGGAAAGCGAAGGGCCATTTCAACGCCTGCCTGATTGCCGGAGATGACATGACCCTTTACAGTCCGCCTGCGGAACCGGAGACCGTTCAGGCTTCTTCGCCGTCCGCTCGTCCCGACACGTTCGCAAAGCTGCTGATCGAAGGAGACGTTCCCTCCTTGCAGGCTTATATCGAGTCCGTTCTCGGCGATGGCAGTGGGGAGCAGACGGTACCCCGGGGAACCTGCTTGAATGCGGCAGTCCAACTGATGATCGCGGCGAAGGATATGGAGAAAAACCCCGATTACAGCGAGATATTTACCCCAATGCACCGGATTAATACGCTCCAGGGTCTCCGAAATCATGTATGGCGTATCGTCGAGCGCAGTCTCGCGCGCCTGCAAGAAGCGGATCAAGGCTATAGCCTGCATGTCTCGTTTCTTGTGGAACAGGTGCAGCATCATTATCCGGAAGAACTTTCTCTGAAGACGCTCAGTCAGCGGCTGCAGATGCATCCAAATTATTTGGGGCAGCTTTTTCAACAGGAGGTCGGCGCAAGCTTCTCGGATTATTTGAATCAGTACCGCATCGAGAAAGCAACGCAGCTCCTCTTACATACGGATCAGAAGACGGCGGATATTGCGTTCAGCGTAGGTTATACGGACAGCTCGTACTTTTACAGGCAGTTCAAAAAATATACGGGCGTATCTCCAACCGAAATGAGGTCCATGTATCGGATCTAAATGAACAGTAAACCATTAGCGACAGGCTCAGGGTGGATAACCTTTTGGCCTGTTCTTTGCTGTTTTTGGGGGATTCTTTAATTTATCCATCCCGTTCTAGTATTTTTCAACTTGAGCGCGATAGCGCTTACTTGGCACAATGATAGTAGTTAAAGGGCGAGTGATAGAATAGCCGCATCGACAAAGATCATGGGGGATCTTCTACAACAGTCGCATCACTTGTATTTAACAGGGAAGAGGAGGAGTGCTCATGTCGGGGTTCATCAAAAAGGTAATACGCAACCGGTTTATGCTGCTGATGATACTGCCCGGAACCATCTGGTTTCTTATCTTTGCTTACTTGCCTATGTTCGGCACCGTTCTCGCTTTTAAGGACTTCCGTATAAGTCCGGACGGCTTTTTCGCCAGCGTGTTCAACAGCGAATGGGTAGGGTTCAAAAACTTCGAGTATCTGTTTACAACCAATGATGCCTATATCATTACGAGGAATACAATCCTATACAACCTGGCTTTTATCATCCTGGGTCTGGTCTTTGCAGTGGGCTTTGCGATCATGCTAAGCGAGCTTGTCAACAAGCGGACGGCCAAGGTATATCAAACCGGCATGTTTTTGCCGCATTTTTTGTCGTGGGTTATTATCAGTTATTTTGCGTTCACCTTCCTGAGTGTGGACAAAGGGACGCTGAATCAAATCATTACCTATTTCGGTGGAGATCCGGTCAGTTGGTATTCGGAAGCGAAGTATTGGCCCTTCATTCTCGTTTTTGTCGGCATCTGGAAAGGCGTGGGCTACAACAGCGTGATTTACCTGGCCGCTATTACAGGGATCGACAAGTCTTATTATGAAGCGGCTGTCATCGACGGAGCCACCAAGTGGAAGCAGGTGCGATACATAACGATTCCGCTGTTGAAACCGCTGATGATCATACTGACCATATTGGCAATCGGGGGCATCTTCCGTTCCGATTTCGGATTGTTCTATCAGCTTCCGAAGGATTCGGGCGCCTTGTATCCGGTCACGAATGTTATCGATACCTTCGTTTACCGTGGACTCATCAATATGGGAGATATCGGAATGAGTACGGCGGCGGGCTTGTACCAATCACTTGTAGGATTGATTCTGATTCTGGTCGCTAACTATATCGTCCGTAAAATTGAAAAAGATCATGCGATCTTCTAATCCGAGGGAGGTGTACCTATAATGCCGCAGCTATCCACGCAAACCGCGAATCCGCCGGCAAAGCGTTCAAAGAAGAGAGACTACAACGCCATCTCCCCATTGTGGAATACGATTTTCAATATCGTGATCGGCATTTTCTCGTTCTCCTGTATCTTTCCGTTTCTATTTGTTATTATTATTTCCTTGACGGATGAACAGACCCTGGTCTTGGAAGGTTTCAGGCTGCTGCCGAGTCAGTTCAGTACGGCAGCGTATGAATATATTTTCGAAACGGGAGGCGAATTGCTATCCTCATTCAGCTTAACGCTCCTGGTCACGGTACTAGGGACGCTGGTAAGTCTGGCTTTGGTTACGACTTATGCCTATGCATTGTCCCGTCGAAACTTTGAATTTAGAGGCTTTTTCAGCTTCCTTGCATTCTTTACCATGCTGTTCTCAGGTGGTATGGTACCTGGTTATATCGTGATGACCCAGTTTCTGCATCTGCAAAACACAATCTGGGCGTTGATATTTCCTTTATCCTTGAGTGCGTTCTCCATCATTGTCATGAGGACCTTTTTCCAAACGACGATTCCGGATGAAATTATTGAGTCCGCCAAAATCGATGGCGCCGGCGAATTTCTGACCTTTATCCGAATCGTGATGCCGGTCTCGCTACCGGGGATTGCCACAATTGGTTTGTTCAGCTCTTTAGGGTACTGGAACGACTGGTTTAATGCCTTGCTGTATTATAACAATCCGCAGGCAACGCCTCCGCTGCAGTTCATGCTCATGAAGATCGAGAAGAACATGGACTTTCTGACGCAGAATGCGCAAAATATCGGTTCATTCGATGCAGCAGCTGGCCTGCCGACAGAGACGGTGAGGATGGCGATGGTCGTATTGGCGACACTGCCGATTGTTATGGCGTATCCGTTCTTCCAACGATATTTTGTCCAGGGCCTGACCGTAGGCTCGGTTAAAGGATAATTTCAAGCATAATTTCATAAGGTTGTACCCGCATCGCACACTGCCGGAGAAATCCGGCTTTGATGTCTCATGTGTGTAAGCGGTGTCAATATAGCGTTAACCATTAAGTGATACAGGGGGAAAAACACATGTTTAAGAAAAAGGTTTCTATACTGTCCCTTGCTCTTGTGCTTCTGCTGACGGTCGTATTGTCGGCTTGTGGCAGCAAGGAAGGCACTAAGTCGAGCGAACCCTCGAAGGAAGGGGCAGCCGTTCAAAGCGACGGTACAGTCGATGTATCCAAGCTGGATCCGGTCAAACTGAAAATGTACATGATCGGGCCGAACCAGAAGGATCTTCCCGTGGTTCAAGAGGAGATCAATAAATATCTGACGGAAAAAATCAATGCAACGATCGAGATTAGTATGATCGACTGGGGCGATTACAGCCAGCGGATGCAGGTTATTACAAGCTCCGGCGAGAATTACGATATCGCCTTCACTAGCTCATGGGCGTTCGATTATCTCCCAAATGCAGCCAAGGGCGCGTTTAAGCCGCTGAATGACCTGCTTGATCAATATGGAAAAGGCATTAAGGAAACGCTGGATCCTCGTTTCTTGGAAGGAACGAAGGTCAACGGCGTGAACTATGGCATCCCGGCCAACAAGGAATTGGCACAACAGTTTGTATGGCGCTTCAATAAGAAGTATCTGGATAAGTACAACCTGGACATTTCCAATGTAACGACGCTTGAGGATCTCGAGCCGCTTCTGAAAACGATTAAAGAGAGCGAGCCTGCAGATATTACACCGCTTGCTGTACCGAAAGGCTTTAAGCCGTACTTGCCGGTTGATTTCCCGCTTGGTGATGAAATTCCGATCGGTATGTACCTTGACACCAAAGACTTTAAATTTGTGAACCTGTTGGATTCACCTGAACTGAAATCGGCTCTGACCACGATGCGCAAATACTATAAAGCGGGTTATGTGCGCGAGGACGTAGCGACGCTGGATGGCATTGATAACATCAAAACCGGCAAATGGCTCGTGGACCGCGAGATTACCCAGCCATACGCAGAGCTCGGCTGGTCCAGAAACGCGAAATATGACATTGTGACGAGACCGATGCATGATCCTGTCATTTACACCAGCTCCGCAGCAGGCTCAATGATGGCGATTTCTTCTTACTCCAAAAATCCGGAGCGGGCGATGATGTTCTTGAACCTGCTTAACACAGATGTGAAACTCCGGAATATGATTCAATACGGTTTGGAAGGAACGCACTACAAGAAGCTTGAAGAGCCGTACATCGAGGATATGCCTGCTATGCAAGAGAGTTATGCTATGCCTGGATTTGCGCTCGGCAATATGTTCCTGACGTACCTTCATGAAGGTGAGCCTAAGGACAAGTGGGAAGCATTCGAGAAATTTAACAGCTCCGCTGTAGTAGCTCCTACGTTCGGCTTTAACTTTGATACGGCTCCTGTAAAAACGGAAGTTGCGGCTATCACGAACGTAGCGAAGGAATTTATTCCTGCACTGTATACCGGCTCCATCGATCCTGAAGAATACTTGCCAAAAGCAAAACAAAAGTTCCAGGATGCCGGAATTGACAAAGTTATCGCTGAAGCTCAAAAGCAGTTTGATGAGTGGAAAGCTCAAAACAAGTAATCCATAAAAAGTGTATGAGGGGTAGAAACGGCTGATCATCACGGCCGTTTCTCTCTGTCATATCTAGAAATCATAAACATAGGAGGTTGTTCCATTGAAACGAATCAAACCGGATTACTTAACGAAAGCCCAGTGGAAACGCAGAATGACGGTATGGATGAGCACGGCAGTGCTGGCCGCGTCCCTGACGGGTTTTGCTGGAGAAGCCGAAGCAGCACAGCCTCACTCGTCATACTGGTATCCGAACACGCTGCTGGAATGGTCGCCGTCTAAGGATAAGGATGCGCTTTTTAACCGCGGAACGGTGAAGCTGGAAGATCAGCGTATCCAGGGCAATAAGGTAAACCGCAATGCCAAGGAGGAAGTGAAGGTTTTATCGATTGCTTCCATGTATCCAAGCACAAGCGGAGCTCCTTCCCAAGGCTCGGAGAAGTTCCATACCTATACGTTCAGTAACTGGCAGTATATCGACAAGCTGGTGATGTGGGGCGGCTCGGCAGGCGAAGGATTGATCGTTCCGCCAAGCGCCGATGTGATCGATGCGGCTCACAAGAATGGCGTACCTGTTTTTGGAACCGTTTTCTTACCGCAAACCGAGCATGGAGGCAAGATCCAATGGCTGCATGATCTGTTAAAGCAGCGGGAGGACGGATCCTTCCCTGTGGCAGACAAACTGATTGAGGTTGCAACGTATTACGGATTTGACGGCTGGTTTATCAATCAGGAAACTCAGGGAGGAACGCCAGAGGATGCCGCCAAGATGGCTGAATTTTTAACGTATCTTCAGCAGAAAAAAGCGCCTGGCATGGAAGTGATCTGGTACGATTCCATGATCAAGGAGGGACCGGTGAAGTGGCAGGGGGCCTTGACGGATAAGAACGAGATGTTCTTCCAGGCGGGAAATCAGCGGGTTTCCGACAATATGTTTATCGATTTCCGCTGGCAGTACAAGGATGAGAAGAACGGCAAATACGATTACATCACACCGTTCTTAAATTCCCCGGCTAAAGCGGCGGAGCTTGGTCGCAGCCCGTATGATCTATATGCTGGCATCGATGTGGAGGCGAACGGCTACGAGGGCAAATTCAATTGGCCGGTTGTGTTCCCGGAAGGCAAGAAAGCTACAACCTCCCTTGGCATTTACCGTCCCGATTGGGCGTTCAACAGCTCTGAAACCCATGAGGAGTACATGAAAAAGGAGCAGATTTTCTGGGCGGGACCTGGAATGAATCCAGCTAATACCTCGCAGCCTGAAGGGACCGATCCGCTCGCCTGGAGAGGGATTGCGAATGATGTGATTGCCAAAACCGTGCTCACCGATTCCGAATTTATCACCCATTTCAATACGGGCAACGGGCATATGTTTGCGGTGGACGGCAAAGTGATGCGAAGCAGCGACTGGAGCAACCGGAGCCTGCAGGATATTTTGCCGACCTGGCGCTGGATCACGGAACTAAGCGGCAAAGGTGAAGCCCTCAAGCCTGGATTTGATTTTAGCAAATCCTACTACGGAGGCAGCTCGCTTCAGGTGGCGGGTGCCGTAAGCAAAGACTCCTCTACCCATGTCAAGCTGTATAAGGCGAATATCCCGGTAGAAGCGACGACGGAAGTATCGCTTGTCTATGCAGACAATGCGAAGGACGCCAAGGTAAAGATCGGTTTGGCATTCTCCGATGCGCCGGATAAGTATGAATTTTTCGAGCCTGGCAAGTTGACCGCCACGGGCGCGGATCAGGATTGGAAGCAGGGAAGCGTCAAGCTGAACAAGTATAAAGACCGCACGATCGTGGGAATCTCGCTTCAATTCGAATCTGCCGCGGACATAGCGGATTATCGGGCCAATATCGGCAAACTGGCCGTTACGCAGGTGAATGATAAGGCGAAGAAACCGCACCAGGTGACCGATCTTCAGGTGATCGAGAACGACTTCCGGGACGGAATATATGGGGATGCGCGGTTGTCTTGGAAGGCACCGAAACAGGCTGAGGACGTGATGTACTACCAGGTGTACCGGGTTCATCCGGACGGCAAGTACGAGTTGATGGGCATGACGGGGAATACCGTGTATTACGTACCGGAAATGAAGCGGCTGCTGAAAGAGCAGGCAACCAAGATGGTCGTGATTCCGGTGAACCGTCATTATGAACAAGGAAAAGCATCGTCGATAAGCTTTGACTGGCCGGAATATCCGAAGCCTGTTGCAGCCTTCAAAGCGGATAAAACGCTGATCGCACCAGGAGAAACGGTGCAATTCACGGATATTTCCTCGGAAGTAACGGAGTCCTGGAGCTGGAGCTTCCCAGGTGGACAGCCAGCGTCCAGCACGGAGCAGAATCCTAAAGTGACATATCCGGAGGAAGGAACGTACGAAGTGACGCTAACTGCTAAGAATAGCGTTGGCGAGGACTTGGTTCGGAAGAAGCTCATCACGGTTACACGGGAAGCGGAGAATGGCGTTGGCAACCTTGCCCTTGGAAAGAAAACGTCAGCATCCAGCTTCGTGAATGAGAAGGAAGCACCTCAATTTGCGGTGGACGGTAATACGGCTACCAAATGGTGTGCTGTCGGAGACGGGCCTCACTCAATGAAGGTGGACTTGGGAGCCGAGCATAAGATCAGCGAATTTGTGATCAAGCATGCGGAAGCCGGAGGCGAACCGGCCGCGTTCAATACGCGGGCATTCTCCATTCAGGTAAGCTCGGACGGCAAGGAATGGAAGGATGCGGTATCGGTCAAAGACAATACGAAAGCGGTCAGCAGCCATGCCATCGAACTTACCTCCGCACAGTATGTGCGTCTTCAAGTAGAGAAGGCAACACAAGGCGGGGATACGGCGGCACGGATTTATGATTTTGAGGTACTAGGCTTGAAATAATTCGGATTACGAGAAAGAGCGTTTCCCTTGAGTGGGGGAACGCTCTTTTTTAGTTGTCTATACAGTTTGGCTCCTTTCATAGAATCGCCGTTAAGGCCCTAGTCCAGCGTGTATAGATTTTGTATAGATAGGGTTGTTAACCTGATGTAGGACACGATTTGGATGTTGCGCAATTGACGCGGGCCGTAAGAGCACTGATTGCAAGGCTGCTGAGATTAACCATCTTGGTCGATATATAATGTAGCAACGCAAACAACCATTGATGGCATTGAAGTCGTCAATGGTTGTTCTTTCATATCTATTTGGAACCGTAAATGATGGAGCAGTGCCTATATTAGAATGGATTAGGAGAGGAATACTTCTTGGCAAACGACTCACCAAAATACCAAATGAAAAAGAGTCATATGATCTTGTTAATTGGGTTATTGTTAGTCATTCTATCGAGCTTGCGCATGGTGTGGATGGAATTGTTACCTCATCAAAAGCAGGTGTCCATTCCGAATGGGCAATTGGATTTACGTCATTGGAATGCAGAAGATGGCGGCGTTCTCTTACTTGATGGGGAATGGGAGTTTTATCCCTCACAATGGTTGCTGGATGGTGGTCGTCGGCAGCGTGTGTCAGCCGAGATCGAGCCAAAACTGATTTCGGTTCCGGGAGGATGGAATGAAGCTTTGCATAGCGAAGAGCCGACTCCATATGGTTATGCATCCTATCGCCTGCGTATTTTGGTGGATCCGGAAAAGAACCTTAATTATAGTATTCGTGTACCCAGCGTACGCACTGCATCAGAATTATATGTAAACGGTCGATTGCTTACTAAATCTGGACAGGTGGCGACAACAAAGGATGAATATATTTCGAAGGACCTACCTTATTCTACAACCTTTACAGCAGACGAAAACGGTGTAATCGAACTCGTCATTCAGGCGGCAAATTATGTGGATAGTCGAAGCGGGGGTATTGTCCGATCCATTAAATTTGGTTCAGAAGAAGCCATTGCCAAAGAGATGAAAGCTTCCGTTTCTATGCAGTTTTTGGCAGCGATTATATTTATTATGCATGCTGTCTATGCACTTATTTTGTATTTACTAGGAAATAAGGAAAAGAAGCTGCTTTATTTCAGTTTGCTTGCATTATGTGTAACGATCACGAGTGTCTTTAGTACGGATGAGAAGTTGTTCCATCAATTATTTTACATTGGGATTAATTGGGATTTTAGGCTGGCTAATATTGCTTTCGTTATTGCAGCCTATGCTTTGCTCCAGTGTACGAATCATCGCGAGCTTCCATATTGGCGTAGGATGTACCCTGTCTATAAAGTAATGAATCTAGGGACTGCCGGCATCACTTTGTTCTTAGATCCATCTCAAGTGATTATGCTCTTTCCGGTTTATTATCTATTAGTTGGTATTGCTGCAGTTATCACGTTGATTACAATGTTTAAAAAAGTAATCAAAGGTTTAAAGAGCAATCTTTTACTGCTTTTCTCTTTTCTTGCGTTGATGAACCATTCTCTTTGGTCGTTAATCTTGCTGGATAGCGGTTTGAGTCTTGTCTACTATCCGTTCGATATGATTATTGCGATGGGTTGTTTAGCCTCTGAATGGTTTAAGGGCTACTTTATCATGCATGCGAACACCAAAGAGCTTGCCGCAACATTGCAAAGAATGCATGATCATAAAGATCAATTTTTGGCGAACACGTCTCATGAATTTAAAAATCCGCTGCATAGCATCCTTAACATGTCACAGTCCGTTTTGAACAGGGAAGGACATCTGTTACAGGATCGAAGTGTCAAGGAGCTTGAAACGGTACTATCTGTAGGACGTCGGCTAACACTTATATTAAATGATTTGATCGATGTGATGAGTCTGCGGGAAGGCAATCCACGTTTACAGGAAAAAGTCATATCAATTCAGCCGATCATAACGGGAGTCATTGATATGCTGCAATTTAACGCAGAGACGAAGTCTGTCGATATTGTAAATCAGATTCCTGAGGATTTTCCTCCCGTCATAGCGGATGAGAACCGGGTGATTCAAATCGTTTTCAATTTACTTCATAATGCCGTGAAGTATACGAATGAAGGGGGCATTTCGATTCAGGCTTTGGCAGAGGAAGGAAGAGCGTATGTTGTTATTGCTGATACCGGGATCGGCATGGATGAGGACATGCTGAAACGCTTATTCCTTCCGTACGAGCAAGCCAGCGCGAGTGAGACCATGATTGAAGGTGGCTTTGGGTTAGGCTTAAGTATAAGCAAGCAGCTTATTGAGCTTCATCAAGGTACGTTAGAGGTGTCCTCTGTTTTAGGAGAAGGCTCGAAATTTACATTTTCGTTAAAGCTAGCGGGTTTGAATACAGAGGAGGAAGAAGATGTTTCCGACTCATTTGAACCCATAACATTACAGGCAGTGTCGACTCAGGAAACAGCCTCAATTGTTCTGGAAACAAAGGACATTCCGCCAGTGGAAAAACAAACAACCTTTATTGCAATGAATCGTGATCGTCCGCTCTTATTAATTGTGGATGATGATCCTGTTAATCTGCAAGTGCTAGAAGCCATACTCCCGCCTGACGATTATGATGTAACGATGGCAACGAGCGGTAAAGAAGCATTGGCTATGCTGGACACGAAGGAATGGGATCTGGTCATCTCCGATATTATGATGCCGCAGATGTCGGGTTATGAGCTGACACGAAGAATTCGAGAGCGGTATACACTTACCGAGCTCCCAGTGCTGCTCCTTACCGCAAGAAGCCAGCCGAAGGATATCCAAAGCGGTTTTGTCGCAGGAGCAAACGATTATGTGACAAAGCCGGTGGAAGCATTAGAAATCAGATCGCGGATCGAAGCGCTAACGACGATTAAACAAACGGTACGGGAACAATTGCGATTGGAGGCGGCATGGCTGCAAGCACAAATCCAACCTCATTTCTTATTCAATGCATTAAGCGCCGTAACCGCTTTAAGTGACATTAATTTAGATAAGATGCGTCATTTGCTTGATGAGTTCAGCAATTTTTTGAGGTATAAATTTAGGTTCCAAGATACGGATGGACTTGTTTCGATCAAAGAGGAATTAAGTCTAGTGCGTTCGTATCTATACATCGAAAAGGTCCGGTTTGATGAGCGGCTGCAGGTCGTTTGGGAGGTAGATGACTGCGAAGAGTTAAAAGTCCCTTTTCTTTCGATCCAGCCTTTAGTTGAAAATGCGATAAGACATGGCATTATGAAGCGCACTCGCGGAGGGGAACTACATATTCGAATTTCTGTCCATGACACGCTTACAGAGATAACGGTTCAAGACAATGGGATCGGAATGGACGAAGTTCAATTGCAACGGATATTGGAAAGAAGGGCAGACCGTAGCTCAGGAGTCGGCCTGATCAATACGCATCAGCGCTTAAAGCGGCACTTCGGCACAGGACTTCATATCAAAAGCACGTTGGATAAAGGAACTAAGGTAACTTTTTTCGTTCGCAGCGAAACGAAGTAAATGTCATTTATTCTAAACGATGAAAAGCCGAAGCATGGAAGCTGCGGCTTTTTTTCTTACCGGGGTTTGTGCGCCGATGTACGGTGTCATTACTACGACGTAAATGAATGTTATAGAGAATCCAGGAAAAAGTGCGGTATATGTGGAATAGGTATCAGAATTATTAATGAGTCTAAATATTTGGCGGTGAGATGAATGGATAGATTGAAAAACAGCGGATTTTATAAAGTGAAATTCTTTATAACGCCGAAAGAATTTAAAAATGTTTTGACATTCTTTGAGCAACACCGAGCACAATTCCATCATACGAATTATGCCAGGACCCAAGATGATCTAAATCAGGTGTATGAGGCGTATAGAACCTATTATCAGTATTTTACAGCTTCAGAAAAGCCCGATTACCACCCTTTCTTTGTCTATTCTATTTCTTTTGTTATGGGTAATGAAAACTCCGGATTCTTTGTCAGAAATGAAGGTGTCCAATTTCCCTATCTTGGTCAGTGGGCAGAAGATGTATTACCGTATGTTATGCTCACCCTTCCTAAAGGCGTTCAAATCAATGTAGAGGATGAACAAGGGAAGTATTATATTTATGAGGATATTCGGGGACATCAGCCGTTAACTTATGATTTTTTTGATGAAATAGCAAAATACACGAAAAAAATGACAAAGCCGCTTCGTTTCTCGGTACATTCGAAAGATGCGATGGAAGAGCAAAAGCCATCTGTTCGCATAAGTCAAGATGCGATGAATGACATGAGTCAATCTTGGATTTTTAAGAAATATGAGCTTGTTATGAATAACAAATAGGCCACCCAAACATTCAGGATTGCATCCAGTCTGGGAGATAATGCAGATGTCTGATCATCGAACAAAAAAAATGACCCGCAAGGGATCACTTTTTCCAAAGTGCCTCTTGCGGGTCATCTACTCATACATATGGACTGACTTAATCGATTAGATTGGTAACTTGCAGCAGACGCTGCATCAGGGCTACCGTTTCAGCCCGCGTCATCGTGGATTTCGGAGTCAATCCCTTATCTCCGCTTCCTTGGGCAATATCTGCTGACAGCAAGGTTGCTACGGATGGTCGGGCCCATCTTGCTACTTGGGATGCATCTTCATAGCCTGCGAGCAGTCTGCTAATTTCTGTTTCGCTAATTGCATGTCCTGGCTTGATCAATTGATAACCACGGGCGATCATCGCCATTCCTTCTTCTCTTGTAATCGTCTGGTTACCACGGAACGCGCCGTCGTTATAACCGAGTACGATGCCGAATTCACTGGCAATCGAGATCGCATTGCGGTACCAGGCGGTTGCCGTAACGTCGTCAAATGTTGTTTTTGGCTCTTCCTGACGCATCAGTCCAAGACCCAATACCACAATCTCCGCAAATTCAGCCCGGGTCACATTTCGATTTGGAGCGAACGTATTGCCACCGTTACCTTTCAAGTCAAGGCGAGCAGAGATGTTGTTCACTTCCGTTTGAGCCCAGTGCGTTCTCACATCATCGAAATCCTGCGGATTCCAGATAACCGAGTACGAACCACTGCTGCGCAAATCATGAATCTGCGCGTAGTAACGATTCCCGATCTTAGTAACTACAGTTGGCAGATGATATACCGAGCCATCCGGATTGACCACAACGCCTGTCGTAATTCGATTCGGGTCGATGCCTTCCGGCAGAGCGATATATTTAGGAGCGTATCCGTTCAATTGCCCGGATTTTACGGTTTTACCATTTCGGCTAAACGTCATTTCCAGGTCGACCGGATCAACCAGCAGCTGGTAGCCTGCCGATGTTGCTTTGTTCTTGGCATTGTTTTTCAAAGTCTCGGAGGACCGTTTAATGTCGATATGAACGGCGATATCGTTCAGTGCCGCATTGCCCAGCTGCCCGGACACTGCATTCAAGTCCAATTGCTTACTAGGGACCGGATAGATAGCTAACGGATTCCCGATGTCAAGGCTTGCTCCCTTATCAGCTAACAAACGAATGTCCGCAGCCGTTAAACCATCAACCTGCATATCTCCATCATTCGGAGATTGAATGGACAGCTTCTGACCTGTTCCATTCGATAATATGTCTCCGAGCTTATCTCTGTTTACCTGTACAGAAGTTTGCTTGTTACCTTCAGATGTGGTTGTCTTCCCTGTGGCAAACCCACCGTCGTTACCGTTCACGGACGTATTCACACCAGGGTCCGCTGGGGGTGGAGTAATCGCAGGCGGCGTAGAAGGCGATGTGCTGCCTCCGCTGTTGCCTCCATTATTACCCCCACTGTTTCCTCCGTTATTGCCTCCGTTATTATTATCATTGGACCCTCTGGTGATGGTCAGCGTATATTCCGTCACATTTCCCTGGGAATCCGTTACCTTCACAACAATCGTATTGGTGCCAAATGCTAACGGCAATTCATCACTTGCAGAGCCGTTAGGAATTCCTTGCCATGCTCCGCCATTAAGCGAGATTTCGATTGTGGCGTTCGGATCATAAGTCGCCAGCGTTACGGTTGTATTGTATACATCATGGGTCACGGAAGCCTGATAATTGGTTACTCCCCCGTTAAAAGCCGGAGAGATCGCAATCGGTGTTCCATCCCCACGCTTTAGCTCAAGACCCGATAGCTGTGATTCGTCTGTTGCGTCTACCGTAACCTTCTTGGTGTCCGTGGACACTTTGCCGTTTTTCTCTGCCGTTACATTGACTGTGTATTTACCGTCCGTTAAATCAGCGGACGGAGTGAAGCTCCAATTTCCATTGCTGTCTACTTCCACTTCGCGGCTCTCAACTACATTGCCGCTCTCATCTGTCAATTCAACGATGACCTTTGCATCCTTGTCAGCTACACCTTTAAATTCCGGTTTGGCCACGTTGACTTTTTCACCGCTTGGCTCAGTGATTTGTACATTCGGTTTTGTGGTATCTACTGTCACATGTTTCTTTTCCGTGCTTGTCTTGCCGTCCTTTTCAGCAGTCACTTCAACCACATAGTCGCCATCAGGCAGCTCTTGATCAGGTGCAAAACTCCATGTACCATCCGGATTCACTTTTACCTGAGGAGTACCGATAAGGTTGCCGGCTTTATCATAAATAGCTGCGGTGACGGTTGCACCTATGGCAGCTTTGCCCTCAAACTCAGGCTTGGCTACATATACCGTATCGCCGCTCGGTTCCGTGATTGTAACCCGGGGCTTCAGCTGCTCTTGCGCATCTTTCAGCGCTTCCAGGGCTGCGTCTACCTCGCCTTGGGTTTTACTGCGATTTTCAAGCACCGTATTGGCAGCTTCCAAAGCCTTTTTAAATTCAAGCCATTCGGCCTCAGCATAGTCCTCTTCTTTTAATTGATCGGCTACCGCTTTTGCTTTTGTAAGCTCGGTAACATTCACAAAAGAGAGGGTCTTCTCGGCACTGATAACAACATTGTTGTCGTCTGGCATGCCGCCGTACTCTACAATGTATCCAGTTACTGAAGGATTGATTGGAGAGTAATCGTTCCATTTACCAGCTTTATTTCCGGGTCCAAAAATATGGGCGACGAATTCTGTTCCACTATGGTCATTTGGCTCGCCAGCATCCCAGTTGGTATACAAAAGGTCTTTTCCGCTGCCTGTATAACCTTGATAGAATTTCGTGCCTTGTCCGCCATCCTCCAAGCCTTCCGGCCCCGTTACCCAGCGCCAGTCACCATTTTTTTTAGGTGTGCTAGCATCCCGCTCAATATCTTTTGCACCAAGCCAACCGATACCTAATGTTTTTTCCTTTACAAAGGTATTTTCTTGATCATTGGTTATAGTAACCAAATACCCTTTCCGTCCAAAATATTCACTGCCCTCGGCTTCGGCCTTTGCAGCATCCCAAGTAATTGGGTTGCCTATGCCTTTATCAACATATTTATAAAAATGTCCGTTAGCTTCATAAGGAAGAGCATCACCGAGCGTAAACTGAATCGTTCTTGCTGTTGTCACGCTGGAGGTTGTCGAAAAGGTAACGCTAGACAATACCTTTTTATAGTCTTCAACTGAAGCTGCACCCTTTAATGTCAGGATACCATTAGCAGGATTATAAGTTCCTGTGATTCCGCTTGCTAAAGTAACCTTCAATGTATCCCCAGCTACGAAATTTTCAATAACCACCGTAGCAGCATTCAAGTTTTCCGTGTAGACGGACTCTTGAACGGTAACTCCTGAGTCTACAATAACCGGGGGAGTGGTTGTCCCGTCAATCAGATCATAACTGGTGTTACCGTTAGATGTGGTGATTAAAGCCTCCTGTGGTTCAGCAGCACTCACTACATTTGGAGCTAATCCTGCTGGTAAACCACCAATGACCAGGATACTGCTCAGGAATAACGCTGCCTGTTTTTTCTTGAAAAGCTTGATCAAATTTCCCATCCTCTCTGTTCTGATCTCTAACCTATTAAAGGAATTAATAGTCTTTACTCGGTTGTTATTTCTCCTCAATATGGTAGGGTTCAATTTGATGGAATTGTATCACGCAAATCTCTACAAGAACTCTACATTGGCTGTTGTATTTTGCATGAATTGCTCACATAAATGGAGATTCGGACGAATGATGGGAGGGGAAGGCGGCTGTTAAAAGCTAAACCCATAAAGAAACGCCCTCCGTTATTCGAAGGACGTTTCTCTTTCCATTTATTCTCCTTGATAAACCAAGTTCGGATATTTCACTTCCGGATAGTCCTTAGTGGGACCGGCCAGAAGCTTACTCTCGGTTCCGCGTAAATGCTGGTTAAAAAACTCCAAAAGATAGCGATTGACGATTTCTGCACCCCTTGTTCCATTAATGCTTCTTGTCATGCCGGTTAGTCCGATGAGCGGAGAGTACAACTGAAGATCAGTGAAGTTATAATGTCCCGTTCCTTCGATATAAATGGTCCGTCCTTGTCCTTGTTGCGATAGGCGGTCCATCAGTTTCAGCTCCAATTCCCGATTCGCCAGAATGTTGTCGAATTGTTCACGTGTTAACCGGAGCTCCTTGAGCTCGGCATCCGTGGCTGGGGTTTTGCGGTTCTTCGCCTGCTTCTCGTTTATATTCGTAAACTCATCCGATTTCATGAACATAAACGGTTTTTTCATGGCATCCCGGTTCTCCGTTATGAACAATGTACCGTCCATATTCACGCCGGCTTTGATTCGCGGGTTGGAATAAACGGCTTCAAAAGCTGCTGCCCCACCGAAGGAATGACCCATCATGCCGATGTTGTCCATATCCAGCATTCCCTTGAATTTGCTGGCGACGGCACCGGAATGCAGCTTCTCCAACTGATTCACGACGAAGGTGATATCCTCGTTCCATACATGTAAAATGGCCCGGCTGTCCTCAAATAACCGATCCTGAGACTGTTCCGTAAGGAAACCGGTCACACGTTTATCTGGAAAAGCGGTCACAACGGTACTATAAGTGTGATCGATGGCGAATACGATATAACCGTGGCTGGCAAGATGTTCAGCCTGCGACGTATGCAAAATTCTGCCGACCCCCATGCCGTGTGACAGCAGTACCACTGGATACGGATTAATCGCCGGATGTAAATCGGTATGGATAGATGAATTGGCCCGGCTGTATTTCCAGTAGTCGAGGGCGGGAGCGGGAAGGCCCAGATATCCGGAATAAGCTTGCATATAGGTATGGAACAGCCCTCTATCTTTAGGGAACACCGTATTCTTCTCTCCGCTTCGACCAGACGCCGCGGCAGGGTACCATACCTGAACGATAAGTTCCCGTTTGTCGCCCTTCTGCTCGGTAAACGTTTCTTCCCGGTCGGTATCGATAAAATGGAACGTTTCCGTTCCCACACTGAACTCGCCTGAAGGCTTCGGTAAATGAAAGACCGGCAGCAATACCGATAAGGCAACCGATCCACCCAGCAAAACAATAGATAGGGCTAATATCATGAAACGCAGCGGTTTCGTGATCTTACTGCGCCTAAATAAGAGGAGGGCGACAAGCAATGCGGCGACGATATAGACTGGGATCATCTGCCACCTATAGCCTTCAAACAGCAGTTGAGCGGCCAACAGTGAACCGCAAGCGATGCCGGCTATAGTCCCTATCTTCCGGTTGATTGTGTTACGGAACAGTGAGACCATCAGCACCAAAACGCAAGATGTGACCAACAACATTTCCAATACTCGCATACGTTCTCTCCCTTGTTGCTCCATTTTCTTTTATCGTAACGGATCAAGGTTAAAACGAACGGCCAGATCTGTTTAAAAATGGTTTAAATATGGGGTGCGTGAACTAAAAATAACCTTTGCTGACATAGAAGTTAGCAAAGGTTATTTTTATGCTTTCATTATTTTTCAAAAAGCTCTTCGGCTTCAAGCAGAAGCAGTAGCTCCGCAATCGCAGGAGCTAGCTTATCGTTATCATTCATCACCGCGGTGAAAAGAGGGATCGCCTCCCTTAACAGCGCATAACTGAAGTAATAATAGCTGATAAAGGCCTCTGACTCATAGCCAGGCGGCGTCTCCTCCTCCCATCGCGATTCATCTTCTTCCTCGTTCTTCGGCCATAAGTACTTTTCATCCAGCAGTTTGTCCATCGTCTCCAGCGTATGCTGCGAATCCATATACTCCACGGTTATGGCAGAGGCTACGGCCATGTACAGCTCAACTTCCTCCGAGGTGACCTGCTCTGGTGTCCGCTTGGCAAGCTCGCGCAGGAGTATAAGCAGGGCCCACGGCGTTGTCTGCCACAGGGTCCCTTGATGCTCGATCAGGTTGGCCAATTCCTCAAACTGCCCGGTTTCCATGAGCCGCGGAATGTCCGTTCCTCTTCCATAGGCGGTCGTCAACCGCTGCCATGGAATGCTGGTTGTCGTTTGGGCCAAAGCTTTCATTTCGATCTCCTCCTTAAAGTCATAAACAAGGTGCGCTGTGTCCGAGGATGTTTACAGCCACCCTTTATCCTCGGCGATTGCCACGGCCTGCTGCCGGGATTCGGCCGCAAGCTTCTGTATGGCTGAGGAGAGGTAGTTGCGAACAGTTCCTCTCGTCAGGAACAGGGCTTTGCTGATCTCGCCGGTGGTCATGCCTTCCTTGGTTAAGCGAAGCATTTCGATTTCCCGTTCGCTGAGCGGGTTCTCTTCCTTCATGAATAGTGCGGCCGCCAGATCAGTGCTCACAACCCGCTCGCCCTTCATGACCCGCCGGATGGCTGCGACCAAGAAATCGATCGGCTCGTCCTTTAACAGATAGCCCTCCACCTGCGAATCCATCGCTTTTTGCAAATAACCCGGGCGCGCGAAGGTCGTAACGATCATGATTTTGCAGGGCAGACCTGCTTGACGTATGGACTCGGCCAATTCCAGGCCGCTGATATGAGGCATCTCGATATCGAGCAGGCACACGTCCGGCTGATGCTGCTGGATCGCGTCCCAGGCTTGCTGCCCGTCAGGCACCTCGGCCACCACCTCGATGTCATCTTCGAAATTAAGCAGTGAGGCGAATGCACCGCGAAGCATTTTCTGATCTTCCGCAATAACGATTCGAATCATGAAGCGTCCTCCTTTTCATGCCGGCGAAGCGGGAGATTCAAGGATACCCTGGTGCCTCCCTCAGGCGACGGGGCGATGGCGAAAGAGCCGCCTAGCGTCTTCATCCGCTCCATGATCGACGGGATGCCGTTTCCGTCGCCGTTCCCCGTCAGCCCCACGCCATCATCCGCAATATGGATGCCGAAGGCATGGTCCTTCGTTTCCAGCATGATCGTGCACCGCTTGGCGCGACTATGCTTGATAATATTGGTCATGGCTTCTCGGACGCAGAGCGCAAGCATCGTTTCCTCCACGCTGGATAACAGCGGGGGCTTCTCCGGATTCTCGATACTCAGCGAAATTCCCGCCGTATGCAGCAGCTTGGCCGCATGCTCCAGCTCGCTTGCCAGAGAGATGAACTTCATATCGGATACCAGCTCCCTCACTTGCTTCAGGGCCGTTCGGGTGGTATCCAGAATCTCGCTTAGCTCTCGCTTGGCTTGGGCAGCATCCTTATCCACCCATTTCTTCGCCAGCTCGCTCTTCATTTTGATCATCATGAGGGTCTGTCCCAAGGTATCGTGGAGATCCCTAGCGATTCGCTGTCGCTCCTCCTGCTGGATATACTTTGCGATCTGCTCGTTGGCTTCATCCAGCTCCCCCTGCAGGCTTTTCGCTTTCTCCTTAATGTAGATGACGATCGGATATACCGACTGAATGATCATGACCGGAAGGTAAATGGCATTGGACGTTTCGAGCAGCGGTTCCTTTCGGAAAACGAACACGAGCAGGAATGATAGGGCAATGGCTGCACAGCCGATGGCGATATGCACCTTGGACTTGGACCGGCCCAGCAAGTCGGCAAAAATGATCCCGAACAGCATGGTGCTCGGCCCCGTGTACACCCCGAGTACGCCTACCGCGAACAGGCCCGTCAGCACGGCAGCCAGTAGCCAGCCGCCCCGGCGCCACAGCGCGACATAGAACGCAACAAGGAACAGCAGGAGCAGCAAAAGGCTGCCCCACAGTCCCAGCGCCGTATCCGAACGAAACACCCGGTAGCATAAGAATACGGTCAGTACGATATCGATGAGCAAATAACTTTTGATCTGATCCCTCGGGTACAACTTATAGAACATATCAAGCCCCCAACTTTGGCTATCTTGATTCGAAGAAACCTACCGCCTGTTTGCGGATGGTCTCCATGGGTCCCAGCTTGAAGCCGCGGAGCCATAGGGACGACATGCCCAACAGAAACGCGGAGATTACCAGCCAGATGGCGATAATGGCCGCTGAATTCAGCTTGCCGGCAAGCCCCAACCCCCAGCCGTAAAAAACAGCGGATGCGAGGATGTTCTGGAGCACATAGCAGCTTAGCGACATTTTTCCGACGTTCTCCAGACGGCGCCATAGCCATTCCCATTTCGTATATTGTATCATTCTCGCCATGATTGCTATATACCCCATGGACATCAGCGGGGCGAATAAATAGCGCACCGGTAGATCGAAAGCGCCGCCGGGGATAAAAATGAGCAAGTTGAGCGGCACACCGACATATATCCCAAGCTTAAATAGTGTACTCCGCAGCTTTTTGCCGTTCTCATCCGGGGAGAATACCCCTGCCCGCATGAAGCGAACCCCCAGCAGGAACAGAAACACATTGGTCGGAATCACGAGGATGGCCTCCATTCGCAGCGGAATGAAGTTCGCCAGCCGATATTGAACTTGCTCCACCCAAGTGCCTTCTTGATAAAGAGCAACGACATCGCCAAAACTGCCCAGCGATACGCTTGCGCCGCTTGCCAGCATCAGTCCCGCGAGGGCCAGAATTGCAATGGCGAAGACGCTGCCGATCACGTTCATCGTGCGGGCGATGAGCCGGTCGCCACCCTTTACGATGAAGGCTGCAATGATTGCGGTAACTCCATAGCTCATTAAGATGTCATACTCCATGACCAATATAAAATGCAGCAGGCCTTCGAGGACCAAAAACAGGACGGCCCATAAATAAACACCCGGCCACGGCTTTCCCTTGCGCTTAGCCTGCCGATACTTCATTTCCAAGCCGACACCAAACATGATTGTCAGCAGTCCGAGCAGCTTTCCATTCACCAGGAATAAGACGATCATTCGAAGTAAGTCATTCATTCCCCACCAACCGGAATGATCAAATGTTGTAATGTAGTTGAGGTCCCCCGCATGTGCGAAGATCCAAATATTCGTCCCAAGCGTTCCCAGAATCGCAAAGCCCCGCAAAATGTCCAGCAGGCGGATTCTGTCTTTTCGTTGTTCCATCTCCGATTCCCTCTCTCCTTGTTGATTCTCTCGTGTTTTTATTGTAGATGCGATCCGTTTGATGCAACATTCACACCTGTAAAGAGATCCGTATGACACGTGTCATAACATTTGGAAGAAGGGAATTGGGCAAGCGACGATGGGGCTATCGTCACCACTTGAAAATTGTGGAATAATGGTTAAGAGTATTGCCAATTGAGGTTCGTAGACGGAAGTGAATCTACTCAAAAATAGGAGGAGTGATCATGTACATCGTATCTGAGCCCAAGCTTTTATCGGATGGCCAAAATCAGGAGCTTGCCAGGCAGGAGGCCGCTGTTTATCCGCCGGGCTACCTGCGGTTTTTACAGCGATTCGGCGAAGGGACTTACCGAGGGTGGATGAATGTCCAGTTACCGGATACGGAGGTACTTCAGCCTTTTGCCGAGTACGGGTTATGGGAGCACGATGAAGACAGCCCGATTACCGAGCAGCAGATTGCAGAGTGTATCGCAATAGGCACAACGGTGGACGGTGATTTTTTGGCCGTGCATCCCCAGGCGGGCGATCTGCTGTGGTTGCCCCGGCATGAGGAGCGTATAAAGGCGATTTCGCTGCAGGCACGGGAACAGGACGATGAAGGCCTATACGCGGAAGTGCTGGACGAAATATATCGTCAGGTGTATGGGAGTAGCCAAGAGGAAGCCGTTTATTATGATCCGTGGACAGGTACGCGGAGCCATCTCTTCTTACGTTTGCCTCCAGGGCAGGATGGGCTGTCATTGCCTGAGCTGGCGGGAATGTGTCAAGCGGCCTTTCCTTCCGATCTGTCTATTGAAACGCCCTATGTTGGCCTTTTGTTCTACCGAGAACTGGGCGGATATGTACGATTCAATTATGCTTATCAGCAAGAGGTAGCCGTCTTCTATGAACAGGATGCAGGGCAGGCATTTGACGTTATGGAGGCATGGCTCTTGTCGAAAGGGTGCGAAAGGATTTCATAACACATAGATTATTATCGGTGCTCATCAAGAGGGAAACTGCATTCTAGTACAAGATAAATTTAAGCAGGGCTATGTTTTATAAGATCTTCTAGAGGGGGACGTTGGATGAAGCTAGCTTTTACGCTGGATACACACGGAACGTGCGTAGGTCAATTGAGGGACGAGCTGCTGCCGTTAGAGGAAATAGCTGCCGCCTGGAAGTTTCCATTCGATATCTTTGTTGTATTTCGCGTTTTACCGGAAAGTTATGGCCGGAAAACATCCAGTCGTTTTGATAGTAGGGATAATACGCTTGATTTGGATATCAGCCTAAGCTTTGAGCAGTATCAACGAATGTCCAAACACGAGCAGCGCGAGGCACTGGGTATTTATCTCTACGACTATCTGTCAGAATCCGTTGCTAAATATAAAAAGCATGCAGATGCGGCAAACCAGAATCTGCTGCTGGACCGGATGAAGGTATGGATGCTCGAAAACGGTTGGCTAAATGGAAAAATCCATCAGGCACGGGAGCTTCTATCGCAAGACATCGACCTCTATGATATCAGCCGAACGCTGCAAATATCGCTAGAAGAAGTGGAATATATGTATCTCCGCATGAATGGCCATGAACCTACAGACGTGCATCCCGATAACATCGCAGCAGGAAAAGCCCCGCCATATCCTTTGTAAGCGCCTAAGGAGCTGTTCATGCGGTAGGAACTGATCAAGCGGCAAGCTAGAGCTGTCCCAAATCTCGAAGTACCGTCTCCAGGATCAGCCACGTATCCTCTTTGAGCTTGTCATTCAAATGCTGCCGGATATAAGGGACAGCCGTTTCGCCGAGTTCGCTGACACATCGTCGAAGCAGCTGACTGGTCGTCAGGGAATCTCCCCCGACGCTGTCCGCCGCTGAGACATAGGCGATGAAATCATCGGTTCGACGGAGCGGCTCAAAGTCGTGCCGCAGGCGATGGATCACATCGAATTCATTCCAATTTATTGAATTAAGGAAGGAACATACGTACACAGGATTTTCGCAGGGAGGAAAATAGATGATCGTTCTGAAAGATATCGGTAAATTCGAAGAGCTGCCGGAAATAGCCATGCACATCTACAAAGGAAACATTCCGGCTTTGCAGGAAGCAATCGCCGCTGGTTGGAATATAGAGGAAGGTATCGTACTGAGCAGATATACGACGTTAAGTCCGCTTGATCTGGCGCTGATATCTCAGCGAATGGATGTTGTGGAGCTGCTGGTCGAGCAGGGCGTTAACCTGAATGTCCATCATAATCCAGCTTTTTTAAAGGCTGTTCGCTATGGTAAGGAAGATATCGTTCGGTATATCGCTGCGCAAGGCGCCGAGCTGGATAAACTCAATCAAACCGGGTCAGGTGCATATGCACAGGCCTATTACGGCAACAAAAAAAACATCCCGCTCATTCATGAGCTGGGGTTGGATATCAAGCTGCATGGCAGCCCTGTACTGCGCCAAGCCGTGTCGGACCATGACTATAAGACCCTCGATTATCTACTCGATCATGGGGCGGACATCAATTATAATCAGCCCGATATGGTCTATCCTTATCGAGCGACCCCGCTAACCGTCGCCGCTCGGATGGGGAATCAAGGCATGGTCAAATATTTGATTGAGCGAGACGCGGACGTGACGATAGCGGAAAAGGATGGTGAACGACCATATACGATTGCTGTGAGCAATAAGGATACCGCCCTGGCGGACTACTTAAAATCGCTGGAGCCAGCTGAGTTTCATAGTTTAGAGAACAAGAAGTATGCGCTGAAAAAATATAAATTGACCGATGAACTCGTCAGCTTTCTGACAGGAGACCAGCTGCGGCTTAAGCTGTCGCAGAATGAATATGAAATCGGGTATATCGATTTCTTCACCCTGACCGATACGATCGAGATGAAAGTCGGTCGGCAAAAGCTGCTGCGTCTGTCAGCCAATATCGATAATTACTCCGATCTGCTGCTTTTGTGGAATCCGAAGAAAAAAGGCCAGATCGGTTGCTACGATGTCGAGCATCAGACGTACGCCGATTTATGCAGCTTTACTGAGTTCTTCGCGCAGCCTGAAACGTACCTCATCCGTTTTCTTGAGGGAGAGTTGTAATCTCAATCTCAAGGAACATAGGCACCTACAACCTCAAATTTTAACTCGTTGTCTATCGTCATATGCTTTACTTCGATGATGTTGCCTTTTTGAAAGGCAGGTATATTCACGATCGGGATGACGGTTCTTACTACCGTATGAATGGTCTCGCCATTCGGTTTCGTGACGCTTAGATCCAGCAACACTTCTGGTTGATTATCGACCTGCACATTCGTTTGCTGGATCGAGTTGATCTTCGCTTGAGCGGACATACCACCTGTGAGAATCGCCACCAAAATGACAGTAATAACGGGCAATAGCCTACACCTCGCTTTCAAACCTCAATCGTGGAAAGTTTGATTTCTTCAATACAGAAGGGTGACCTCAGCACATTGCGAAGATCACCCTTGTTTTGTCAAATTCAAATTTTATTTATTCCCTTGGCGCACCTTTAACAGTTTGCCTTTGACCGTCGTGTTTTGCATCATTTCAAGAACAAGCGGTCCTTTGCCGTTCAGAATCTCAACATCGGTCACAAAATCGAGGATCGTAATAATCCCTATATCGTCTGCAGTTACCCCGTCAAGCTTAGCAATCGTTCCAACAAAGTCTACGGCTCTTAGCTTTTTCTTCTTGCCGCCATTGAAGTTAAGCTTCATAATTTGCTTGTTTAATTGCTCACGCTTATCTTTTGTCGGTTCAGGTTTAAACTTTAGTTTCTGTTCAAAATCTTCTCTATGGCGATCCACTTCCTGTTCGGAGGGAGCTTTCACTACTGGTATAGGAAACCCAATATACGTTTCAATGTCGGCTAATCTCCTGTCGTCCCTCGGTGTAACGAAGGTAATCGCTTTTCCCGTCTTGCCTGCGCGTCCTGTACGCCCCGTACGGTGAACATAACTTTCCTTCTCAAGCGGGATATCGTAATTAATAACATGGGTGATATTCGTGATGTCGATACCTCTGGCGGCTACATCCGTCGCTATCAAGTAACGGAATTGTCCTCTTCTGAATGCATGCATGACCTCGAAACGCTCTTCCTGTTCCATTCCACCGTGAATACGATCACATGGATAACCGAGTTCAGCCAATGATCTGAATAGTTTATCTACATGCTCCTGCGTACGGCAGAACACTATACAGCTATCCGGACTCTCAACAATGAGCAGATCTTGAAGAAGGGCGAGCTTGTTCGTCTCCATCACCTGAATGAGCGCGTGTTCTATCGTGGCAGTTGTTATACCACTGGCTTGAATCTCAATGTGGGCAGGCTGGTTCATATATTTGTGGGCCAAATTGGCCACATCCTCAGGAAACGTAGCGGAGAATAACAGGGTAACCCTGTCACGAGGCAGGGCTTGAATGATCGACTGAACTTGCTCAATAAAGCCCATATTCAGCATCTCATCGGCTTCATCAATAACGAGATAGGCCATCCGCTCTAGCGATAGCGTGCCGCGTTCAATATGGTCCAGTACACGCCCAGGTGTACCAACAACGATATGCGTTCTTTGTTTTAACTCGGCTTTTTGTATATGGAAAGGATGTTTCCCAAAAAGAGGGGTCGCCTTGATCCGCTTAAAGCGCCCAATATTCGTAATGTCTTCGTTGACTTGTAACGCAAGTTCGCGGGTTGGCGCTAAGATTAATGCCTGCGGCTTATTCTCGTTCCAATCCACTAGCTCGCAGAGCGGAATTCCATAGGCAGCTGTTTTGCCGCTGCCGGTTTGCGATTTAACAACAAGATCTTTCTTCTTAAGCACAACAGGAATGACTTTTGTCTGAACCTCTGTTGGTGTCTCATAGCCCAAACTATGGAGTGCTCTCACAATCTCTTCACTTAAAGGATAATCTGTAAAATGCTTCTCACTCATCTTTAACCTCTTCTACGTTATATTCGAATATCTATATATACAGACTTCCACCGTACATCTATCATATACTCATCCATTATAATCTGAATCCAATGATATGGATCGGTACATTCATGAACGAAAAAGCCCTTAGATAACTATAACCGTAAATCGGTTGATGAATACACAACGTATAAAAGATTCGGTCTTCATATCGGGTGATCGCTTAACCACTTCCGCCAATCTTGCCAAGTTTGCACGTATAACATTTTATCGATTGCCATGTTTTTGGGTCACCCCCGGCTTCTTGAATTCACTATCTCTAAATAATGAGCATTGTACATAATTCCCAGCACGTTGCCGAATGGATCCGTGACGGATGCCGTGATGAATCCTTCTCCCCGGTGTACGAGAGGTTCGTACTCTACAGCACCCATGGATTTTAATTGGCTGAGGGTGGCTTCTATATCATCGACATGCCAATACATGATCGCTCCGCCGGGGCCGGACGTTGGTTGCGCAGGGGCAAAACGGCGATCGATGAGACCCAACTCGTGCTGGTAGTCTCCAATCCGAAATTCAGCATAGGCCAGTTGACCATCGGGCCCCGAACGTTCGAAATAAGGTGTTATACCCAGCAGATCCGAATACCAACCCTTTGCCGCGTCCATATCATCCGCCCAGTAACTAATGGTCGCAAATCCTCGCAATGTTGGGTGTGTGCTCATCATTTATTTTCCTCCTATAACCCGTTATGGTTGGTTTTATAGCTATTATGAGCTGCGATGACTGACGGCTTTATGTCAGTGTTTTGGTTTTTTCTGGGCAGAAGGATTATTCGGGATGCAGATAAGGAACCGTATCACATTCTCCTACATAATTCCCTTAAAACCTCTTCTGTTCTTTTTATCAGCCGATCCATATCTTCTTCCTTCACGACCTCTAAACTGGGGAGTGTTATATACATTTTAATATCTATGGATATCAATTTAAACAATAATATTTATTGTTTGGTGTTTGCCTCGATGAAACTTGTCTACACTTTTGACATGAAGAGGTGAATGCCGTGATAGATAAGGAAATATTAAAGCTTGTAGGAACCCGGATACGTGCTCTACGCAAGGAGAAGGGCTTGTCGCAAGAAGCACTTGGTGAGAAGGGTGGATTTCATTTTTCATATATAGGACAGATTGAACGTGGTGAAAAGAATGTATCGTTATTAAATTTGTATAAGATTGCTGGGGCTCTTGATGTCAGTTTGATTCAGCTATTTGCATATGTGGATGAAGAGTTTTTGGTTACCTCTACGGAGAGCGATATTCAAGATATTGTTGGATTACTTCATGAAGCCAATGATGAGAAGCTGCGTTTGGCTAAAAATGTGCTGAGGGAAATTTTAAGAGGTAACGCATCTACATAGATTATTTGTCGACTCCATGCTGGCGGTTAATGTGGGCTGAACTATTATAATGCGTACTCTTCCCGTAACACTGCCTTTGAACAAATTCGTAAACATCATTAAGTTTATCTGTATTGCAAGTGCTCCAGTCTTCCATGCTGGAGAGGGCCAAGCTGGAATGGTATAATTTCAGAAAGGATGATTAGAGTGGGAGGCATGAACGATGAGTGAGGAGCTTTTGGAGCAGCTGGAAGAGTGGCACGAAGAGGATGAGTTCGAAGAAATCGTAGATGCGATTATGGAGATCCCTGAGGATGAGCGGGATTATGAGCTGATCAGCCATTTGGGCAGAGCGTTGAATAATCTTGAACGTTATGAAGAGGCGGTTGAGCAATTCCTATCTATTCAAGAAGAGGGTAAGGATGATCCTTTGTGGCATTACCGCATAGGGCTCGCTTATTATTACTTGGATCGGTATGAAGATGCCCGGAAAGCATTTGAAGTGGCCGATCATCTGGATCCCGGCGATGAGGATACGTTAGAGTTTCTGGAGTGGATTCGGAACAAGACCGCTCCGAAACCTGTTAAGGAGTCCACTGCGGTGTCTTATACGGACCCTGATGTGCTGAATTTCTGGGATGATAGTGCCCTTGAGGCAGACCAATACGTATCGGCTCCGCCTACGGATGAATTGATTGAATCCGTGGAGGAAGCGCTGGTCTTCAAGCTTCCCGCATCTTATATTCAAGCAATGAAATTACATAATGGCGGGATTCCCCGGAACCGAAAGTTCCCTATCGGGGATGGAGCGCAGGATTATATTGAAATCACAGGTGTTTTGGGCATTGGACGAGAGAAGAAAAAATCATTGTGCGGAAGCTTGGGCAGCCGTTTTATGATCGAGAATGGCGGATACCCTGAGATTGGCGTGGTCATTTGCGATTGTCCTTCCCAGTCCGAGGTTGTAATGCTGGATTACCGTTCATCCGGTAATGACGGGGAGCCCGAGGTTATCCATGTGGACAAGGCCAATGATTACAAAATAACCCGACTTGCTTCGAACTTTGAGGCTTTCATTGGCGGCTTGGAAAAATAACATTAAGTATAAAATGAATAAAGCATCTCCTGAGTGGGGGATGCTTTTTCTTTGTATATGTAAGATGGGGGTAATATTAGTTCTCCCGATGATCCATAGTATCTACGATGTCTTTAAGTACACGAAAGAGCAGCTTACTTTCAGCCAATGTACGAGAATAAATCAGCGAGCTGATGGATTCTAGGACCTCTGCCTTCTCACTTGCGGTATCCAGACTCTCTGTCTCGTGGAACTGGAACATAGCTGCTGACGATACTCCCAGTCCCTCGATGATCTTTTCCAGTGTTTCAATGGATATATTTCGTTCCCCGCGTTCTACCGTTCCTATGTAAGAGGCGTTAATCCCAGCCTTCTCTGCTAATTCCTCCTGTGTCATTCCCTGTTTTTTTCTAAGCAGCTTGATTCGTTCACCTATCATTTTCAGGAGCATCTTTAACCACCTCTATTCCAGATTAAAGAAGTAGTATGGGAACAAACAGAATATAATATTCGATATTTAATTGTAAATAGTGCTTATATACACTAAAATGAAGTTATACATCCAAGTGTCTCCAACTTTAACTTTAGCTAAAGGATAAGGTGCACAAAGAATGCAATATCTGAATGTTTTATTAGAATCTTTGGATGATGAGAATCAGGCATACTTCTACGGGGAGCGCTTAGTAATCGATTATGTATTGCTTACAGCTATTCAGCGTGAAGCTGAGGAGGTCAATAAAAGGCTTCGTGAGGAGATTTATCGTCTGATGAATAACATCGTTGGGAGCCTTCACGTCAATTTGTTTATTGTTAAAGTAAATTATCTGGTGGACGAAGCCATCTTTGCATTCATGGATGTTTGCGGGAACAAAAAGGAAGTTCGATGTGCAGCACAAAAAAGACTTATGGTCTGGATTGCAGAAGAAGATCTTCATGATTTTCAGATCTATGGATTTTATCGGTTTCATCAATAGAGTTCCCCAATGAGTTGGACCCAATTCCAAATCATCCGTGATGCAATATTTTTTGCATCCCAAAATATTCCAACCTGTGCTAAAATGGATACAAAAAAGAAAGTTAGGGAGGCATTTAATTGATAGGGCGCAGTGGGAATCCGACACTAAACGAAGAAACATTTGAGAGAAGTGGGTATTATAACGGCCAGGAAACGATGACGATTGGCGGAACGGTGAACAAATCGTTCATGCTGCTCGCGCTGCTGATCGGGGCGGCGGTCATTTCATGGGTTATGTATTTTAATGGGTATGATGTATTCCCGTTCATGATCGGGGGAGCCATAGGCGGCTTTGTTCTGGCGCTGATCATCAGCTTTGTGCCAAAGGCAGCACCTTACTTGGCACCTATCTATGCGATTGTGGAAGGATTCTTCCTCGGTGCATTATCCGCGTATTACGAAAATCTGTACTATGGAATCACTTTGCAAGCGGCTTTACTGACGATGTGCATATTCCTCGGTATGCTGCTCGCTTATAAAACAGGTCTGATCCGGGCAACCGCAGGCTTCAAAAAGGGGATCATTGCAGCAACCATCGGCGTTGCGCTTGTATACCTGTTTAGCTTCGTTCTGGGCATGTTCGGTGTGGCGGTGCCTTACCTGCATGACAGCACTCCGATCGGCATCGGAATTTCGGTTGTCATCATCATCATTGCTGCTCTGAATTTCATACTCGATTTTAACTTTATCGAAGAGGGAGCACAGCAAGGTGCGCCCAAATATATGGAATGGTACGGCTCTTTCGGTTTGTTGGTTACGCTCGTATGGTTGTATATCGAAATAATCCGGTTGCTGGCGAAGCTGGCGAATCGGGATTAATATCTGGATTGGTCAACATCGCTGTCGAGGCATTCTCGACAGCGATTTTTTTAAGATATCAGAAGTTTAAACTTCGGAGGAGCTGCTGCCTGATATCGCAAGAAAAACTACCGCTAAACGCGGTCTTTCTTCTTTGAGAGTACGTCGATAGACGTTTTTCTTAAGAGATAAGAAAGTATAAACATCCGAGGCTTAGCATCCTTATCTCGCAAGAAAAACCTCTGCTAAACGCGGTCTGTCTACTGAGAGAGTACGTCGATAGACGTTTTTCTTATGGAATGGATATGGCCTTGAACCAGCAGAATAATAAATTTCCTTCAGTAAACCCTACAAAGAGCGACTTGTGTTTAAATAATAAGTAGATACTGTCATCATCATACTGCTTGAAGAAGGAGATCCCATGACCCATAAGAAAGCCATGATTGATATAGGATGGAATTTTGACAATAGTTATGCCAAGCTGCCGGAGTCCTTTTTTACCAAACAAGATCCCACCCCTGTGCGCTCACCGGAGTTGGTAATCCTTAATGAGCCGTTGGCGGCATCCTTGGGTTTAAACGCCGGGGGACTGAAGAGCCCGGAGGGTACAGCGATGCTCGCGGGCAACGAGATACCTGAGGGGGCATCACCACTCGCACAGGCTTATGCCGGGCACCAATTCGGGTATTTTACGATGCTGGGCGACGGCCGTGCGATCCTGTTGGGTGAACAAATCACGCCGCAAGGTGAGCGTATGGATATTCAACTTAAGGGCTCGGGCCGGACGCCGTACTCCCGTGGAGGCGATGGTCGGGCGGCTCTGGGTCCGATGCTGCGCGAATATATCATCAGCGAGGCCATGCATGCGTTGGGGATTCCGACCACCCGCAGCCTGGCGGTGATATCCACCGGTCAGCCGGTCACTCGGGAGAGGGAGCTGCCAGGTGCGATTCTGACCCGCGTGGCCGCGAGTCATGTGAGAGTGGGGACGTTTCAATATGTAAGGGGAGCGGGCACAACCGAGGATTTGCGGATTCTGGCGGACTATACTCTGCAGCGGCATTACCCGGAGGCTGACTTTAGTGACGGCGCCAACCGTTATCTGGTCTTGCTTCAGGAGGTCATCAAGCGTCAGGCCGCTCTAATCGCCAAGTGGCAGCTCGTTGGTTTTATCCATGGTGTGATGAATACCGATAATATGACCCTCAGCGGCGAAACGATTGATTATGGCCCTTGTGCCTTCATGGATACCTTTGACCCGAATACGGTATTCAGCTCCATCGATTCTCAAGGCCGCTATGCTTATGGCAACCAGCCGTATATTGCGGCTTGGAATCTCGCAAGATTGGCCGAATCCCTGCTGCCTCTGCTGCATGAAGAAGAGGAGCAGGCCGTCAAGCTGGCCGAGGGTGCGATCGGAACCTTTACCGATCTGTATCACGAGCAGTGGCTTGCAGGCATGAGAGCCAAGCTAGGGATCTTCCACGAAGAGGAGGAAGACGAGTCTCTGATCGAAGACCTGCTCAAGATGATGAAAAATCACCAGGCGGATTATACCAATACCTTCCGTGCGTTAACGTTTGACAAGCTGGAGGATACACCTCTAAACGGCACGCCGGAATTGGCTTCCTGGTATGAGCGCTGGCAGGCGAGACTTGGCAGCCAGCAGGAATCGAAGGAACAATCCCATCACTTAATGCGCAGCAGCAATCCGGCGGTCATTCCCCGGAACCATCGGGTGGAGGAAGCGCTGGAAGCAGCGGAGCTGGAAGGGGACTATAGTGTGATGGAGCAGCTGCTCCATGCGCTGTCCAATCCATACGCACATTCCCCGGAACAGACGGAATATGCTATCGTTCCCGAGCTGTCCCGTCCATACCGAACCTTTTGCGGGACGTAAGGGTACGGGAATGCTCCGAGAACCTCAATGAGGCCAAGCAAGAATTACCTTGCTTGGCCTTTCATCATTCATGAGTCGAGATGCATCAAAAAAGCCCCTGGACCGGTATCCAAGGGCTATAAATCGTATGGCTATTTTTTTCGAGACCTTATTCAACATCATAGCAGAACCGAAAGAAACAGTCTATATTTTTGCCCGGAAATGCCATAGAGTGGGGGAGCCGGCAAAAACAAATGAAATGGAGCGTGGTTTCATGACTTGGACTTGTCACCTCGATGAAACAGATGTACAGGAGTATGTCGGGAAGGTTTTGGGTACCGGTTATGTGGTGGCGGATGTAACGAAGATGCATGGCGGGGCGCAAAAGGTTGTCTATAAGATCCAATGTCAAAATGGATTCCCATGCGTGCTGTATGTGTGGGATTTGACGAAGAATTATTTTCAGGAAGAAATAGCAAACGAGAGTGTGCAGGAACGGTCCTTTGGGGGCCATTCGTTCGAAAGCAATAACCGATGGTTAAGGGATCATGGTATTTCTACGCCTGCTCTATATGATCTTCACACGGAACAGGACAGTTACCCGTTTGACTATGCTCTTGTTGAATATATAGAAGGGCAGAAGGCGGAAGCTTACTTTCAGCACCCGGATCAACGGGTTCAGGATGAGGTCTTCGAACGGTTGGGTCACATGATCGAACGCATGCATGCAAACCACAGACAGCACTATGGAAAACCCGATCAAAGCGGGAATCAACGGGAACGATGCCATCATGTGCAGTTGAAAAATGCGAAGGAACAGCTTTCCCACATCGTCCTGCATAACGAGAGTATCCGGAAGAATCACGACAGGCTGCTCGCTGTATTGCATGAGCTGGAATCCAGGATAGATTCCCGCAAGCGATATGGCTTTATCCACGGTGAGCTGGGACCTGATCATGTCCTGGTTACAGACCGTTTAGAGCCCTATCTGATTGATATTGAAGGTGCGCAATTCTTCGACATCGAGCATGAGCATACATTTCTTGAGCTTCGATTCGGGGAGCATTACCGGTATTTGCGACATGATGGGCTTGATCCGAATCGGATGTTATTTTACCGTCTGCATCACTATATCTCATTAACCTCGGGCGGCCTGAAGCTGCTTCACCGTGGATTCCCGGATCAGGCGTTTGCTCGAAATTTAGCCGATTATCACGCACGCAACACCCTGCGATTCATGGAGGAATGGCAGCAAACCCGATAACAGGCCTTCATGAGATGGGCTGAAAACATTATTAACTCTGCTGCATGGGTTTAAGATATGGCTGCAAACTCCTGCTTATAGATTAGGTCTATCGTGCTAAGCAGCTCTGAACCTTGGCTCGAGAATTTCAAAGGCGTTGCTTTACCCTTGTTGAGAAAGACCCCCGTCGATTGTCGGGATTGACCTAGCGCTGCTTCATACAGACGTGAAGCTCCTTCACTGGGAGGGGAGAAGAACAGGTTACGGATCGGGATCATATATTTTGGCATCCCGGCGTTTTTGGTCATGGTTGTTTTATTCCCTCCCGGACAGACGCTTCGGATCGTAATGCCATCTGCCTGCATGGAAGGGGCGATCTCCTGAGTCCACAACGATAGGGCTAATTTACTCGCGGCATAAGGCCCAACCAGCTTCTTGAACACGGTAGGGGCAGCCAATGTACGGTAATCGAACTGTTTGAGATACAACAAAGCATTGGAGGATGTATTGATTACCGTCTTGAGGCTGCCCTTCTCTAGAAGCTCTTTCATTTCCATCAAGATGACATATGGCACCACAGAGTTTACTTCAAAATGCATCTCGCGCCCTTGTTTGGAATAGGATAGTTCGCCGAAGGAGACACCTGCGTTATTAAACAGCAGGTCGATATGATCCTCGTGTTTCTTGATCTGATCCAGCGAGGCTTGGAGATCCGTGAAATCCGATAAATCGGCCGTGTATACTCTCAGCTGCTGTGATCTAAGGCCCTCTTGTACAAGGGAATCGTCGGATGGAAAAGCAGAACGGATCAAAGCGAGGACCCGCCAGCCTTCGGATAACAATCGCTTGGTTAGCTCCAAGCCAATGCCGGAGCTTGCGCCCGTGATCAAGGCGACACTATTATTTCTTTTAGGTGTCATGTGTATATCTCCTATACTTAAGATTCTTCGCTGGTTGCCCTATCGGGATTAAGCAGGGACTGATTATAGTTCAACTTGTCGTCGATGAACTGCAGAATGCGCTGCAGGTCCGAAATCTGATCGGTAATTTTCAGACGGTAACTCTGGAGCATGGCGTTAAGTTCCGGAACGGATTGAATATTTTCCTTAAAGGGAAGATGCACATAGGCTTTCATATCCACTAGCGACATGCCGGTCTTCTTCAGGCACGTGATCAACTCCATAATTTCGGCATCCTCTATGTGATAGACACGATGGCCGTTATCTTTCCTTTTGGGAGAGGGGAGGAGCCCGATTTTCTCGTAATAGCGAATGGCATCCTCGGTCAATCCGGTTCGTTCAGACACTTGTTTGATGGAGAATGTGTCTCCCATAAGTTCACCTCTTTTCTGCAACAGGGAATCCGTTGCCATAATATCGTACAACTTGGTGTTAACACCAAGTCAATATCGATTTTTTGAGTGGCAATCAATTACCGGAATGCTTTATCACTTCGGAAGGGAGACTCCCATGCTGCCAGAAGAAATGATGCTATGCCAGTGGGAGAATCCAAAATTTCACAGCGAATAGCCGACTGGATATTCATATGGAATGGATGGAAAGGGAGCTGAGGGATTATGAATTTTGATATCAAGGAAGTCGTTGAGATTCTGGTGCGGATTGCGCATTCCCCGGAACAGGCTGAATATGCTATAGTGCCTGAGCTGTCCGATATCTCACCGGGCAGTCTCCATGATCTCATCTTTAGGCTCATGGGCAACAGAATAAGCTCTGTTATCATTAACACGTATGGTTTTCCTCTGGTACGCATTGTTTCGTACAAGGGCAAAGATAATGAGCAGCGTTCCATAAAATTCATAATTACTGATTTGGTAGCCTTGAAGAGCCATAATAACGAATGTGGTAATGGGAACAAAATTAATAAATAATATGCCGTTAAGCGGTGATAACCATTTGATCCCTTGATTCCAGCAGAGCAAGGCTGCTAGCCCGGGCAATAAAATCATGAAAGACATTTCATATTTAACCGAGAGAATCGTGTTCCATGTTGGAACAGGAATCAAATCAAAGACGGACCCAAGCGTAACGATAACGAAGGACACAGCGCTTCCTAGCAAGCAGGTTAGCGTAGAATAACGCAGGATCGACCAATTCTTGAATCGGCTTCCCCCCATCGAATACACCACCCATCCCAATACCCCAACAAAAATCAGAAATAAAGGAACAAGATGTTGTCCAGCCATTTTGAAAAAGGTAAGTTTCCCGTTGGTGATCACAAGTACAGCACCGACAAACGCGATAGCTACACTTCTAAGCATGTATTTATTCGGCGTTTTTTTGGAGGTGATCCACAAGATCATAATGGATATCATCGGCATGAGTGACTCCATAATAGAGGCTGCGACAGCACCTGCCTCACCCATGAGCTGCTGTCCAAGGAAAATGCACATATTGTAGACCGTAAATGCCATCGTTCCCAAGAACAATAATGTCTTGCCTCTTCCCTCCAGACGAAAGGAGGCTCTCCCCTCTTTCATCCACAGCAACACGCTGAGGATGACGGCAACGACGAAATAACGGATAAACGAAAAATAGAATGGATCAATTTGCTGCAGCGCGATGTGTGCAACGGGAAACATAGCCCCCCATGACATACTTGCGATCAGGCATAGCATGGACCCGATGACGATTTGTTTCTTTAGCATGTAATGTCTCTCTCCCTGCCAACTCTTTGTTTGTGTATAACTCATCATAGGAGGGCGAAAGGTTTTAGTAAAATGATTGAAAATAAAGTTTATGATCATTTATAATGATACTTCGCAGGTGTGAATACGTACCAGAGAGCAGGGGGGGTTAGATTGGAGTTTAATGATTTGAAAATTTTTCAGGCTGTTGCTACGTATGGAAGTGTCAGTAAAGCCGCATTGGAGCTAAACTACGTTCAATCCAATGTGACAGCCAGAATTAAGCTGCTTGAGAAAGAGCTTCGGACGCCATTGTTCTATCGGCATAAGCGAGGGATGATCTTAAACACGGAAGGAAAGCGGTTGTTAGAACAATCGAGGGAGATCTTGTCCGGAGTGGAAGAACTGAAACGTACGTTTCAAGATACATCGAATCCCTCTGGTGTTCTGGAAATTGGGATTGTGGAGACGGTGATGTTTCTTCCATATATTTTATCGGCTTATCATCGTAAGTACCCCAATGTTGAATTATCATTAAAAGCCGGGGTTACCGATCTTCTGTTACAACAGGTGATTGATATGAAGCTGGATGGAGCCTTTGTGACAGGACCTATCAGGCATCCATTAATCGAACAGGTTGAGGTTATTCAAGAAAAGCTGGTACTTGTAACTAAAGAGAAAACCTTTTCCCTGGAGGAAATAACGAAAAGGCCTCTATTGCTGTACAATAAAGGCTGCGGGTATCGCGATAGACTGGAAAGCTGGATGAAGGCCGAGGGGATTATTCCCAAACAGATCATGGAGTTTGGAACGTTCGGGACGATTATAGGCAGTGTAGCTGCAGGAATAGGAATCACGATTATCCCGGAGTCATCTATTTCCAATCTGGTTGAGAATGGAACGGTATTCTGCCATAGCATACCTGAACCTTACCATGAAATCACAACTATTTTTATTCGGCGAAAAGATTCATATGTAACGAGCACATTACAATGCTTTATGGATGAAATTGTTGCTCGAACCAGGACTGGAACATGAACGGTTGCCAGAGGCCCATTAAAGCGGGACTCTTAGCCCTTGATCGGACCCGCAATGCGAAAATAGGACCCGCCCCCACTCTGCAACACTAGGAGGGAGAGCCGGGTGTATATGGAAATAAAGAATTTAGGAAGCCCATGGATTTCAACCCATGGGCTTTTTTCATCTATCACAGAGCAGAAAGAGACAGTTTATTATTGTTTTACTGGGATGACGGATCATTATTTGGGAAGAATATAGTGATTGAAATTCATTCAAATTTCCTGTTATTATATTCCTCGGCTTGTTTATTAGAAAGGGAGAATGAAATGCAAGCATATGTATTGCCTATTTTCGTTGCGATAGCCATTTGTTTTTTATTAGCTTTCATTTTGACGCTTCCATGGGCCGTTTATCAGTACCGTAAACATGGGTACTTTAGCTTTTGGAGAACATTGCTTATCTTAAGCTTTATCTTTTATGGATTAAGTGCATTCTTCTTAGTGATTTTTCCAATACCCAGTGCTCGGAATAATTGTGCTTCGATTGATCCCGGCGCGATTTTTATTCAAAATCGTCCTTTTCAATTTATACGGGATATTCAACGTGAAAGCGGATTTCATTGGGCGGTGCCTTCAAGTTATATCGACTTGATAACGACGCGGGCCTTTTATCAAATGTTTTTTAATGTTTTGCTTTTGTTTCCTTTAGGTGTCTTTCTGAGGTACTTTTTTAAGGGGAAAGCTAAATGGTTTCATGCTGCTCTTATTGGATTTAGTGTTTCGCTTTTCTTTGAAATAACCCAACGAACCGCTTTGTTTGGCTTTTTTGAATGCCCCTATCGTATATTTGATGTAGATGACTTGATGACAAATACGGTGGGGACTGTACTAGGCTTTATACTCGCTCCCATGTTTTTGGTGTTAATTCCATCGAGGGAAACCCTTAGTGAGCAAAGCCACTTCTTTAACAATCAGAGAAAAGCAACTTTTGGTGCCCAACTCATGGAGGTTCTTCTAAATATTATTATTGCCAGAGTGATAACCAGCTTTATATTCGGGTTGCTGAAGAAACCAGGAGTACTTGTTGAGGAGATCATCTTTGCCATTGTTTTCTTTGTGGTTATGGTAGTTATCCCTGTGATTTGGAAAGGACATACGGTGGGTTCTAAGATCGTTCGCATGAGATTACTTCCGGAAAAGGGGAACTGGTTAGGAAGCTTGAGCCGACGCTACATCATTGTTTACATGCCTTTATTGCTCTCAGCATTATCGAAGATATTTTCTAATCAAATGGGTGAAGATCTTCTAGCCAACTTATTTGTAATTGGAGTGGTTTTTCTTACAGCTCTGTTATGGTTCTTTCTCTTCTGTCATATCGTGATCAGATGGATCAAAAAGGACAAAGATCTTTATTTTAATCGTTATAGTCACATAGAGGCTGTAAGAATCACTGGTGAAATGTAATAAACGAAAATATAGAATACTGATGAATCGGCCGCAACAAGCACACGCAGGGGATGACAGAATATAAAAAGCCGATGACCCGCACTCGACTGCGAGGATCATCGGCTTTTTTTGAGAAAAGGTACTGTATGCCTTATATTATCGTTTGGCGGCTTGCTGCCTCTCATTCAAATGCTCCGTCAGATACTTCACGATGCCGTCCTCCGCGTCCTGGGAGTACTGCCAGACCATCGCGCCTCCAAGATCCTTACTCTGGATGTACGCCACCTTCTCCTTCAAGGCTTCTTTATCCTCGTAACTGATGAAGGTATTGCCGTTATAGAGGTAGGCGGCTTTGGCTTTGTTGTCGTAATAACGCTTGAAGCCATTTTTGTTCAGGTAGGCTTTCTCGATCTGCTTATAATTGAGGTTCACCTTGTCGATGTCGATTGGCGTCCCAGGAGCGAAGAGGCCGTCTTTAACATTCTTGGCCTTTTTCACGTTTTTCCAGCCGTACGAATAAGCGGGCACGCCGAGCAGCAGTTTCTTGCTGTCGATATCATGGTCCAGATACATCGAAATAATTCCATCAATGGAGTGTTTGGATTTCCCTTGGCTGTCCACATACAGATTGGAGTTAAAGCCTGTGGTGTCAGACCACTTGCCTGTCAGGTCATAGGACATGACGTTGATGTAATCCACGTATTTCTCCACTTTTTTGACCTCGACATTTTGGAAATACCAGTCCTGGGTTCCAGAGGCGAACGTCAGCAGATAGTTCTTGTTCTTGTGAGGCAGCCTGTACAGCTTCTCCCGTAGTTCCTTCATCAGGCTGGTGAAATTCTTCGTATCTTCCGGGCGGGCCTTCTGCGTGTTCCAGGCATGGAACGCCGGATACTCCCAGTCGATATCCACGCCGTCTAAATCCAGTTCCTTGACCAGGTTGATGATGCTCTCGGTGAAGAGGTACCGGTTGCCGTCCAGCGAAGCGTCGGAGAAGCCATCTGCACCGTAACCACCTACGGCCAGCACCATTTGGGTCTTCGGATTGGCCGCCTTCAACTGCTTGATGTTTTCTTTGATCTGGTTGTTGGTCGTGCTGTCTTCATGGAAATAGAGATCCGTTCCTTTGATCTTGGCAAAAGCGATGAACGCGATGTCCACGCCTTTCTCCGATAGCTTGATGTTTCGGTAATCCTGCCAGGCCTCCACGTATACCGCCGTGATTTTCCGCTCTTCCGCAGCGAGGATCTGATAGAAATAGAGACCCATGCCCGCAAGCAGCACCACAATGAATATTTTCGTATATATCGTGATTCTCATCGTCCTTTAACCCCGCCCGCCGAATAGAATGTAGGTTGCCGTTTTGCTTAGGTTCAGCACCTTGACGGTGATGTAGCTGATGGCGAAGATGATGGAGATATTCACGATCAGACTGAGGGAGGCCTCCAGAAACGTGGCCTCGACCTCGGTTCGGCCGGATAACATCATTTCGACCAGCAGGTGAATCAGATAGATGCTAAAGCTGGCCCGGGAGACCGAGCTGATCAATTTCTGGATTTTATGGTTCACTTGATCGCTGATCTTGGCCTCCTTCTCCTTAAAGAAGATAAACAACCCGACAGCCATGAAGAAGGTAGTGACGGAATAGTTGCCGTAGAACATCTCATCCAGGACACCGCTGCGCAGCGAGACAAAATAGGTGGCTACCGGCGTGATAAAGAATGAGATGATGCCCAGATTGTATAGTATGTTTTTTGCCTTGAGCGGTAGTTCAAAATGGAATAGATAGTACCCCAGGATAAAATAGCCGAGAAAGCCCATGAAGAACGGGATGTTCATGATCGGAATGTTGATGTATTGATCCGTTGCACGGAATACGGCATCCGAGATGAAGCGATAGGCAATACTGACGATGAACCAGAGGAGCAGATAATACCGCAGATCCTTCTCACTGCAGGATTTGATGAATTTGCTCATCAGCGGCACCGTCATATAGATGGCTATAATGGCGTACAGGAACCACAGATGCACATAATTCCGGTCGGTCAGCAGCCGATACCCGAAGTCAACAACGAACTCATAGGCATTCAGCTTGCTTCGCATCAGATAGTATTGATTGTACAAGCCATAGATAAGCGACCAGGTCAGAAGGGGAATGAGCAGCGGTACGACGCGCTTGGTATAGAACTCCCGGTAGGATGTAATCTTCGTGCGCAGGATCATCGCTCCGCTGATCATGAAGAAGACCGGTACGGCGAAGCGGGATATGGAGTTGAACCCGTTGCTGATCCACCAGGAGGAGGAATTGAAATCATTGGTGCTGGTCAGCACCTCCGCTGTGTAATGCAGAATAATGACGGCAACAATGGATAGAATTCTTAGAATATCGACATAGATAATTCTTTTATTGGGACTCATGCTGTTTCAGGCAGCCTCCTTCACCATAAGTTAATTCGATCCTGCGGCAATGTTCTGGCTGATGGCGGCCACGCCTTTACGCTCCACGAAGCCCCAGCCCTCATCATTGTCAAAATATTTGAATGTCCCCGCAATGTTAATGTACAGCAGCAAATTTCGATAGGTTAACAGCTCCGCTTGGCTGAACAAGAACATCTTCACATAATCGGAGAACGTATACGTACTGCCATATTTGCGGCATAAGTACAGGGCGATGATGATCTGCGCGGCATTCAGCAGCACGCTCATCAGCAGGAAGATGATCGCATGCAGGATGTTCCCGCCAACGATCAGCGTCTGCCCCAGATAAAATATCGTCGTAAACGCCGAGAGCGTCCCCAGCATAAACCCATCTATCGCAAAGAACAGGCTCACGCTGACGCTGAATTTCCGGGACAGTCTGGACCAATAGATGAGAATGCAGTCAATAAACGCCTTCTGCCAGCGAATGCGCTGCTTATAGAAGTTGGGAAGATTCTCCGGGCATTCGGTGTAGCATACCGCTTCAGGGGCGTAGACGAGTTTTTTCTTCAATTGATTGGCTTTGATGTACTCGTGGATTTTCAGCGTAATGTCGATATCCTCCCCCACCGTGCTGCGGAAGCCGTTAACATGAACGAGAACGTCTTTATAGAAGGCACCAAAAGCGCCTGAAATCACTACGATCGAATTAAAATACGATTGCGTGAGTTTGCGGACGTAGAAGCCGTGCGTATAATTGATGATCTGGCTCTTGATGAGCCCTTTTCCGCGAAACTTCTCAATGATGGCACCGTTCTTATCCCGCACGGCACCCTGTACAATTTTGACGGTACCGCCCAGCGCAATGATCTCGTCATCGTGAAAGTATTGATTCACGTACTTGAGCGAGTCGGCTTCCAGCATGCTGTCCGCATCCAGGGTGATGACGATATCAGAGGCGGCATAATCGATGCCTGCATTCAGCGAGTCCGCTTTTCCGCCATTCACCTTATCGATAACGTAAATATGGCGGTATCGATGCGAGCGATAGAATCCTTTTATTGGCTTATAAGTCAGTTTACTGTCTGCCATCCTGCCATCCGGCTCCAAATCCAGGAGTTCGTCAAGCGCGGATAACGTCCTATCCTTGGAGCCATCGTTGATGATCATGATTTCATAGTTGCTGTAATGCAAGCCGGCCATGGCATCGATGCAATTCCGAATCGTCAGCTCCTCATTGTAAGCGGGGACGAGCACAGAGATTGATTTTTCGACGAGACCAGGATTCAGCTTCTTCACCTTGCTGCATAGCAGCGGGATGAACGTATACAGGGTTTGAAACACAAGGAATACGCTGGCTAGTCCATAAAAAAAGTACTGCAAACTCCTCACTCCTCTCTTCTCTGTCTCTCTTTGTGAAGACCAGTATGGTGCGCCTACTCTATGGGACTCGGATTAGGTATGCGCTTTTTCTATAGCAAGCAATGTCAAGGGACAAAATCCAGGTATAAAGGGATAATATCATCTCCATTTAAAACCTTTCATTCCATATAAACCCATATGACACCCTATGTAATAAACTATCGTAATTGGCTCCTAAATGTAAAACCGCTCTATGGAGCAAGAAAACGAATACATAGATGCTTTTCGAGAGCAGTCTCTGTTTTGGTTCAACTTTCTATATTTTAGGGGGCTAAAGTGATTAAGCACGGAAATCTATACCTGACAAAAGCCATAACCAAGTTGAGCCTAAGCTCGCATGGTTATGGCTTGTATACCTGTGGTTATCTGAGGTACTACATAAAGTCATAAAAGTAACGGATGAAATGAAAAAAGATCGGTGAGGTATAAGTCAGGCTGTCGACGCGGCTCAGATAGCTTTTCTTCAAGGCATCAAACCGTCCGTCATCTCCGATTAACAAATCGCGCTTCAGCACCGAAACCGTCAAGCTGCCGAAGAAGCCGCCGAGGCTGATGAGCATGCCGGACAGAAGGCCAAATGTCGGGCTGAGCGGCGTCAGATAGGGATAGATGAGATAGGAGCTTGCAGTGGTTACGATAAACGCGCAGGCAAAGCCTTCCCAAGTCAGATTTGGGTTGGAGGTAGGCACAATTCTTCGTCTGCCAAAATAGAGGGAGGCGAGCGTGTGCACCACATCGTTCAGCTGCGTTAAAACGACGAGAAACAGCACGAGCCCTGCTCCATACTGGGGCGTGGCAAACTGGAAATAGGCCAGATGGCTGAGACCGAACACCATAAGCATCAGGCCCCATTGGGTTGAGCTGACGCTGCGCATAAATCCGACAGTGCCTTTGTTGATCAGCCGCGGAAGCGGCAGCACCAGGAATACATAGATCGGAATAAACACGATAAACATCCCGTACCACTCGATATAGATCCAATAGAATTGAACGGGTATGGTTAAATACGCCCACAGAAATAAACGACGATCGGCTTTTCGTGTCTTGATCATCGAGAAATATTCTTTGAGTGTAAAGAAGGTTAGCACCATGAGGGATAGCAGGGAAACCACGGGATTCAGAAGCGTCGCCAAGCAGAAGATGACCAGCATGCCCCACCAGGTTTTGATGCGAAATCCGACTTCGGTATAGTCGATATTCGGCTGCGTCTTGCTCATCACGTAATAGAGGAGCTGGATGACCGATAAGACGGAGAATATCAGGATTAAGGTTAAAAGCGAGCTGTCCATATGCCTATCATCACCAACTTGTCACGGGTATCATTCTTGTTCTACTAAAGGAATCATATGTTATTATGAAGGAATAATTCAATACGGATAAGGGGAAATTTCGTAAATGGTAGATGATCGCTCGGTCTTTATACTGCTTACCAATACCGGCACGCTCTTTACGAAAGTCATTCAGGGCTACACGAGAGCACCTTACAACCACGCTTCGATATCCTTTAACCGGGAGTTGTCGGAGTTATATAGCTTCGGGAGGAAGAATCCGAACAATCCTCTGAACGGCGGATTCGTGAAGGAGGATTTGAAGACGGGAACGTTCAGCAAATATCCCAACACGACGTGCGTCATCTATGAGCTTCAGGTGTCGGAACGCGACATCGCGAAAATGAAGCGGGTCCTGCAGGCTTTTATCCGAAAGGACAAAAAGTATTTTTATAATATATTGGGCGTCCTGGGCATCGCGCTAAAGGAACCGATCGAATTCAGCAATTCCTACTTTTGTTCGCAATTCGTGGCAGAGATTCTGCAGCGGTCCGGAGTCAGGCTATGGGATAAGCTGCCCGCCTTGGTGACGCCGGACGATTTTCGCCAAAGCGAGCGCCTGCAGCTGATCTATGAGGGGAAGCTGAGCGAGTATGAGCCCTAGGTACAACTTCACGTCAGGTTTCGGCAGCCTGTTTGCTGTAACATATTTTGCAGGTGGCGGCGACGACAATCACGACTCAGCTCGACAGGCAGTCCGTTCTAATTGAATCCCAAATAACCTCGGTTCACCTGTCCAGGCGAATGCGGGGTTTTCTGTATTGTAAGTGCTCAAAATGAGGCACCCGCCGATCTGGTTAGGTGTGAGGCAATAAATGCTGGCTAATTAGCGAGTGTTGCTATAAAATGGAGTTGGAAAATGAAATTAAGTTTCATCTAATGAAACTACAATCGTCGTTGTCTGGATTTCGCTTATATCTTGATGGGAGCGTGGTTAGGATGAACAGCAAGGAACGGTTTTCGAATCGCGTCGATTCGTACACGAAGTATCGCCCGAGTTATCCGCAAGAGGTCATGGATTATTTGTATGATACGGTAGGATTGGACGGAGAGATTGCCGACATTGGGGCCGGGACGGGGATCTTCACGAAGCTGCTGCTGAAGCGGGGGAGCCGCGTAACTGCCGTGGAACCCAATCAGGCGATGCGGGAAGCTGCCGAGTCGGACCTTGGAGGCGAGCCCGGCTATCGAATGGTTACGGGTTCAGCCGAAGTGACGGGACTGCCTGATCAATCCGTGGATCATATCGTGAGCGCCCAGGCTTTTCATTGGTTTGACCGTGATGCCGCCCAATCGGAATTCCGGCGGATCCTGAGACCGGGCGGGAAGGTTGCCCTGATCTGGAATTCCAGGCTCACGCAGGGAACGCCGTTTCTGGAAGCGTATGAGCAGCTGCTCCTTACCTATGGCACCGATTATAAAGTAGTGGATCAGAAGAATATTGCGCACGAAACGCTGGCTTCTTTTTTCCAGGCGGGGGACATGAAGGAGGCGAAATTCTTCAATCGGCAGACGTTTGATTATGAGGGATTATGCGGCCGTTTGCACTCGTCCTCTTACGCTCCGCTGCCGGGCCATCCGAACTACGAGCCGATGATGAACGAACTGCGGACGATATATGAACGGAATGAGCAGGCTGGCTGCGTGTTTTTTGATTATGAGACGAAGGTGTACTGGGGAGAGGTTTAGGCCGGACCTTCTTGACTGGTTTCGCTGTTTGCAGAATAATAGAGCACCGGCTTTAATAATGGAACGGGAGGTACAGCAGCATGAACAAGACAGACCGGATGCTGGCTATCGTGCTTGAGCTGCAGCAGCGAAAGGTTGTGCGGGCCGAAGATTTGGCATCCATATTCGAGACGAGCGTCCGGACCATCTACCGGGATATTCAGGCCCTTAGCGAAGCGGGCGTACCCGTGATGGGAGCTCCCGGGCAAGGGTATTCGTTAATGGCGGGGTATTTTCTGCCACCGGTCATGTTCACGGCGGAGGAAGCCGTGGCGCTGCTCATTGGAACGGATTTCATCGAACAACGCTTTGACGAAGGATATGGTTTGAAGGCTCAGGCTTCCCGCAAAAAGATAGAGTCTATTCTGCCGGAGCCTGTCCGCGCCGATGCTTCGCGTGTTCGGAAGACCATGCGGCTGATTACTCCCGGTAACAAGACAACTTCAGAAGAAGAAAAGGACTATGTTGAAGTGGTTCGCCGAGCCATACTGGAAGGGCGTAAGATAGAATTCCATTATATGAAGAAGATGCCCGACTCCCAAGGCGACAGAAAGAGCTTTCGCTCTGCAGCTCCTTACGGACTGGCATTTCTTCAAGGTTCATGGACATTAGTTGCCCGGTGTGACCTCCGGCAAGGCATTCGTCATTTTCGGCTGTCCCGCATGAAGGATCTGACGGTCCTTGACGAACGTTTTGAGATGCCGCCGGATTTTAACTTGGAGGACTATCGACCTCCGGATGACCGTAACCTGCGGGTGCGGGTTCTGGCAAGTCCCGATATTGCGGATCGAGTTAAGGAATCAGGTAATTATTACATGGAGACATTGGAAGAATGCGAGGACGGGTTGCTTATGAGCTTCCGCGTTCGCCGGCCGGAGGAGATTATGCAGTGGGTGCTCGGCTGGGGATCGAACGTCGTTGTCCTTGAGCCGGAATCCCTCCGTGACCGGATCCGCGACGAGGCGGAAAAGATGTTAAAACGCTACTGACATGACGTTGTCAGTAGCGTTTTTGTATATTCGGTACAAAGACGATTCATGGGAGTGGTAGATATGAATACAACGGAAGCATTGCCGCGGTTTGAAGAGACGGTGCAGGTGTATCTACAGGAGTTGGATGGTTTCAGCATGGAGGAATTAAAGTACAGACAAGCAGAGGACGAGTGGTCGATCGGGCAAATGTATCAGCACTTGATTCAATCCGCGTTATCCATGCATCTGCGAAATATTGAGTTATGTTTAAACCCGATTGAGGATGCAGCAGTCTCTTCAGCGGGAAAAAAGGAAGTAGGTATGGCAATATTCGGACAGGGCAGTTTCCCTCCCATCCGTATTCAGGTTCCGCCGTCTCCCCAATACACCCCGGAGCAGCCTGCAACGAAAGAGCAGTTGATTCAAGGTTTGGATACTGTCGTCCAACGAATGAGACAAACCGAGCCAATGCTTGGAGAGGCATCCCTGCAGCATACCGTCCCTCATCCGAGTTTCGGAGGATTGCATGCCCAAGAGTGGTTTTTGCTCATCGAGATGCATTATCGGCATCATGTCCGGCAGCTAGACCGGTTGAAACAAGCCTTGGAGCAGCAGCGTGTATGATGGAACGTCAGGTCGTGGACTACCAGGATGTGTTGGAGCAATTAGAAGAGCGGACCCGTTATTGGATTGGAGTGGTATCCGAATCGCATGTGAAATTGGGGATGGAAGGGGGATTCGCCCAACTATGTCATGGTAAATCGGCTCCACTGCGGCGTATGCGCGAAGGAGATTGGCTGATCTATTATTCCCCGCGCACCGAATTGAGGTCTGGGGAGGCACTCCAAGCTTTTACAGCCATGGGCCAGGTTGTGAATGATCGAGTTTACGAGTATCAAATGACGGCATCATTCGTCCCCTTGCGCCGGGATATCCGGTATATTCCCGGTCAGGAAGTCAAAATAGCCTGTCTATTGGACCAGCTTAGCTTTACGCGAGGGAAGCGAAATTGGGGCTATGCCTTTCGTTATGGGCATTTGGAGATCAAACGAGAGGATTTCCTGATGGTTGCGGAGGCCATGCTGGGCGGCTCGGACATGATACCACAAAGAACGGTTAACTCGCTTTGACCGTTCTCCATAACATTTATTTTTGGACAACTCGGTTTGAAAACGGCTCGTCCCGGGTACTGGTACTACGAGTGCATCAATGAGTTGAAAGGAGCGGATGATCGTGGAAGTACATGTCCGATCATTTTTCGTGAAGGATGATGGAGAGGTTCCGAATAATCCCGATCTGCCGGTCATTGTATACAATGGAGTATTCGCAGATGACCCGAGCGGCTTGGAGGCTGCCTTCAACCGGCATCACTGGAGCGGAAGCTGGGCAGGCGGCGTATACGATTACCATCATTATCACAGCAACACACATGAGGTCCTGGGTGTACGGTCTGGAAGCGCGACCGTTCTTGTGGGCGGCGATGCAGGAGAACGGCTAGAGCTTGCCACCGGTGATGTGATTGTTTTGCCGGCGGGCACTGCACATATGAAGCTCACCAGCACCCCTGATTTTGAAGTGATTGGTGCCTATCCCGAAGGGAATACGCCAAATATGAGGGAGCGGAACCCGACGGATCGGGCGCAGGCGATCAACGAAATCCGAAGCGTGCCCGTCCCGGATATGGACCCTGTTTTTGGAGAGGAAGGACCACTTCTGCATAAATGGGTGAAATAACATAAAGATTAGCCGTTAGAAGCAACTCAGGAGGCTCCCCGTCTGCTACAACAGATGGTGGAGCCTCTTGAGTTGCAAATAACAAATATGGGGTAAATCGGTAGATGCTTGATTACAGCGGCAAATCTCGTTTTCGAAATAACACGACGGCCAGACCAAATGCGATCAGACCGATGGCGGCCAGCACTAGGGAGGTTGTCATGAATTCCCCAGTCCCATTAACAATTTCACCGGGCCGATAGAGAGAGAAGAGGGTAAGGTTGCGCAGCCATTCGATTTTCTCGCTGAATTTACTGATCAAATCCAGACTGAAGAACCCAAACGTAATCAACCCGGAAATGCTTCGTGCCTTCTTCTCATCATTACACAGCGAGGACACGAGAAAACAGACGCTGGAGATGGCAAAAAAGAGCAGGAAAGCCGCTACGTTCATCTGGATGAATCGGGCGGTATCGAATTCGTAGGAATCCCCCAGCAGCCAAGCGCTTCCGGCGAATCCAGCCAACGTCGTAACAGCTAAGATAAGGAAGAGCCCGCTTGTCGTAACCATCGCTTGCGTGAGCGCCACTTTCCCTCTTGTTGTCGGGGCGGATAGCAGATAGGCCATCGAGCCCTGATCGACCAATTTGGCCATAAGCTGGGTCGTCAGCTGCACGCAGACGATAGCCAGGATGAGAACCAGAATTAATCCGTAATATTCCCCGGAGATGAAAGCTTCTGCTGTACCGAAACCATTAAGCCCGAAGGCTTTTCCGACGCCCTCCGGCATCGATGCAACTAAATCATCAATGGCTTTTGTGTTCTTGGCGATGCTGGGATATAACCAGAACATCAGGAGGATATAGAAAGCAGAACCAAACGCGTAGTTCATCAAGCTTTTCATATTTACTTTCATCATCTGTTTGTATAAGGTGACATTCATTTCGATATCCCCTTCCGATCATAATAATTCATGAAGATATCCTCGAGGTTCTGGGTGAAGACATCGATACTCCGCACGGGGTATTTCCCCGTCTCTTGGATAAACTGATCGTAATTGCCCTGGACGGCTACTCTCACCCGATTGCCTTCATAAGATTCGATAAGCAGCCCCGAGCTCCGGAAGGCCTCGGCATCGCTTGGATGCACGAAGTTAACCTCGAACAGCTTCCGCTGCATGGATTGCAGTTCGTGGATGTCCTTGACGGCAATGATGATCCCGTCCTTGATAATGGCGGCTCGGTCACAGGTTCTCTCGATTTCCTGAAAGCTGTGAGATGACATCAAGAATGTCGTACCGCGGGCTTTCTCCTCCAGAACGATCTCAATAAACACCTTCTGCATCAGTGGATCGAGTCCCGAAGTGGGCTCATCCAGAATAATGACTTTGGGATCATGCATGAAGGCAGCGACGATCCCAACCTTTTGCTTCATTCCTTTGGACATTTTACGAATCGGGGTCTGAACATCGAATTGTAGACGATCGATTAATCGATCCCGCTTGGACAAGTCATGAATTCCCTGCATGTCGGCCATGAAATCCAGAAAGGCCTTTCCAGTCATCCCTTCGATAAAGGAAATTTCTCCTGGCAGATACCCTACATCCGATTGAAACTTCCCTTGTTCCCTCCAGGTATCCAGCCCATTTACCTTTACGTGTCCCTGATCCGGCTTCATAAAACCCATGATGTGCCGGATCGTCGTTGATTTTCCGGCGCCATTCGGCCCTAAAAAACCAAAAACCTCACCCGGATCCACCGAAAAAGATACATCGAAGATGCCCCTCCCGTTGGAAAATGTCTTCGTCAAATGTTGAACGGTTAACATACCGCCACCTCCGGAAAATTGAAGAAATGAAATATTATAGATCGGATATTTCATATGTTATAATATACCTGGCTTGTGGTATCGTCAATGATTTTATGAAATTAATTTATGTTTAAATTTCACTAATTACATAACTAATCTTAGGAGTAAGGATGAAGGGATATGAACGGTTTTGAGAAAAGAGCGAATCTGATCAAAGAGAAGATTATGAGAACGACCTTGGAACTGGTGCGAACCTCGGAGCTGAAGCGGATTCGGATTGCCGATATATCCAAGGCAGCCAAGGTATCGCAGGTGACGATTTATAATTACTTTGGCAGCAAGGAGGAGCTGCTGCGTGAGGTTTTTCGCAACTATTTTGATAAGGCGATCCGGGATTTCGAGGAATATATGAGCGAAGGTCATTCCTTGAAGGAGAAGATCGAACACATTATTTTTCTGGAGAAGGAGTCCTACAATGATTTCCCGCCCGGATTGATTAAAGAGTTGTTAATCGATGACGAAGAATTGGCCCGTTATATGGAGGAGCAGTACAGGAACAAAGCTATTCCGCTCACCATCCAGATTATTGAGGAGGGTAAGGACAGCGGCGAAATTTCACCGGAGGTATCGACGGAACACGTCCTGGCTTTTATCCAGCTATTCATGAATCAATATGAATCGATTCTGGCGATGGCCCAGCAAAGTGATGATATGGACGGCTTCCTGGAGGGAATCGTTCATATGTTCTTCTACGGTGTCTGCGGAAAGGCTTAATCCTCAGTAACAAAAGTATTGGTATTGGCCAGCATAGGTTTCTAATATAGGGTATAGTTAATATAAAACGAATGGAGAATACGAAACGATGTCTACTTTGCCGAATTGCCCGAAATGTAATTCTGAATATACATATGAGGATGGGAACCTCTTGATCTGTCCGGAATGCGCTCATGAATGGACCCTGGAGTCCGAAGCGGAGCATGATGAAGATACGAAGATCATTAAAGACGCGAACGGCAATGTTTTGGTCGACGGCGATTCCGTAACGGTAATCAAAGATCTTAAAGTAAAAGGCAGCTCCTCTGTATTGAAAATAGGCACGAAAGTGAAAAATATACGCTTGGTCGATGGCGATCATGATATCGATTGCAAAATCGACGGATTCGGCGCAATGAAATTGAAATCGGAATTTGTTAAAAAGATATAAGATGTGTTATCCCATTTCATCGTGGATACACGGTAACAAAACCCTCCATTAGTGGAGGGTTTCTCTCATTTAACCATGGCACGCCGTATAGCATCTGGTGGGCAACATGCACAAATTAATGGCTCCAACTGACCCTTCTCCATAATTCCAATATGTTACAATGGTAGGATGGAGTTGCTTCGAATAGGAACTTCCCGCAATACGTGATGAAAGCAGGTGCAGCGTGGATATTATACTGTTTGTCGTCATTATTTTTGTAGCGTCCATCCTACAGACCAGCACCGGATTTGGGTTCTCTATCCTGGCTACGCCGTTTCTGCTGCTCTTATTCCAGCCTAACGAGGCCATTCAGATTAATTTGATTCTATCGCTTGTCATCTCGGTTGCTCTGATTGCGAGGATACGCAAGGATATCGACTATGGCATCCTCAAGCGATTGGTGATCGGAAGTGCGGCAGGTCTCCCTATCGGCATCGTTATTTTTTCGCTTATCGATATTCGTTATCTTAAGTTAGGTGTTAGTCTGATCATATTGGCACTAACTGTCATGCTGATGCTAAAATTCAGAATCCGCCAGAGCCAGGGCAGGGATCTTACGGTAGGGGGGCTAGCAGGCTCTCTAACGACCAGCATTGGAATGCCGGGTCCGCCCCTGTTGTTGTATTTCTCGGGGACCGACACGCAGAAGGCAAAGCTCAGAGGGACGACCCTCGCCTTCTATTTGTTCATCTATTCCCTGAGTTTGATCATTCAGGTCATCGTGGCGGGAACGAGCAAGACGGTCTGGATGTCGAGTGGAATTGCACTTCCCTTGGTATTTGTCGGGCTGTTGATCGGACAGCGTCTATTCAGCGTCATTAACCAGCGCGTATTCCAGATATTCACCTATATCATTTTGATCTTTACGGGCGTGTATATGCTCATCGAGAGCCTGTAAAAAAGAAGCTAGAGGTCCCAGCGACGAGGATTACTTCCCAGTTGATTCTAACAGCGTCTCCGCGAGCAGAGGAAACAGATTATCAAAAGCATGTGTATTCCCATCAAACACATACCCTCCCGGATAAGCAGGATCTTGGCCTCGGAATTGGATCATTCGATCATGCAGCTGCCGGGCCCAAGGGAGGTCATTCGTTTTTAGCGCCAGGATAATAGCCAGGCCGTAGACACCAGGCGACTCATATGTCGCGTCGGGCTTTCGTGTCTTCCGGTTGTAGCGGCCCACCAGCTGCTGATTCTGCTGGAATTCTCCCTTCAGGAATTGTATGAGCTCCTTCGGCGGCTGATCCATCTCCGCCAGATGGATACCAACGATCAGTTGGTCGATCAGATTGACCGATGCATCGTACTTATATTGACCGGAACTGATCTGATACGTTTTGGGATAGAAGACGCCGTCTGAAGGCATTTGGGAGAGCAGATCCTGATACTGTTCATACTCCTGGCGGGACAGGATTCCGTTATTCTGCATTTCGCGCAGTGCCGAAATGTCCGCGTAGACCAGACTTAACACGGCTGCCGATTCATTACGTTCAAAATCATGATAATCCACGAAATATCCTTGGGTTTGAGCCGAGGCTTGCAATGTGGAGCCGATCTCCTTCGCCAATTGAAGGTATTTTTCGTCGCCCCAGCGCTTGAACGCCTTCAGCAGGGCATCGAGAATTCGAAGATCATCGCCCAGCGCATTGGTCGTTACCTCGGATTCACCGTCCGGCCTGAGCTTCCACCGGATATAGGGCTCCTGCTCCTGATGGAGAAAATAGGTGGTGAGAAGCTGGACGCTATCGTCGAACCGTGATCGATCATCAGATAAAACGGCGTACTGCATCCAAAGCCCAAGTGACTCGGATAACGCCTCTCTTCCGGCAACGATGTCCGGGTGCTCGGAGGAAGTTGGCTTGAGATAGGTAGCGATGGTACCATTGTCGTTAATCATATGCTCTTCAATGAAAGCTGCTGTCACGTCGGGGTTCTCCTTGCTTTGGATGATAGCGTAGGCTATGAAGACAATGCCGGTTAGAGCAAGAGCGACGATGATAGCAAGAATGGTTTTCTTGCGAGTGGAAATCCAGGTTGTCATAGGTTCACCTCGAACATACTATTCTACGCTTGCGTTCCTAAAGCCTTTAAGAAGTCCCGGAGACGAATAAAGATAGCTTCTCGGATCCATCGTTCATTTATCCATAAAAAAGGCCGCACCCCGATGTCTGAAGTTACAGAACAACGGGGACGGCCTTTTCTTAAACTTCAGAGACTCACCATCTTTATCTCACCAGAAAAACTTCCGCTAAATGCGGTCTGTCTACTGAGAAAGCACGTCGATAGACGTCGTCTTTCTTAAAGCCATAGTCTGGCTAGTTCAAACTGACGATAGTGAGCCCCTGATCCTGCAGGTGCTTAATAATCTTCGGCAAGGCGTCCACTACTGCTTGAGATTCATGCAGGAGTATAATGGAGCCGGAAGCTTCGATATGCTGGACATAATCGAGGATTTTATCCTCGTCGCGGGTCAGCCAATCCTCGGGATCCCGGTTCCAGAGCACCATTTTACTACCTTGCTGTTGGCTTAACGCCTCGGTCCGATCGTCAAAGGCACCGTAGGGTGGACGGAAGAGTACCAGCTTCTCGTCTGTAATAGGCTCGATAAGGTCGGCCACGCGGGTCAGCTCTGCCTGCTGCTGTTCATAGGTAAGGCTTGTCAGCTGGCTATGGGTCATGGAATGACTGCCGACGGAGTATCCGTTCGCATGGATGGCCCTGACATAGTCGGGATGTTTTTTCACATTGGTGCCAACAAAGAAGAACGTTCCGCCAACCTCGTGTTTTTGCAAGACGTTCATAATATCGATGGAGTGCTTGGATGGCCCATCATCGAATGTAAGGGCTACATAGCCTTTGGGCAGGCCGAACGAGATGAACTCTTCCAGCTCCAGCTGTGGAACGGAGGCAGAGGGTTTGATATCCTCCGGTTTGCTCTCCGCTGCTTCCTCCGCTGAGACTGCCACGGTTTTCCCAATGAGTGCGCTCCGGTTCTCGGCAAACAATTGGATGACGGTCTCTGCTTCCGCCGTGGCCGTTGCTGCAGGGTGTGGCCGAATGTAACCGGGATACGAGTAATTAAATGAACTTAATAATACAACAAAAACCAAGCTCATCATGATTGCGCTTACCAGCTTAAGCGGAAGATGGCGCCGTTTCCTCGCGAAATGATAGGTCTTGATGTCCTGTTCGGCTTGCATCTCCTCGGACTGATCCGTTTCGGATCGATGTGTGGACAAGAAGGGCAGCGTATGCAAGTCATCTACAAGTCGGATCTTCTTTATGGACTCTAATTCGTTCCTGAAAGGAACGGAGCAGGCAAATGAAAAGCGCTCACTATGATCACGATATGTACGCGTAATGGAACCTATGTATTGCTGTTTGTTAGCATCCCATGCGGTATGTAAGGATAGTCGGTATTTATGAACCCCGTCGAACTCTGCCACGGTTGCTATATTCGCTATGGTCTCGTTATCGGTTAACCATATTAGCTCCGCAGACTCTATAAGGGATAGCTTGATTCGTAGACCGAATGCTTCGGTATCCCTCTCGATCGCCAGCAGTTCTATGATTTTCCCATAGGATTGTGACATGATGGCCCCCCCTTTCTCTAGCTGTTTATGCGGGTATGATTATTCCGATGGTGTATTGGAAGCCGTGGTTTTCGGTGAGAAGGAGAAGGACATCTTCTCGGTAAAATCATTGATGGTCTGCATCAGTTTGGCTTTATCATCCAGGATATTTTGGTATTGCTCTGCGTACTTCTGATTGGCAATCTCCAGCTCACGAACCTTCTCTTCAAGCGAGTTGATCTTGAGCATGCTCTGATATTGCGTATTGTTAGACTCCTCATAGAGCTTGTTGTACTTGGCGGTTTCGGTTTCCAACTGGTTGGAGAGCTTCTCGTACGCCAGGTTCGATGTTAGCTGGTATTCCTTGTAATCCTCGAGCAGCTGGTCGTAAGTCATCTGTTTATTGGTCAGCACGTTCTCGAGTTCGCGGATTTCCTTGTTCTTCTCCTGAACCAGCTGATCTCTCTTAATCTGCTCATGCTTATACCGGTTAATCGTTTCGTTGGCGGTAAAGAGCTGATCTTCCAGGCCCCTATTCTTATAGGTCAGCAGCTGCCGTTCCTTCAGCATGTTCTCGATCGAAACAATGACATCGAGGCCGATCTTGTCCTGGTTATCCTTGGAGAATAGCTGTTTGTTTCCTTCTGCAGCGGGCAGTTCAGGCTCCGCGGAGTAAGCTGCCACTTCTTCTGCCGTTACGTCAAGATCCTCTTGTTCGGCAATGTTCTTCTCGGGCTGGTTTTGATTTGAGCGGGCACTCTTAAACCACGCCATTCCTTTTTTCTCTGTTTCCCTGGCCAAAATATCAACTCCTATATATTTCAATGATTCTAGTTATGAAATTAGGCTAAAAGACCCCTATTAATAGTAATCGGTAAAATCGTCCCAAAAACTTTGCCCTACACCCGTGAAAATAAAAAAAAGCCCCCGCGATGGGGCAGGGGCTTTTTAGTGGGCTAATTTTCCGGTTTATGCGGGTTTGCAACTCACGCATATTCATGAATTGAACGAACATGATGCTTCAACTCACTCATTCTTCTTCAAGGTCAGTTCCGGGGCGATCACGTCGACCCGATTCGTCCAAATCCCTCCGCTGTAGTCCTCTGGCAGTCGTTCCAAATCCGCTACGGAGTCAAAGCCCTCCGACCATCCGCCGTCCCCGGCGACGAGGATGACGCGCGTATTTATGCTGTCCATTCGGTTCAGGAATTTATCCGGCCATCCCCACAAGTAACGGGCGTATTTTTCCGGTATATGAAGCTGGGTGTTGCGGCAAACCGATGGAAGGTAGCCGCTCCAGCCGGCTCCGGCGTAGGATACGAGACAGCTCTTCAGCGTACCCCTTGACATGACGCGCAGGGATGGGAGCTGCGATTTTAATGCCCGGATCGGCTCATCGTCTCCGTAAACGGTCAGCTGGCTGAGACGCTTCACCGGCAGTCCGGACAAGTACTCTGCCAGGAGTTTCCCCTCTTCAGTGTCGGTGCTTTTGATATGGATCAGGAATGAACCGTCAGGGAATGCCTCTAGTACCTCGGCTAACGACGGAATCAGCCCGACGCCCTTTCCCCGAAAAGGATAAGTCGCTCCCTGATCGGCCGTATAGCCATACCCGATGTCTATGTTTTTTAGCTGCTCCATGGTATAATCCTTGACCGAGCCCTCCACGTTAGTACGGCATTCCAGGGTCCAATCATGGAACACGGCGAACTGGCCATCCTTGGTTGGTTTGATATCCAGTTCCACGATATCGGCGCCTGCTTCGAATGCGGCTTTCATGGACGGAATGGTGTTCTCAAGGTAAGCATGCTCCGGCACATAGATGCGGGAAGCGGTGCAAGTATCGGCTTGAATGCCTTCCATCGAGAAGGTCTGGCCAAGCCCCCGATGCGCCAGCAGCAGCGGCTCTACGTCACGGTCTTTGGTGAACAGGGATGTATTATTTACAAACAGAAACACAAACAACACGAGAACAAACAGTATGATGTTCTTCCATCTTTTTAGTTTTCGCATGATCCAATCCCCCAAAATCGTATACAATATGCAGTAGTAGATTTATATTTATCTCTATCTCTGTCTAAGTTCTCTATTTATTAATCCTTCTTTCATACATCTTAGTGATTTTGGGCGCATACTCAATAGCTGGACCATAACAATTGCATAATAGCGAACTGATAAACACAATGAGCAGCATAATAAGAACGGGAGGGAGCATGATGGATAAATCCTCCTTTTTGATGGTGGAGCGGGGGAACCCCTATGAGCGTGGAGACGTTATAGCTTTGACCAAACCCATAACGGTGCTTGGCCGCAAGGGCCAGCATTTTGATCCGGATATCGCGTTTGATAACATTTTTGTGTCCCGGCAGCATGCAGCGCTGCTGTATCGAAACGGGAAATTCAGCATTAAGGATTTGAACAGCAAACATGGAACTTTCGTCAATCAGGAACGGCTGGCTCCCCATGACGAAATTTCCCTTCAGCACGGAGATACCATAGTACTCGCTGGAGATCTGATCGTGTTGTCCTTCTCCATCCTCAGCATGGATGAGACGATGGACATTACACCGCTTATCAAACAGCTGGCAGCGGTCGAGGCTTCAGGCGGACTTAGGCTGAATCCTTTCAAGCAGGAGCTGGTATATGGCGAGGATGTGTGTGCTTTTTCGGAAAAAGAGTACAAATGCATGGAGCTGCTAGTCAACCACCAAGGCCAGTTCGTGTCCAAAGATCAGCTCAAGGTATACATTTGGCCCGAGCGGAGCTATGGAACGGATGAAGTGCCCGATGTGAGCTCCGAGGAGCTGAATGCGCTGATCTACCGGGTGCGCAAGAAGACCCGAGGCATTCTGGACATTGAAAGCATCCGGGGAAAAGGTTATATTTTGCAGACACAGGAAGAATAAGAATGAATGAACAAGCACTTCCGGACCCGGGAGGGCTTGTTTTGTTAAGATAGCGAATCGACAATCAGAAAGGGATGAGCATAGAATAGCGGATGCTGTATACGAGGATACACACCGCGCTTTATTGAAAGCGCTTTACTACTTCGCTGCGGGCAGGCTTGCTCTACGAAAGAAACCACGTCAGGACTGCATTTTCAAAATTATGACATGATCCATTTAAAAGTTGTCAACAATATTCTTGACGAAACCCGCTTTTCCTTTCATTGAGCCTTTTGCCGGGCTGACTTAACATAGAGATGTCAGATGAAAGCGACACAACAAATTTCAGATTTATGTTCAAATATGACTAGGAGGTTCTATACGATGTCCAACGAGACAAATACAAACGCTTCCAAAGGCATTCGCGTAATGGTTCAGAAGCTTGGCCGTCTCCTTAGCGGCATGGTGATGCCGAATATCGGCGCGTTTATTGCCTGGGGTCTGATTACGGCTCTGTTCATCCCGACCGGCTGGTTCCCGAATGAGAAGCTAGGAGCGCTGGTTGGCCCGATGATCACGTACCTGCTCCCGCTCTTAATCGGTTATACGGGCGGACAGATGATCCACGGCAAGCGTGGTGCGGTTATCGGTGCGGTTGCTACGGTCGGCGTCATTGTCGGGGCAGATATTCCAATGTTCCTCGGCGCCATGATTATCGGTCCTATTGCAGCTTGGGTACTGAAGCAGTTCGACAAGCTGGTTGACGGCAAAATCAAATCCGGGTTTGAAATGCTGGTGAACAACTTCTCGCTCGGCATCATCGGCGGCGCGCTGACATTGGTGGCATACACTGGAATTGGGCCGCTTGTACAGGGCATTACCAAAGCGCTGTCAGCAGGTGTTGACGTACTGGTCAATGCCAACCTGCTGCCGCTCGTCAACATTATCATTGAGCCGGCGAAGGTGTTGTTCCTCAACAATGCGATCAACCATGGAATATTCAGTCCGATCGCTACAGAGGAAGCGGCACGTATCGGTCAATCCGTTCTGTATATGCTGGAATCGAATCCCGGTCCCGGGCTAGGTATACTTCTCGCCTATTGGTTCTTCGGTCGCGGTTCTGCCAAATCTTCCGCACCGGGCGCGGTCGTGATTCATTTCCTGGGCGGTATTCATGAGATCTATTTCCCATATATTCTGATGAAGCCGGTTCTGATCCTGGCTGCTATTGCAGGTGGTGTTGCCGGCACCTTCACCTTCCAGATTCTTGGAGCCGGATTGGTGGGCCCTGCGTCGCCGGGCAGCATAATTGCTTACTTCGCCATGGCGCCTAAAGGTGGTCTGATTGCGGTCCTAGCCGGTGTTATTGTTGCAACGGTGGTCTCCTTTGCTGTAGCGGCATTACTGCTCAAAACAGGCAAACAGACTGAAGAAGAGCCGAATCTTGAAGAAGCATCGGCCAAGATGAAGGAAATGAAAACCGGCGGCATGAATGACCAAGTCGCCCCAGCTTCAGCGGCTGTAGCTAATCTAGACAAAGAGAATGTGAACAAAATCGTGTTTGCTTGCGATGCCGGTATGGGCTCCAGCGCAATGGGCGCCTCGGTATTAAGAAAGAAACTACAGCAAGCGGGCGTCGACATTACGGTTGTGAACTCGGCGGTAAGTGAAATACCGGATGACGCGGATATCGTCATTACCCAGAAGACACTCACCGAGCGGGCCATCGCGAAGAATCCGAATGCGGAGCATATCTCCATCGACAACTTCTTGAAGAGTCCGAGATATGATGAGCTGGTGGAACGACTCAAAGACTAACATAAGCCTAAAACCATATGACACGCTGGCGTAGTAATGCCGGCGTTGTCTTTCATTTCATGAAGAAGGGGGCCATGCGTCTGGGACACATCACTGCCCGCCAGCGACAAATCCTTCTGCTCCTGATGAGCAGGAACGAGGGCATGACGGCTGCAGAAATAGCCGCTGAGGTCGGGGTCAGCGTCAGGACGGTTCACCGGGAAATGGAGGAGATTGAGAAGGAACTGCAGGGTACGGGCGTTCTGCTTCATAAAAAGTCGGGAACGGGTATCCGGCTGGAAGAGGAGACGCCTGAGGAGATGGCTCAGCTGCGGAAGCGCCTGCTTGCAGGAAAGCCGGCTGATTATTCCGTTGAAGAGCGCAAAATCCTCATGCTATGCGCCCTGCTTGAGGAGAATGAGCCCATCAAACTGTTTGCTTTGGCCCATAGTTTAAAGGTAACCGTACCGACCATCAGTAATGACCTGGATGAGCTGGAGCCATTAATGAAGCGGTTTAACCTTAACCTAATTCGCCGCAGAGGCTATGGTATCGAGATTGAAGGCTCGGAAGGCGTAAGGCGATCGGCGATTTGTCGCCTTGTTGAGGAATATCTGGATTATTCCGATCTTGTCGGGGATGGATATCGTGATCAAAGCGAGCCGGTGACCGCCCGTCTACTCTCCATGATTGATAAACCGGTGCTGCTGGATGTAGAGAAATGTTTATGGGATATGAACTGGGATTGGACGGAGAGTCTTAGCGAAGGTGCATATACCGCGATGCTTATAGCGTTATCGGTTTCCGTAAACAGGATCAAGCAGGGGCGGAGCATAGAGACAGCGGATATGACGGGATATGGTAAATCCTCAGCGTCAGTGGAGGAGGCAAAGGATTTCGCGAGTCGCCTAGGCCAAACCTTAAAGATTGATTTTCACGATCCTGAAATGAAATATATAGCTCACTTATTCGAATCAGCGAAGGACATGTCCGAGGTCAGCGAACTGGCTCACACGGATGTGGAGATGATGGAGATCGCCCAGCGTCTGATCGAAAGGGTTCAGCGGCGCACCGGCATTCCGTTCCAGGAAGATCGGACTCTGCGGGCAGGTCTGGTGGAGCATATCGGGGCTGCCATGAAACGGATTCGGGAAGGGACCCGGATCCGGAATCCCTTGCTGAGCCCGATTCGGAAGGATTATGAGGAACTGTTCGGAATCGTCCGTCGTTCGGTCGATGAAATGAAGCTGGACATAACCGTCCCGGATGAAGAAATCGGGTTTCTGGTTATGCATTTCGGTGCATCCAGCGAACGGCTGAACCAACTGGGACATCATCTGAAAGCCATTCTGGTATGTTCCAGCGGCCTTAGCTCCTCGAGGCTTCTCGGGACACGACTGAGTAAGGAGATGCCGCAGATTGAGGTGCTCGGCAACGTCTCGTGGTATGAAGCGGCCCGGATACCGAAGGAGCAATATGATCTCATCATATCGACCATTGATCTTCCGCTGTCGAAGGATCGGTATGTGAGATTAAGTCCGCTGCTCACGGCGGATGATAAAGAGGCATTACTGCAATTCATCCAGAGCACATCCTTGAAACCGGCCGCAGGCATGGCTGCCGATAAGCGAATCGAGGAAGAGCGTAAGGTCGCATCATTCGAGCGTCTGCGCATGCAGGCTGCCCTGATGAACGAGATTGTATCGCTTTTGGATGGCTTTCATGTGTACCACCTGGATAATCGGCAGGATGATATGCAGGGCACATTGAACGAAGCTTTGGCTAAGGTGGTTGAGCACGGGGCTGTCCGTGATGCGGAGAAGGTGAAGGAGCGTTTGCTTGAGCGGGAACGGATGGGCACCCAGCTCATTCCGGATACGACGCTGGCCTTATTCCATACGCGCAGCCGCTATATTACCTGGCCGTCTCTAACCTTGTTCCGGCTGGCGCACGCAGCGCCGCTGGAGGACGGGGCGGAGGCGGGTGTCATACTGCTGATGCTGGCGCCGAAGCAGCTTCCGAAGGAGAGCTTGGAGGTGCTCAGTGAAATCAGCGCCATGCTGCTTCACTCCGAGCTGATCGAGCTGATGGAGCGGGGCAGCGAGGAAGAAATCCGCTCCTATTTGGCGGAAGAGCTTCAGCATTTTTTCAATTACAGACCATAGAAAGAGGGAGACCAACATGAGTAACATACTGTCCAAAGATAAAGTCGTACTGAACGCAAAGGCTGATAGCAAGAGCGAAGCCATCCGCATGGCGGGGAATCTGCTTGTGCAGGCAGGCCATGTTTCCGAGGATTACGTGGATAAAATGCTGGAACGCGAAGAGATTGCATCCACTTATATGGGCGGAGGGCTCGCGATTCCCCATGGCACCAAAGAGGCCAAAGGCATGGTGATTTCCACGGGATTGTCCATCGTCCGCTTCCCGGAAGGCGTAGATTTCGGAGGAGATGAGCCAGCGTTTATAGTCATTGGTATCGCAGCTGCCGGTGGTGACCACATGGAGATTCTGACGAATGTGGCCATGATCTTTACGGATGACGAGAGCATTGAGAAGGTAATGAACGCTTCCAGCGAAGAGGAGATTCTGGCGATCTTCGAAGGAGGAATGGGCGCATGAAAGCAGTCCATTTCGGAGCAGGCAACATCGGACGCGGTTTTATAGGGCTCTTGCTGTCACAAGCCGGTTATGAGGTTTGTTTTATCGACGTGAACGAAGAGTTGGTATCGGAGCTGAAAGCACGCGGGGAGTATCCCGTAACCTTGGCCAGCGAAGGACAGGAGACCACCATCGTTAAAGGCATCACGGCACTCAACAGCGCCTCGGAGCCTGAAGCTGCCGCACGTGCAGTAGCGGAAGCGGATCTCGTGACAACAGCGGTAGGCGTGAATATTCTGAAGTTCATCGCCGGCACCATTGCCGAGGGGCTGAAGCTTCGGCTGCAAGCGGAGTCTGCTGCACCGCTTCATATTATTGCATGCGAGAATGCCATCGGTGGCAGCACGCAGCTGAAAGAGCATGTCTACGGGAAGCTTGATGACGAGACGAAGCAGAAGGCCGACCAGCGGGTTGCTTTCCCGGATGCGGCCGTAGACCGGATTGTGCCGCTGCAGCAGCATGAGGACCGTCTGAAGGTTGTGGTGGAGCCGTTCTATGAGTGGGCGGTGGACCGCTCGCAGATGTTTAAGGACTATGTCCCTGTGGAAGGCATTCACTATGTGGATCGCCTGGAGCCGTATATTGAACGCAAGTTGTTTACGGTGAATACCGGACACTGCTCGGCTGCATATGTAGGCTTTCTGAAAGGCTACGAGACCATCCAGGACGCCATGAAGGATGAAGAGGTAGCGAGTCATGTCCGCGCTGTGCTCGAGGAGACGGGAGCTGCACTTGTGCATAAACACGGCTTCAATCCTACCGAGCATGGAGCCTATATCGATACCATCCTGGAGCGGTTCCGCAATCCGGCGCTGACCGATGAGGTGTCCCGCGTAGGCCGCTCGCCGATTCGGAAGCTGTCCCCGGGCGACCGCCTGGTGTCGCCAGCCATGCTGGCATTCGAAAGCGGGCTTGCGTATAAGAGCTTGGCGAAATCCATGGCAGCGGCACTGTTGTTCGATGTTCCGGAAGATCCGGAAAGTGTGGAGCTGCAAGCATCGGTCCGGGATATCGGTGCAAGCGACACGGCCTCCCAATATACCGGCATTGCCGGTGAGCATCCGATTATGGGCGAGCTGATGGAGCAGTATGAAGCATTGAAGGCTGATGTCGAAGCGAGTTCGTAAGGTATTGGAAGTGAACCCAATAGCAGGCGGATGTACGTCCCGATAGGCCATGGCATCCCATCATCTTATATAGCCCCTGGTTCTCCTTGCGGAGAAATCAGGGGCTATATGCATAAGCAGGAGATCGGGCTCTTTTATTCGGTGTTCTTCAGAATATGGTTCGCTTCCTCTAGGGTGGTTGCCGGGGCAGCGATGTAGATTTTCTTTTCGGCTTGATTTATCTCGGGGTATATAACGATCCTGATTTGTTCAAAATAATCGTTCATGTATAGCTGTCCAAGTGGTTCAATCTGGGTAGCGGCAACGCTATAATTGTCATTAAATCCCAAATATTCCATCCATCGATTTTCAGAAAGTTTTCGCTTATTTTCGAAATAAAGAGTACACTAGAAGTAAGAAATTAAAAAGTGGATGTGATGAACATGGCAGAAGAACTGATCTTGACCCAGGAGGGCTATGATAAACTCCAGGAAGAACTTGATGACCTCAAGTATGTAAAACGCAAAGAGTTAGCGGAACGGATCAAGCTCGCGATCAGCTATGGTGACTTGAAGGAGAACAGCGAGTACCACTCAGCCAAGAACGACCAAGCGTTTATGGAAACGCGCATCATCATCCTGGAAAAAACACTCAACAACGCCCGGATTGTCGACGCCAAGCATGTAAGCTCGAAAACGGTGAATGTTGGTTCGAATGTCGTCCTGAACGACATCGAGTTTGCAGAGAAGCTTGAATATCAGGTCGTAGGACCGGCAGAAGCCGACGTATTGAACAATAAAGTCTCCTACGAAAGTCCGCTTGGCAAAGCACTGATGGGTAAAGCGGTTGGCGATCAAGTCAACGTGGAAGCGCCGATGGGTATCGTCAAGTATGAGCTGCTGGAGATCAAAGCTCTGTAATCGCAGGGGATCAACGAATATATAAATAGAAGGCGTAACCGGAAGCACGATGTCCGGTTACGCCTTTTCTAATGATTCAACCCCGTATGGCAGGCTAGAGTTACATACCTAATGGAGCAGATTAAGCATTAGCCGTTACGGCCTTGCGCTCATACATATAGCAGGCTGCGCCCAGAATGAAGGCAAGTCCCACCAGTCCAGCGCCCACCCAAGGCAGGGCGGTTAAGCTTAGATGCGTAATGACCACCCCTCCAATAAAGGCCCCCGCTGCGTTTCCGAGATTGCCCGCAGAGTGGGTTGCCGTGGAGGCTAGCGCTGGAGCGGATTGGGCCAGACTCATCACGCGCACCTGCATGCCCGGCATAACGGCGAAAGAGGCAGCTCCCCACAGCACGATGGTCAGCACGGCTGTGACCGGGTTATGGATGGTCACGGTGAGGATGGTAAGAATGACGGCCGTCGCAAAGTAAACGCCCAGAATGGAGGGCAGCAGCTTCCAGTCGGCCAGCCTTCCTCCCACGATATTACCGACGGTTACGCCGATACCGAACAGGATCAGAATCCAGGTGACGCTTGGTTCCGCAAAGCCGGTGATCTCAATCAGCAGCGGTGCAATATAAGTGAAGACGGTGAACAGGCCAGCGTTGCCAAGCGCCCCGATCAGCAGGAAGAGAAGGAGTTGTGGTCTAATGAGTGCTGTGATTTGCTGAACGATGCTTGAAGCTTGTTCCTGCCGTAGATTCGGAATGAAGATCAGGATGCCGATCAATGCCAACACCCCCATAACGGCAATCGCGGCGAATGAAGCACGCCAGCCCATCGTCTGGCCGATGAAGGTGCCAATCGGAACCCCGATGATATTGGCTATCGTTAATCCGGCCATCATGATGGACACCGCCCCAGCACGCTTGTCCGGTCGCACCAGGTTCGAAGCGATGACGGCTCCCACACCGAAGAAAGTACCGTGCGTTAGCGCGGTCAGCATCCGGGCACCCATCAAAACGGCATAGCTCGGAGCGAAGACCGAAATGCCGTTACCCAGAATAAACAGGCCCATGAGCAGCAGAAGCAGCTTTTTTTGTGGAATTTGGTGGGTTAGAACGGTTAGAATAGGTGCCCCTACGGCTACCCCGAGGGCGTACATCGTAATCAGCTGCCCGGCCGATGCAATGCTGACATTCAGATCATCCGCGACATTAGGGAGTATTCCCATGATGACGAACTCCGTCATGCCAATAGCAAAAGCACCAACGGTGAGAGACAGTATAGAGATGGGAAATGGCTCTTTGGCGCCTTTTTTCCCAGTGGCGTGTTGCGATATATCCATGGTGTTCAAGTCAACCTTTCTACTGTGTTTGTTAAAGATATAATCCCAATCATCATTATCGGTTTTAAAGAGGGACTGTTACATATTATTTAATGTTGTCGGAGGATAATCAAGAACTTTATTTTTTGGGGAAAATGGATACCCTGAATAGGGAAGCCCCTACTAAGGAAAGCTTGTCCAGTATGCAAGAACTCGAGAGTACCGCAGGGGCACTCTCTTGATGAGCGGGCGGATCATCGAGGCCATTTATCGAGCCTGCTGATCCATACTTTGAATATAAGGGTTTTAGAAACAAGTGAACGACTCGATACTTCTTAAGTCGAGCCCTGAATATACCCACATCCATCCCGTCCAGCGGAAGCCAGCAACCGAGGTGCGGCCAACAAAAGTCGGGTAAAACCAGAAGCCGGGTCCACGTGTCGGCCAAATATAGGTATTTCTGAACAAACAGCCCCTAATCGCTCCAGGATCAACTGCGAAGGTACTGGCCATAGGCTGTTGGGGGACAGATGTTGGAGGCGGGGAAGTGGGCCCTTGCATCGGTCCCTGTGGTCCTTGCGGCGGCATAAATGCCATAATGGATTCACTCCTTAATCGGGTTATTAGGTTGGGAAGTACGCGGGAGGCTGCCGAATAACAATGTAAGCCCTTCTTCTAGATGTAAAGCAAGGTGATGACAAGCAATTCGAAGAGGACAAGTGGCAGAATTACATTGTTATAATAACTGGGGCCGAAGCCGCGCTGGTTTCCGTATCCGGGCATGCTCAAGTACAGAATCCCTTTTTCGCAATGCATGATGGTCCCTTCAAAAACATCACCGTCGAGCGTTTCGACGCGAACCAGCTGATTCGCATGCTGCTTACATAGATGGTGAATATGATCGCGAACCGATTTGATGTTGTGCCTCATGTTGGGTTCAGCTTGATACAAGGTTTGTTCCTGGTGTCCGGGATATTGAATGCTCATATTGTAAAAGACCCCCATCGTTATTAGTCATACCTAGTTTCCATCCTATGCGGATGCCTAGAGAGGGGTGCTTTTGAATTTCCCGCATGGGCAAATAAGCAGATTAGTGATACGATTTAGATCAATATATGAGTTGAGGAAGTGAGCGTTAGTCGTGATCAATATAACCATTCCCAAGGTGGACGTTACCATTACCAAGCAGGCAGCTCCGGAATTGAGCCACATTTACGGATTTACAGATTTTCACCTGATTCCAAGAGATCGGGGCGGGATTTTCATGTTCTACAACAGCAAGGAGGAACTCCTGTTTGTTGGCAAAGCAAGAAAGTTAAGACCGCGGATCAAGAAGCATTTTGAAGATAGCGTCTCTCCAATCAAGGAGCATCGGGATGAGGTTACACGAATCGAGGTCTGTATCATTGAAGAAGCCGTTCATAGAGAGATCTATGAAACCTATATCATTAATGAATTCAAGGCCAAATATAATGTAGACAAGGTGTTCTTTAAGTAAGGAATACGAAGGATAAAGTGACAAGAAGCAATAGACGTGGCCCGAGTAAAGCCCCGCGTTTATTGCTTTTTTGTGTTGTGATAAAGGAAATCAAAAATTTTGTTTTAATATTCCTTTACAGGAATATTCCTATCGTGGTATATTATGATCAGGAAGTACGGCACACCATTTAATCAGTAAAAAAAAGAGGTGATGATGGTGACGTGGACAGAGAGAACAGACAATCACCGTAAACGCTACAGCAGCGGGTCTGTACCAGTCATCCCAACAAGATGGAACTAACCACATTTAACGCTTTAGCCGAACCGAGCCGTTTTCGTATTGTGGATCTCCTGCTGAAAGGGCCTTTAACGGTAGGGGAAATCGCTGAACGTCTTGACATTCGGCAGCCACAAGCGTCTAAGCATCTGAAGGTGCTGCTGGATGCCGGGCTGGTGGAAGTAAGGGCGGAGGCGAACCGTCGGAACTACATGCTGCGGTCGGAACCGTTTGTAGAACTGGACCATTGGCTCCATAATTACCGAAGCATATGGAACGAGCGCTTCGACAACTTGGATAACTACTTAGAGAAACTGCAATCGGAAGGAACAGGTAAGAAACAGGATAAACACCTAATATGAGGAGGAATTGATAATGACAAACCAAATGATTACGCGGGTTGAAGGGCAAGTACTTGTATTGGAACGTGTGTTTAATGCACCTAGGGAGCTGGTATTCAAGGTATTTACGGATGGAGAGCATCTGAAGCAGTGGTGGGGACCTCGCGGATGGGAGGTTACCGTATCCAAGATGGATTTCCGTCCGGGCGGCTCATGGCATTACTGCATGAAGTGTTTGGATAAGAAACAGGGGGATTTCTACGGCATGGAATCCTGGGGCGAATCGGTCTACCAAGAAATTGAGGAGCCTGAGAAAATTGTCTACATCGACTATTTCTCGGATGCAGAAGGCAATATTGCGGAGGGAATGCCCGCAACAACGGTTACAATGTCATTCGAAGAGCAGGATGGAAAGACCAAGCTGATCAGCCGGGCAGTGTACGAATCTCCGGAGGCTCTCAAAACCGTGCTGGACATGGGAATGGAAGAAGGCATTACCCAAACCTGGGATCGCCTGGAGGAATACTTGGCAACAAAGCAATAAGCCAAGCTCAAATACAGGGTTAAAAGGTAAAATGAAATGGCTGGAATCCGCATGGATCCCGGCCATTTTTGAATTCATTATGCATCGAATCCACAGAATCCACATTATCAGTTAACTTGTAACTTGAAAAATCCGAGCTAAAAGTTCAATATAAAGATAATTGAATGATAGATAACGATGTTGAATGCTCTTAGGCGGGAAGCAACGATAATCTTTGCCTACGGTTCTGCCCCACGGCAAAGCATAATAGGAGGAAATCATGATGGAGATTGGAGTTAGCTCGTTCGTAGAGACTTGGCCGGATGTGACAACAGGCGAAGTGATGAGCCATGCACAGCGGCTGCGCGAGGTTGTTGAGGAAATCGTACTGGCTGATCAGGTGGGATTGGATGTGTATGGGGTAGGCGAGCATCACCGTAAGGATTATGCGGCATCTTCGCCTGCGGTTGTGCTCGCTGCGGCTGCGTCGCAGACGAAGTGGATTCGGCTGACCAGTGCGGTGACGGTGCTGTCCTCCGCTGATCCGGTGCGGGTGTTTCAGGATTTCGCCACCTTGGATGCCATCTCGAACGGCCGTGCCGAGATTATGGCAGGCAGAGGTTCGTTCATCGAATCCTTCCCGTTATTCGGCTATGATCTGAGCCATTATGATGAGCTGTTCGAGGAGAAGCTGGAGCTGCTGCTCAAAATCCGCGAGTCGGAAAAAGTAACCTGGCAGGGCGGGCATCGCCCGGCGATTCATAACTTAGGCGTCTACCCGCGCCCGGTTCAGAATCCGCTGCCGGTGTGGATTGGCAGCGGAGGCAATTCGGAATCGGTCGTGCGGGCAGGCCTGCTCGGTTTACCGCTGGTACTGGCGATTATCGGCGGAAGTCCCCTGCAGTTCGCGCCGCTGGTTAAGCTGTATAAAGAAGCCGCTGCGCATGCGGGACATGATGTATCGAAGCTGCCGATCGGCTCGCATTCCCATGGATTTATTGCGGAGGATACGGAGATGGCAGCGGACAAGTTCTTCCCATCCACCCAAGCCAGCATGAATGTATTGGGACGGGAGCGGGGCTGGGGATACTATGACCGCGCAAGATTCGATGCGGCTCGGAGCTTCGAAGGTGCGCTCTATGTGGGGGACCCGGAGACGGTCGCCCAAAAAATCATTCACCTGCGCAAGCATGTGGGCATTACCCGCTTCATGCTGCACGTGCCGGTGGGAACGATGCCTCATGATGAAGTCATGCGTGCCATTGAACTGCTGGGAACCGAAGTCGCCCCTCGGGTGCGCAAGGAAATCGACCGCTGGGAAGCGGCTGGTGAACCTGCGGAGTAAGCTGACAGCATTTTTTATTGAGATGAAATGGAATTAAACGTAACCTTTTTTCGGACCATACCGTTTATGACATAAACGGACAAGGTGGTGTACATCTTGCGGGTTGCCAGATATTTTCTGCTGTGGTTCGTATTTATATGGATGTTTACCGGTGCGATCGTAGGCTTGGAGTATATCGAAGGGTATAAGATTGCAACGACGGAATATTATGGCCTTCGTAATATGGGTCTGGTGTTGGTGATCATCCCGATCTTCTTATCCTCGATCCTATATCCGGTGATCGTGCTCCCGTTATCGTGGCTAATCGGCATGATTCGATGGGTTAGAGCTTCCCTCATCCTGTATGCTCTGCTGTATGCCGTGATGTGGGCCGGGGCTGGGGCTTTCCTGTGTTACAAGAACTTGAGAAAAAAGTTTCAGTCGGGCGATTTACTCATAGCGAATCCCATTTGATGCCACCTCTATGGCGTTCCAGTCCAGAATACGGATGGTCTGTCCGTTCCGCTCCAGGACCCCCTTTTGGGCGAAGGCAAACATCACCCGGTTCAAATGTCGGTGCGTGGTGCCAAGCAAGCTGGCAATCTCCCCGATATGGTCGGTCTTCAGCTCCATCCCAAAGGAAGGATTGGCCCCCGGCGACAGGGTGGACATGAGATAGCTGGCAAACCGGTTCTCCACCGATGCCAACAGATTGACGCGGGAAGCGGTCGTGCAGGTCTGAAGCTTATAGCTCAGGTGATCCAGCAAGGTGGATGTAAAGCGAGCGTTCGTCATTTCATGTTGCTTAATATAGTCAAAGGACAGCCCGATGAACAGGCACTCGTTAACGGCTTCAATCTGGGATTGGACCGGGACGCTTCGAATCAATTCAATATCCCCGATGATGGAAAAAGGATGGCCAAAGCGCAGAAGAAGCGATTTACCGGTTTCGATGCTGGAGGTCACCTTGATCTTTCCTTGTACGAGGAACAAAAGGGAATTCATGGTGAAGCCTTCATGCAGAATGATCTCGCCAGGCTCGTATTGCTGCAATGTAAAAGGCACAGGCTTGCTCAGATCCAGCATGCTCTCGAATTGAAATTGCTCCAGCTTGGCTCTCAGCAAGGGTGCATCATGAAGTAGTTTCATGGGTCTTTATGGTTGCTCCTTTCTCTTCTGGACAAATGTCCTTCTCATTATACGATCAACTGCTATGATAAGAGCAATGAGAAGATACAGGAGGGCAAGGGCATGAAATTTGTATTTGATCTGGACGGAACGATCTGTTTTAAAGGGCAGCCGGTTTCGAACGAGTTGTTGAAGGCATTGGAGGAGCTGGTGGCGCAAGGGCATGGGGTTATTTTTGCTTCCGCCCGGCCGATTCGCGACTTGCTTCCCGTCCTTCATGAGCGTGTTCATCACTACCCGATGATCGGAGGCAACGGTTCGATGGTGGCGGCAGGGGGAAAGCGGATCTCCACGGCAGGCTTTGACAGCGAGGTGCTTCCGAGCCTTCTTCAGCTGTTAACAACGTATAACGTGAGCTATTTGATTGATGGAGAATGGGACTATGCCTATACCGGTCCTGTGGATCATCCGATTCTGCTAAATTTGGATCCGCACAAGCTGGCTAAGAACGTGGCGCTCCAGGAGCTGACTTCGGTTGTGAAAATATTGATGCTGACCTTGGACGATATGGCGGAAGTGGAGGAGAGGCTGAGACAGCTGGATGTCGTTGTTCACGTGCATGGTGGGGAAAATGTGCTGGATATCAGCCCTAAGGGGATACATAAATGGAGCGGGCTTCAGCAGCTGGGCGTGAAGGAGGGCGAGTATGTTGCCTTTGGCAACGATGCCAATGATATCACGATGTTCCAGCATGCGCTGCACGCGGTAATGATTGGTGATCATCCGCTGTTGGCACCCTACGCCTCGGAACAACTGCCGCTGGATCGCGATATCGAGCATGCGATTGCGGAACGGCTGCAGGCGCTTGGGCGTCAATATGCTGCGACAAGTGTGTAGGCCCGATAGGTTCCTTCGGGATATATAGAGTTTCAACATACTTCACGGTTCAAGAAACGTAAGACGCACTATATTTCCTATACGATAAATTTGTTCAGCCAACCACCGGCTGGGCTTTTTTTATTGTGTGGATGGGTGTGTGCAGAAGGATAATCCGCAGGCTTCGAGAATATCATGTGGCATAGGCGTGAGGGGAATCGGGAAGGTGTTGATAGAGGGATGTCGACATACGAGTACTATAAAGAGATATTCGCGGAAGTCCCGAGGCCGTTCGCCTTGGTGGATCTGGACATGCTGGATGACAATGCACGAGCGATTGCGCGGGCTGCAGGAGGCAAGAAGGTACGGCTGGCCAGCAAGTCGATCCGCTCCGTGGATGTGCTGCATCGTATCCTGGATTCGGATCCCATGTTCCAAGGGATCATGTGTTATACCGCTGCGGAAGCCGTATTTCTAGCAGAACAAGGCTTCGATGATTTGCTGCTTGGCTATCCTCAGTGGCAGTCGGAAGCGGTTCGGTCCATCGTGAATCTGGTTAGCGAAGGCCGCTCGATTACCTTAATGGTGGACAGTGTGGAGCATGTCGAGCACATCGAACAGTTCGCCAAACAACAGAGTACCGTGATGCCGCTATGCATTGATTTGGATATGTCGGTACATTATCCCGGCCTCCACTTCGGTGTGTGGCGATCGCCCGTCCATTCGTGGGAGGGCATGTATCCCATTGTAGAACGGATTATCCACTCCCCTTGGCTTCGCTTGGACGGCATCATGGGTTATGAGGCGCAGGTGGCAGGCGTCGGGGATGACGCATCGGGCAAGCATATAAAGAATACGATGGTCCGGTGGCTGAAGAGCGGCTCCATCGTTGAGGCCGCCAAGCGAAGGGGGGAAGTCGTGGAGCGGCTTAATGCCATGGATATCCGGCTCCGCTTCGTCAATGCAGGGGGAACCGGAAGTTTGGACAGCTCCCGGAAGGAAGCGTGGGTAACCGAGATCACCGCCGGATCGGGCTTCTATGCGCCGGGGCTGTTCGACCATTTTGCGTCATTCCGTTATAAGCCGGCAGTAGCTTATGCCATAGAGGTGGTGCGCATACCGAAGGCAGGGATCGTGACTTGTATGGGCGGGGGATACACAGCATCGGGAGCAGCGGATAAGGATAAGCTGGCGAAGCCCTATTTGCCTGAAGGGCTGGAGCTGTTCTCGCTGGAGGGTGCCGGTGAGGTGCAAACGCCGCTGCGCTTGCCTGCCCATGTGAAGCTAGGCCTGGGAGATCCGGTGTTCTTCCGTCATGCAAAGGCTGGCGAGCTATGCGAACGGTTCAAAGTGCTGTATGCGGTCTCGCAAGGCCGTATCGTGGGTGAATATGCCACCTACCGTGGAATGGGGGAGTGTTTTCTATGAAGCAGGTCCAATGGTCCAATTGGTCGGGGACGGTACGAGCGAATCCAAGAACGGTACTGTATCCTGCGTCCATTTCGGAAGTGGTGAAGATGGTCCAGATGTGCCGGCAGGAGGGCAGACGGCTGCGAGTGGTCGGCTCAGGACATTCTTTTACTCCCATTGCTGCATCCGAGGACTGCCTGGTCTGCTTGGACGCCATGCAGGGACTGGTCCATGTCGACGCAGAAGCCAGGACAGCTACCGTGTGGGCGGGGACGAAGCTGAAGCTGCTCGGCGAGCTGCTGTTCCAGCATGGGCTGGCACAGGAGAACCTCGGCGATATTGATGTGCAATCCATTGCGGGGGCCATTAGTACGGGGACGCACGGTACGGGCCGGGAATTCGGGAATATATCCACGCAGGTTGTCGGACTTATGGTGGTCACTGGCACAGGCGAGGTGCTGGAGTGCAGTAGGGAGTCGCACCCCGATGGGTTCAAGGCGCTGCAGGTTTCTTTGGGTACACTCGGTATTATCGTGCAAGTGACGTTGAGGCTTGAGCCGGCATACAAAATAGAATATGAAAGCCGGAGAGTAACTCTCGAAGAATGCTTGAAGCAGCAGGCTCGATTAGCGGAAGAGAACCGCCATTTCGAATTTTATTGGTTCCCTTATGCGGAGCCGTGCCAGATCAAGCTGATGAATAAGACGGATCAAGAAGTGAAGGAACATCGGATCAGGGATTATATCAGTGAAGTGTTGGTGGAGAATACCCTTTTCGGTCTAATCTCGGAGCTGTGCCGGAAGGTGCCGAAGGCAAGTCCGTATGTCAGCCGTTTCTCGGCGTCACAGGTTCCTCTGGGTCGTAAAGTGAATTACAGCCATCGTCTGTTTGCGACCCAGCGGCTCGTTCGTTTCAACGAGATGGAGTATAACATTCCGGTAGAGTCGATGAATGCGGTTATTGAAGACATGCGGGCAGAGCTGTCCCGTAGTAAGTATCATGTGCATTTCCCTGTGGAATGCCGCTATGCCAAGGGCGATGATATATGGTTAAGCCCCGCTTATGGCCGGGATTCCGCTTATATTGCGATTCATATGTATAAAGGCATGCCGTATGAAGATTACTTCCATGCGATGGAGCGCATTTTCCTCCGGTATGGCGGCCGGCCGCATTGGGGGAAAATGCACAGTCTCGAGGCTGCTCAATTGAAGGAACTGTATCCGATGTGGGAAGCGTTCCAAGCGGTTCGGGAAGAACTGGACCCGGATGGCATCCTGCTGAGTGATTATATGGGCAGGCTGTTCGATGTATCTGGGCCCATCTCCGATTCGATCAGTGATATTGGCTAGACCACGATTAAACATCTCAAATAAAAACGCCCTTAGATGGCTGTCTTATCTTCCATCGCCCAAGGGCGTTTTTTTGTTGCCCGATGTTCGCTCACGGAAGGGGCAAGAAGCGAATAGATCATTTCAAAACAGGGAGAATAAGCGTCGTTATGCTGATTGGAAAGCGGCTAGCGTTTGTAATTGGAAATCAATTGGGATGGACAATGCAAAGGATCTTCTTTATAATCAATAAATAGTTACCCAAGGTAACCATTTTGGATGGAGGTATCAAATGGACACCCACAGACATTTTTTCCATAAATACTTTACGCTGCATCGCCCTTTCGTCAATGAGCTGAACCGTAAGCTTGAAGACTATAACCTGTATTATGCCCAGTGGTCCATTATGTACTATCTGGATGTTTATGAGTCGATGACCTTGGTGGAGCTATCCAAAATGCTGTACGTGGAGAAGCCCACGGTAACCCGAACCGTGAACGCGCTGATTAAGCTCGACTACGTGGAGCAAATTCCGGTGCGTGATAAACGGGAGAAGCGCATTCAGCTATCTAAGACGGGAGTTGGCGTTGTCCAGCAAGTCCGTAAGGTGTTCGACCAATATGAACAGGAGATTATGGAAGGTGTCTCTGCTGAGGAACAGGCCACGGTTATTCGTGTGATGGAGACGGTCAGAGACAACATTATTAGAAAAGGTGATTAACTTGGAGCAAGCAGACTCGCGAGATCGATTGTGGAGCAAGGATTTTTTGATTGTGTTTGGCGTCAATTTCCTGCTCTTTTTATGTTTTTATTTATTAGTGGTCATTATGTCCTCATATGCGAAGAATGAATTTCATGCATCAACCAGGAATGGCTGGCTTGGCTTCCAGCATTTTTGTCGTAGGCGCTTTGATTGGACGGTTGATCGGAGGCAGCATCATTGAGAGGGTCGGGCGCAAAAAACTTCTTTTTACCGGTCTGATCGCCTTCAGCGTTCTTATCGGGTTATATTTCATCGTGAACAGCCTGAGCGTGCTGCTCATTGTCCGGTTCTTCCACGGCATAGCCTTCGCACTCGCTTCAACGGCAACCGGCACGATTGCAGCCAGCCTGATTCCGAACTCCAGAAGGGGTGAAGGTACGGGTTATTATGGCGTGAGTATCATTATCGCATCGGCCATTGGCCCTTTTATTGGTCTGATGATTAACGAACATGCTACGATGATGGCCAACTTCACGCTGTGCGCGGTACTGGGTGTTCTCTCTTTGCTGTCCGCATTCTTTATGAACATACCGAAGCTGGTGCTGACCGCTGAGCAAAAGAAGGATCTGCAAGGATTGAAACTATCCAATTTTATTGAACCGAAAGCATTACCGATTTCACTGGTTAGCTTCGTCATGGGTTTCGGATATTCCAGCGTTTTAACGTACCTCATGATCTTTGCCGGACAGATCAGTTTGACCGAAATAGCCAGTTATTTCTTTATTGTCTACGCTATTGTGGTCATTCTGTCGAGACCGTTCACGGGCCGGTGGTTTGACCAAAGAGGGGCCAACGTGGTGATGTATCCTGCGATACTTTCATTTGCGATCGGCATGGTGCTGCTCAGTCAAGCCCACCACGGTCTGACCTTGCTGCTCTCGGCCGTATTTGTCGGTCTGGGCTACGGTACGACGCAGTCCAGCTCCCAGGCCCTTGCCATCAAGCGTTCTCCGGCTCACCGGATTGGACTTGCGACGTCGACCTTTTATATATTTGTGGACGTGGGCATCGGGTTCGGGCCCTTTATACTTGGTTTCCTGACACCGCTTGTCGGCTTCCGGGGCATGTACATTGCGATGGCAGTCCTGCTCGCTGCGGGTATTGTGCTGTATCACTTCTTAGTTGGGAAAAAGGAAAGAGAAGGGAACGACGGACATGCTGTCGTGCATTCATCAAAGATTTAAACCGATGAAAGACTGCCTTTGGGGCAGTTTTTTTTGTGTAGTCATGAACAAATATTTGGACTTGTTCCATGTAAGGTAGACTCCTTCTGCTGACATGACTCGCCGAGAAAGAATAATTTTAATCATTTTCTGCGAATCACAGGACTTCATCCTATAGTAAAATTAGTCATGATTTGTGATGCTGCTCATTACCGGGCGCATGAAGGAGTGAATGACCCATGGCGCATGCAAATGATGTTCTAATGAATCAACTGTTAGCGAATGCGAATGATCCCAGCTGGCATATCCCGTTCCAGCAATCTGTGGAACATTTGACCGAGGATGAAGCGTTCTGGACACCTGCCAACGATAGTCACAGCATTGTTGAGATCATACAGCATCTGCTGTATTGGAATGAAACGTGGCAGTCCAGGTACCGTGAATCGCGGATAGATGCCGTGCCCTCTATTGGAGACAATCATTTAAGCTTCATCATTCCGGATCACGCAACCTTTGCAGAGTTGAGAGACCGATTGATAGCGGTCTTATTACAGTGGCAGGAACTGCTGTCCGAGACCAAGCTTGAGCAGGAAGTGAACGGATTTCCGGAGCCGGCCAAGTGGTGGGAGATCATAAGCAATGCCACCATGCACAATGCCTATCATATCGGTCAGATTGTGTATATTCGGAAGCTGCAGAAGAGCTGCAGAGCGTTGGAATGGTAATCCGCGGTTTTTCACACCTTAAGGTATCCACGATTGGAATGTTTCGAAGTTGCTTTCTCCCGGGTCTCTAAAGATCTCCCTACTAAAAAAAAGAAATAATGCATGGATGGAACCCGAATCATTCCTGGGCCCAACCATGCACCTCATTTACAACGCTTCTTTAATTACCCGTTTATAGAACATTACGGATAACAACCCGAATATGGAATACAGCGCCGTATATAACAGCATAACCATGACCATAGGCAGCCACAACTCGGTTCCGAAGAAGAACCAGCCGGATTTAACGGCAAAGTAACTGTGGGACAATCCGACGACCAGCGGTATACCGAAGTTGAACAGCTGCTTGATCTGAATCCCCGTAAGCAGGTTCCCTTGAGTGAATCCCAGTTTCCGAAGAATGGTATAATTCGGCTTCTCCTCTTCCCCTTCATCCATCTGCTTAAAGTACAGGATGCATCCTGAAGTAATCAGGAAGGTAAGTCCCAGGAATCCTACGATGAACATCATCAAGCCCATATTGCTCTTCTGGTTGAAGACTAGTTCCGTCCGAGAGAAGTTCCCTTTTTCCTCACTAACACCGAGGCTCTTAAAGATCTGATTTGCTTGGTCAATAGCGCTCGGATCCACAATATCGATGCCGTGATAGACATTGGTCTTCTTCTGGATCTTCGGATCCAGGTCCTGATCCAACTTATCAAATACGGTCTGGTCCACAATCGCCGTTGGCAGTCCACCGTTTGCAAAATAAAAGGATACGTAGGCTTCTTTGTCCATGCCGATCAGCTTTTGCTTAAAGTTTTGTTTAGGGCTTATGAGTTCAATTTCCCCTGTGGTTTGAATCGCCATAAATTGCTGGATTGCGTCACTGTATCCTGAGATCAGCGCCTCCCCGGGGGAAACATCCTTGCCCTTCACGCTGGCATCACTGATTACCGAGATGATCGTGGGTTCTACTTGTCCAGATACCTCCAGACTGTTCCCTATAATGTCGGATAGGTCCGCATTCACTTGAATGACATCGCGGTTGGTCTGCTTAAACTCGATATTCTCATCGGATAGCGCCTGAATAAAAGCCGTGAGATCCTTCTCGTCCGCCACCGCAAAATGATTGGGCACGCTCTGCTCGGCCGATTTCTCCGCCGAATAGTATGAGATATAGCTGAGTGACAATAGTCCGATCGCGAGTGCAGATACGGTTGTAATGATGGTCAGCAGCAGCGCATTCGATTTCATGCGGAACATGATGGAGGAGAGGGACAACACATCGTTCAGGGACAAGTAACCGCCCTTGCTCTTACGGATGGCATTGAATAGAAAGCTGACCGACCCTTTATAGAATAGATAGGTCCCGATGATAACCGATCCCAAGATCAGGATCATGGCCATGAACAGTTCGTTCATGGTGGTGAAATCCCCGCTGAACAGCTTGGTGGATACATAGTAACCGAGCACGATGAGCCCGATTCCAAACAGACCGAACAGCATTTCCAAGAAGGACATCTTCTTCACCCGGTTTTCGGTTGTGGATACCGCGTGGAAGAGGGACAGAATGCTCTGTCTTTTGATGAACGTATAATTCATGATCATGATCAACACGTATATGACGGCAAACACAATCACGGTCTGGATCATAGCTTCGGTGGAGAAGGTTAGAGCCGCCTTGGTATCAACGCCGGTGATCTTGAACAGAATCATTAAGATCAAGCGCGAACCCGCAAATCCGGCAAAAATGCCGATGACCATCGAGCCGAAATACAGAATCAGATTCTCCGCGCTAAGGATCCGGAATATCTTGCCCTTGGTTAATCCAATGAGCTGAAACAGCCCGATTTCCTTGCTGCGCCGTTTTATGAAAATCGTGTTGGCATACAGCAGGAATATCGCTACGATGGCTACTAACAGCACAGAGGCCGCGCCAAGCGCAGCTGCTCCCTTCACAGAGCCTTTCGCTTCATCCATCGCCGGATCATATTGCAGCGTGACAAACGCGAAATACAGACCCACGCTGAAGATGAGCGCAAATACATATAGATAATAGTTCTTGATATTCTTCTTCAAATTCCGGTAGATCAGATAATTAATGTTCATTCTGAACACCGCCTAGCACGCCCTGAGTTTTGATGATGTCATTGAAGAAGGCCTGCCGGGACTGCTCACCTTTGTTCAGCTGGGTATAGATCTGACCATCCTTAATGAAGACGACCCGGGTGCAATAGCTGGCAGCCACGGGATCATGGGTAACCATGATGATCGTGGAGTCGATCTTCTGATTTAATTCGCTTAGCTTGTTCAACAGATCGGAAGCGGACTTCGAGTCCAGCGCCCCTGTCGGCTCATCGGCAAAAATAATGCTCGGATCGTGGATGAACGCCCGGGCGGCAGAGGTCCGCTGCTTCTGTCCCCCAGAGATTTGGTTCGGATATTTATCCTTAAGTTCGTAGATGCCAAGCTCGGTCGCGATTCTTTGGAACTTCTGATCGGCTTCCTTTTTGGATACCTTCTTAATGGAGAGCGGCAGCAGTACGTTTTCTTTGACGGTCAAGGTATCCAGCAGGTTGTACTCCTGAAAAATAAATCCCAGATGGTGCTTCCGGAACTCCGCCAGCTCCTTCTCCTTGAGGCCCGTAAACTCTTTACCCTCGATTTTGATGCTGCCGAGGCTTACTTTATCGATCGAGGAGAGCACGTTCAGCAGCGTGGTTTTCCCTGAGCCCGATGCACCCATGATGCTGACGAACTCGCCTTTATCCACGCGGATATCGATGCCCTTCAGCACTTCCTGTTTATTGAATTTGTTGCCGTAGCTTTTATGAATTTGGTTTGCTTCAAGAATTGCCAATTTCACTCACTCCTTCGTTATCTGTCCTTATCATAAAGGAGTCGGAGCGCCTTTTCCTTCGATTCGCCGAACAAAGCGCAAAAGCATGTGACATTGTTGTCACATGCCGGTCATGCTCACAAAATCATTCCGTTTCGGAAAGATCAAGGTGAAGGTGGTGCCGATGCCCGGCTTCGATTCCACCTGAATGCGGATCAACAGGGCGTCGGTTACTTTTTGCGTCAGATAGAGCCCCATGCCTGTTGCCGCACTGTCCTGATGCGAGGTGGTTGAGGTGAAGCCTTTGTCGAAAATCCGCGGCATGTCCTTCGGATCAATGCCGCGTCCGGAATCCTGGATGGTAAGCCTGACATGATCATCCGTAAGATTGCTCTCGATGATGATGTCCGAAGCGCTGCTGTATTTGACCGCGTTGGTCAGTAGCTGGCGGATGATAAAGCCCAGCCACTTGGCATCGCTGAGCACTTCCGTTACCTCAAGGGAAACGTCAAATCCGATGCCTTTCTGCATGCACCAGGACTTGAGCGCACGTATTTCCTGGAAGATGATCGGCTCAAGCGCGGATACCTCGATCAGCAGATCATTCTGGATAAAGGGGATGCGCTTTTGGTGCAGCTGCTGGTCAAGCAGCAGGTGGATGCGGAGCCACTCATACTGGAGCTGAGCTTTTAACGTCTCGTCTTCCATGCGCTCGATCATCAGCTGCATGGTGGTGAGCGGCGTTTTCACCTCGTGAATCCAGGATAACAGCTCGTCCCTCTCCCCTTGCATCTCCATTAAACGCATGGAGGATTCCTTCTTGAAGCGCTCGGTCTGGAGGGAGAGGATGTCCATGGCAATCGCCTCAAAGGGGTGCTCCGGCTCGCTGATGGCTGCTAAATCATAGGTGTCATCCCACGCCTGGAGGCTTTTGTAGAACTTGGTTTCCCGAGTGTACCTCACAAACAGAAACACCATGAAGAACAGCGTCGACAGAAACACGATATAAAGGATGGGCAAGAACGGGATCTGGGAGTCCACGGCGGCTATGAACAGAAACAGCAGCTGCAGAAACAGGAAGAACAGAATCCAGCTTAGTCGTTCCCGGATATAGGCCATCATCATGCATGGGCCTCTTCCGTGGCGATATAACCTTGTCCCACCTTGGTTTCGATGTAAGGGTCAAGACCGAGGGGCTCCAGCTTCTTGCGCAGCCGATTGACGTTGACCGTTAAGGTATTATCGCTGACAAAATGCTCGTTGTCCCATAAGCTCTTGATCAGATCCTCCCGGCTGACGATTTGATTCTTCCGCTCCATGAGGATTTTCAGAATGAACATTTCATTCTTTGTCAGTTCCGCGGTGCCCTGGGGGCTGCTAATGGTATTTTTACCGAATTCGATGGTGGCTCCGCGCCATGTTCTCAGCTCGGCCCGTTCGGTGTTGTAATTGTATACCCGGCGCAGAGTGGCCTGGATTTTGGCAATCAGGACATCAAAGTGGAACGGCTTCTGAATGAAATCGTCCGCTCCAAGCTGCATGGACATCACCATGTCGGTCGGGTGATCGCGGGAAGATAAGAAGATAATCGGCACGTTCGAGTGGGACCGAATCATTCGGCACCAATGGAACCCGTCAAACTTCGGCAGCTGGATGTCGATAATGACCAGGTCGGGCTGAACCGCTGTAAATTCATGAAGTACGGCGTTGAAATCGTGGACGCCATAAACATCATACGACCATTGCGAAAGGCGCTCCTGCACTTCATGGAATAGGGTCACGTCGTCTTCGATTAACATAATTTTAAACAAGAGATTCACCACGCTTTATAAGGTTGTTCAAAAGCCCCTTTGCAAACCTTCCCGGTGATAAAAAAGTTGACTGTTGAACTTGCACTTTACGATCCATATTTCATTCCCAGTGTATAGCAAATTGTCGATATGTGCCATCTTGTGGGCAGCCATTTTTGCGTGTGCACATATGACGAGGCTTAAATACCTATTTACAAACATTTCCTCACTTCCCATAATAGAAATGAGCCTATGACTTGGGAGGGGAAAACTATCGTTATGTATAAGAAGTTCAAATGGTTGACTGTACTCGTTGCAGCTGTGCTGGTGGTTATGACAGGATGTCAGGCTGTCGGGGGACTGGATATCAACAAGGCGTTGCTTACCAGTCTCGATGTTAAATCCAGCGAATCCAAGGCAAGTATTCGATTCGAGGTGGTGCCATCAGACAAGGCCCTATCGACTGAAGATAAACAAGCGATTGATCTCATTAATTCGTTATCCTTGAATATGGACCATGCCATCGTGCAGGATAGCAAAACGGTGTCCATTCAGGGCAGTGTCCAATATTCGGACAAGAAGATTCCGCTTCATATATCCATGGATTCCAAAGGAATGGCGATTCAATTGGAAGGCGCCAAGCAGCCGTTCTATCTATCAATGGATACGACCGTTCCCGGATTACCGGATACCAGTCAGTATGAGCAGGCGATTCAAGATGTCGTGAAGAAGGCGGCAGGGCTTGTGCTGAAGCATTTCCCGAATCCATCGACAATCGCGGTGAAGTCCGCTCAGGAGAAGGTGAACGGGGAAAGCTTGAACCTGACGCATCTTCATATGGAGCTGACGGGTGAGGAAATTCTGAATATGTTCAAACCCTTCGCAGAGAGCTTGCTTAAGGACGAAGCCGGTTTGAAGCAGTTGATAGGCGACGCTTATGATGCTATTTATCCGATGATGACCAGCATTGGTGAGACCTACGGCGAAGATGTGGAGCTCCTGCCGCAAGAGTCCAAGGAAGAAGCCGTCGCTTCGCTTTACGAAATGGTTCATGGCGGTTTGAGCGAGCTGATGGTAAATTACGATGAACAGAAGAAACAGTTATTAGAGGAGGTTCCTGGATCCGAAACGGTCTTCGGCAAGGATACAACACTCAAGCTGGATTATTTCTTCGATGAGCAGCTGAATACACGAAAGAGTGCGTTGGAACTTAACATCGCACTTCCGGCTTCTGAGGAACTGCCGCTGAAGTCCTTTAAGGTTTATTCCGAGAGTGAAGTATGGAACATCGGTGGCGCGGTCAAAGCCAATCAGGTAGACACGACCAGAGGCGTGCTCGACGTCCTGAACGGGACGGTGACGCCAGGCCAAGTGCTGCGGAACTTTGAGAAGGATTCCCTCATGTATAACGTGTTGAAGGATGATCTGAAGATCACGCAAAAATCGATGTTCCTCAGCCCCTCAAGCGATGATTATGGATATGGTGTAATCAAGAAGAACAATCAGAGCTTCGTTCCGCTTCGTTACCTGGCAGACCAGTTGGATGCCGAAGTGAAGTGGACCAAAGGCTCGAAGAAAATTACAGTCATCAATGATCTGACAGGGGAAGAAATCGTATTGACCGTAGGCTCCAAAACAGCCAGCGTCGGCGGTGAAAACGTGACGCTGCAGGAAGCTCCATTCGTGCATAGCGATGGTTCTACCTATGTTCCGCTTCGGTTTATGGCCGAATCGCTCGGCGCAACGTTACATCAGGAGGGCGACGGCTGGATTAAGGTTGAACGTAATTGATGCCGATTGTTATTGATAACGGGGCAGGCCTATACCTGTTATGAAACTTATATAAGCTAAAGTTTAGCGGGGCTGTTTCCTATCATCTTGGGATGATAGGAAACAGCCTTTTTGTCATTGCTTCCTTCATCGCGCCAACTGTACCGGTACAGTTGGCGTTATTTCAAATCGTCAGGAAGCCCTTCCTACCGTAAGATAAGTAGCAAATGTACCAACCTCCTCTGGTTGGACTCAAATAGAGAAGATGAAGGAGAATACTTATTATGAATACACCGAATACAAGCCGTGCTTATGCCGCTGCGTTAGGATATACGATCATCATTGGTTTTTCGTTTATGTTTGTGAAGCTGGCGCTGATCGTCTCTAACCCGCTGGACACATTGGCCCACCGGTTCACTATTTCGTTCATTGCCGCATCGCTTGCACTCCTCATCGCCCGTAGAAAGGTCAAGCTGGATTTGAAACGGCTGCTGACCATCGTGCCGCTGGCCATATTCTATCCATTCCTGTTCTTTACGCTGCAAACCTTCGGTTTGGTCTACACCTCTTCAGCCGAGGCCGGGATCATCCACGCTACCGTACCGATCTTTACGTTGCTCTTGGCGTCACTGTTTTTGAAGGAACGCTCCAGCTGGGCACAAAAGCTATTTACCGTGTTGTCAGTGTCAGGGATCATCTCTATATTCGTGCTGAAGGGCGTTTCCTTCGAGACATCAAGTACGCTCGGGATTGTACTCATTCTGCTGTCGGCGCTTTCCAACGCGATATACAGCGTGATGGCACGCAAGTTGACGCAGAAGCAGTCAGTACTGGATATAACGTTCATCATGTCGATGATCGGATTCGTGCTGTTTAATCTGATGTCGGTCGCTCAACATGCTGCGCAGGGGACGCTCGTACATTATTTTGACCCGTTTCTGCATCCATCCTTCGTATGGGCCGTTCTGTATCTTGGCGTTTTGTCCTCCCTTGGAACATCGCTGCTGTCAAATTATGCATTGTCCCAGATGGAGGCATCCCGGATGGGCATCTTTAACAATCTGGCCACCGTGGTCACGATCTTTGGAGGTGTCGCCTTCTTGAATGAAGAGCTGGCTTATTATCATGTTATCGGGGCAGCGCTCGTCATTATCGGCGTGATCGGGACCAGCATTGCAGGGAGGTCTGCGAGTTCTAAGAGGAAACCGCGTAGGCGGAACGAATCCAAACATGCTTAATTAAGTTTGTAGTTGAGAACTCCTTCGGTTAGATCCCTAAAAAAGGCTTGAGATATTAGGTAGCACCTAATAAAATAAGGTGTGAGCTAATATTTGAATGGAACGGGAGGGGGACCCTTTGCTCGAATGGATGCTACGTAATGTGATGGCGGAGAGAGGGATATGGTCGGGAGCGGCTTTGGCGCGGCTGATGAAAGAGAAGGCGAATTACAGCCTGTCAGCTGCTTCCATTAGTGCCTTGCTGACGAACCAGCCCAGGCAGATGAAGGCAGAGACGTTAGATGCCCTTTGCACAACCTTAGAGTGTACTCCAGGTGACTTATGGGTGCATACACCTCCTTCTAGAACTAAGGGGGCTTAAGTGAATGACGGTTAAAGCTATTGTGCCATTCGGTGATCCGATCTTGCGAAAGATCGCCCGGCCAGTCGATACCGTAAATGCCAGAGCATTGAAGATTCTGGATGATATGGTTGAGACGCTGTATGACAGCGAAGGGCGCGCTGGTCTTGCCGCACCACAAATCGGTATATTACGAAGACTTATTGTCATGGACTGCGGAGAAGGATTGATCGAGCTGATTAATCCAGAAATCGTAGAGATGGACGGGGAACAGCTGGGCCCCGAAGCGTGTCTCTCTTATCCAGGGTATTACGGATATGTGAAGAGAGCCAATAAAGTTAAGGTAAAGACATTGAATCGCCAAGGCGAGACGGTAATTCTGGATGGCGAAGATTATCTGGCCAGATGTATGCAGCATGAGATTGATCACCTGAACGGCATATTGTTTGTGGACCATGTTCGGGATGGATGGTTGTATCACGAGGAGACCCATCAACGCATCGAGCTGTTTCCTGTCATTGGGTTATCCAATACAGGCGCATAACGGACATGGAGAGTCTCTCTCTTATGAGGAAAGAAATAGAACGGCTGGATGTTCTTATATCCGGCCGTTTTTTTATATCATGCACGGCTAAAATAAGATTTTGAATGTAGAAGGTTGACGGAACAGAATTCTCGTGATATTATTATCTTAAATTAGAGATATTTTAAATCAAAATAATAATTTATGAAGGTTGCGCCAACACTTTCTAAATATAAGAGATGGAGGAATTTAATCATGAACGGATTAAAAGGAATTCACCATGTAACAGCCATTACGAGCAGTGCCGAGAAGAACTACGAGTTCTTCACCTATGTGCTCGGCATGCGGCTCGTGAAGAAGACGGTTAATCAGGACGATATTCAGACATACCACCTGTTCTTTGCAGATGACAAGGGCAGTGCCGGCACAGATATGACCTTCTTCGATTTTCCGGGGATCCCGCAGGGCAGACATGGTACAGACGAGATTTACAAAACCTCGTTCCGTGTCCCTAACGATGCAGCGCTCGAATATTGGGTCAAGCGATTTGACCGAATGGATGTGAAGCATCAAGGTATTCAAGAGTTATTTGGCAAAAAGACACTCGCCTTTGTTGATTTTGACGATCAGCAGTATCAGCTCATCTCTGATGAGAACAACAAGGGTGTGGTTTCAGGAACTCCTTGGCAGAAGGGACCAATTCCGCTGGAGCATGCGATTACAGGACTCGGCCCGGTGTTTGTACGGGTGTCCAACTTCGATTATTTCAAGGAAATGATGGAGAAAGTGCTCGAATTCAAGGAAATCGGCAAGGAAGGTTCGCTTCATCTGTTTGAGGTTGGTGAAGGCGGCAATGGCGCTCAAGTGGTTGTTGAGTACAACGCCGTGCTTCCAAGAGCTCAGCAAGGCTTCGGCACCGTACACCATGCGGCCTTCCGGGTAGAGGACCGCTCAGTGCTGGAACATTGGATCAAGCGTCTGGATGATTTCCAGTTCCATACATCGGGCTTTGTTGACCGCTATTTCTTCCAATCCCTGTACGCGCGTGTTGCACCGCAGATTCTGTTTGAGTTCGCAACCGACGGTCCAGGCTTCATGGGTGACGAGCCATATGAAACGCTGGGCGAGAAGTTGTCCCTGCCTCCATTCCTGGAGCCAAAGCGCGAACAGATCGAGGGTATGGTTCGTCCAATCGATACGGTGCGCAGCACGAAGGAATTCGTAAAGGAATAATGTAATGAATCTTAAGGAAGCAATCCGGCTTGTTTATAACAAAGCCGGATTGCTTTTTTTTGTATCACTGAAATAATGGATCTTACTATTCATTCCACTTCATCCGAACCAAACGGATGGTCCACGATGTACAGCCAGCTTCCGTCAGGTTGCTGTCTCACGATCTCGGAGGTATAACCTTGCAGCACAAGGGGGCGGCCATCCGAGTCCACGGTATGCAAGGTAAAATGGGCACGCATCAACGCGATATTTTCAAAGGGGATGCAGTATAGGTTGGTGGAGACCATCTTGCCTTGAAGCAGCAGCAGTTCCTCCATCGTATGGCGGAAGGAATGGACTCCGATCTCCAAGCTTCCATTGCTGTGGACATGAATACTGTTCGGTTCATACAATGCCAGCATCTGGTCGATGTCCCCTGAATTATACGCGTCAGCAAATGCAGCATTCATATCCTCGGGCTTCCAGACTCGGCTTGCGGGAATGGATGGTTTCATTGAATCTCCTCTTTCTGTATGATGATAGCAATAGCCTATCTGAAAATGAAAGCTGTGATAAGTACGCACAATTTTATGACATAGTCATCTATTTATGACCAATGACCAAGGGGGTTCAGCAATACATATGCCATATCAGGATGAGCAGTATGGGTGCCCGGCTGAAGTGGGCTTGCATATGATTAGTGGGAAGTGGAAGCCCCGAGTACTGTATGAACTGTTTCAGGAAACCCTGCGTTTTGGTGAGCTGCATCGGAGAATACCTGAAGTATCAAGGCATGTGCTTACCGTGCAATTGCGGGAGTTAGAGGAGAGCGGCATCGTGAAACGGACGGTGTATCAAGAGGTGCCTCCCAAGGTGGAGTACTCGGTAACGGAATTTGGCCGGAAATTTGAAGTGTTGCTTGAGCAGATGGTTATTTTGGGTCAACTGTATATCGATTCTCAAGAGGTCCCTAACGAATAGCACTTCAAGATAGCCTCAATCAGAAGAAATATCCTTTGATGCACACATTCACCGATTAAGTACATCAATTCTGGTTTAAATACAAATACTGTATAGGAATGGATGACTTAATAGCCTGAGGTGGAGCATATGAAAGGGAGTTTATTCAAGAACATTGTGTTTACGGTTTCGGCCGTCATCATTGCCATTCTTGCTATTCTCGGGGCTGCTATGCCTGGAGCTTTCGGGGAAGTGGCGGGGTATTTGTACAGATTTACGACGAATACGTTCGGCTGGTTCTATCTGCTCTCGATCTTTGTAATTATTATATTTCTGATCTGGGTGGCAACCAGTAAATACGGCACGATTCGTCTTGGTGGAGATAAGGAGAAGCCCGAGTATCCGTTCTTCACCTGGATCGGAATGCTGTTCTCTGCGGGATTTGGTGTAGGGCTGGTGTTTTGGGGTGTGGCTGAACCCATGAGCCATTTTTTTAAGACACCCTTCGGCGGTGTTGAAGCACAAGGTGTAGACGCGGCACGTGTGGCTATGGGCTATTCTTTTTTTCATTGGGGGGTTAGCCAATGGTCCGTGTTTGCTCTTGTCGGACTTGTGATCGCGTTTCTTCAGTACCGTAAGCAGAAGGATGGGCTGGTATCTACAGCGCTGGAGCCTGTCACCGGCTCTAAGCGTGGCGTGAAGAATACGATTGATATCCTAGCGGTGATTGCAACGGTCATGGGCATCGCGACTTCCATTGGACTTGGCGTTCTGCAGATGAGCGGGGGTTTGAACACGATTACGGGAGTGAACAATGGTGTCGGGTTGCAGTTAATGATGTTGGGGCTTATTTTTGTCGCTTATATGATCTCGTCCACAACGGGATTGGATAAAGGGATCAAATACCTAAGCAACCTGAACCTCGCGTTGGCGCTCATTTTTTTATTGTTTGTGTTTGTTAGTGGTCCCACCGTGTTCATCTTGGAGACCTTTACATTGGCGCTGGGCGATTATATTACGAATTTCGTATCGTACAGCCTGCGGCTTCAACCCTACGCTGAGGGCACGTGGGTACGGGAATGGACGATCTTTTACTGGGCTTGGGCGATTGCATGGTCCCCGTATGTCGGAGCTTTCGTGGCGAGGGTGTCCAAGGGAAGAACGATTCGTGAATTCATTGTGGGCGTGATGGTCGTGCCGCCGGTCATTGCTTGTCTGTGGATCGCGGTATTCGGCGGGACGGCGATCTGGTTTGATCTGCACGAGAGCACCGGGATTGCCGCAGCCGTTAATGCGGATGTGACATCGGCCCTGTTTCAGCTCTTTAACCAATTACCTCTCTCCATGGTCATGAATGTGCTGGCGATTTTACTCATTCTGACGTTCCTGGTGACATCAGCGGACTCAGCAACCTACATCTTATCCAGCATGACTACCTATGGCAGCCTGAACCCTCCTCACATTGCAAAAATCGTGTGGGGCACGCTCATGGCAGCGATAGCCGGTGTGCTGCTGTATGCGGGAGGGCTGGAAGCCTTGCAGACGGCTTCATTGATTGCGGCATTGCCGTTCACGGTGCTGCTGCTGTTGTTGATCATTGCCGTGGTGAAGCTGCTGCGGCGTGAGCCGATTCCGATTCGGAAGGCTGATCTGAAGCGGTTCCGCCGTCTGGAAGAGGCGGCCAACCGGGGGAAGAAGTGAAGGCAAACGTTTGGCGGAGGAACGAGGTGTTTTATCCCTTGCGCGATAAAGAGGGCATCCATGGGGTGCCTTCTTTATTTTGTGAGGAGATAAGCTCGGAAAAGACGGGAACCATAGCCGAACCAGTACAAGCACAGGAAGGACATGTGCAGGTAATAGGCATACCACGATGGCAGTACAAGGGATCTGAAAAGGCCGTAAATCCAATTGAAACATAGGATGTTCAGGATCACAAAGAGGTATATGGGGAACTGAAGGAGGATTCGTTTCTTGAAGGATCCGGACTTCAAGTCGTCACCCGGGGTACAGGATTGCTTTCTATCTACATACGTTCGATCCAGATAGACATACAGCTCACCGACAAAATAACCTGTGAGGTACATTCCAACGATGGCGATGTTGATCCAGCCTGCATCCTGTCGAGGCAGCCCGAGGTTGATCAAGAGGTCAAATATCCAGAACATGCATAGTGAACTGATCGTCACGATGATCCATAGAGGAAATGTTGGCATCCGTCGCTTTGCAGCTGAATCGACCGCTTCCTTTGATTTTGCCATAATACCTCCTTTTTGTTTACCGAGATCATTATCCTTATATTACCTTATTTATGAACTCTATGTATGAATGAAGCGATTCACCGCATACAAAATAGCCCTTATTACACCTCTGAAAGAGTGCAATAGGGGCTATTAGGTGTTCATTTGAAAAGAGAATAACGGTTATTTTTTCTTCAGCAGCAAATATACAAAATACGGCGCGCCGATAATAGCGACCATAATGCCCGCGGCGATGCCATCAGGATCCACGATATTCCGTCCGATCGTGTCTGCGAGCAGCAGCAGCCAGCCCCCGATCAATATGGCAATCGGAATGTACAACTGATTCCGCGGGCCAACCAGCGCTTTGGCAATATGAGGGCCCATGAGTCCGATGAACGTGATGCCGCCTGTGACCGACACCGCGGACGCTGCGAGCGCTACGGCGGCCAGAAGCAGCACGATGCGCTCCTTCTCAATGGATACACCGACGCCGATGCCCACGGGATCGCTTAATCCCAGCAGATTCATACGCTGCGCTTTGTACAGGGTGAACGGAATCAGGATGATCAGCCAGGGCAGCAGCGCCACAATGAAGGGCCAATCGGTGCCCCATATCCCTCCAGCCAGCCACTTGGCGATAAAATCGACCTTAGTCCGCTCGGCAGATGATGTGAGCACAATCATGACGCCCGAGAGTGCCATGGAGAACCCGACACCGGTAAGCACCAATTTAACGGGCTGCAGGCCTTCGCCTTTTCGGAAAGAGAAGAGGTAGATGCCCACGGCCGTTAGCACAGCTCCAATAAATGCCGCCAAGGGCAGCATGTAAATAAAGGAGCCGGCTTCGATCGGGAAGAACAGGAAGAATACGGCTACGCCGACCCCGGCCCCGGAGTTAATGCCGATAATTCCGGGATCCGCGAGATCATTTCGGGTGATGCTCTGCAGAATGGCACCCGATAAGGCCAGCGCCATTCCGGCCAGCAAAGTAATGAGCATGCGCGGCAGGCGTACATCGAAGATAATGAATTTCTCTTTGAAGCTGCCTTGTCCCAGCAAGGTTGGAATAATCCGGTCATAGCTAACGGACGAATAACCGAGACCCAGACCAACGAGGACAGTAACCACTGTAAGGATCAACAAGACCAGAAACGTAATGCGTTGTTTTCTTAATAACGATGGATGAATCATGACATTCCCCGCCCTCCTTTGCGTACGATAAACAGGAAGAAGGGCAATCCCATGATGGCGATCAGAGCGGCTACGGGTGTTTCGTAAGGAGCATGCAGCGTTCGTCCGACTGTGTCGGCAAACAGCATGAAGATAGCTCCCACCAGGGCAGACATCGGGATGACATGGCGGTAGTCGGTTCCGACCATCCCGCGGACGATATGGGGAATCATCAGGCCGAGGAAGGCCAAATTCCCCACCAAGGCCACAGAGGTGCCTGCCAGGAGGACAATCACGACAAACAGGATGCCTTTGACCCCAGCAATGTTCTGTCCCAAACCGACGGCGACTTCTTCACTGAGGCTAAGAATGGTCAGCTGCCTCGATAGCACGATGGCAATCATAATTCCAAGGAGAATAAACGGGAATATCGTCTGCAGCTGTCCCCATGATGTGCCGATCACGCCGCCTGCCGTCCACATGGACACATCCTTGGATATTTTAAAATAAATGCCGATTCCTTCGGCGATGGCATACAGGAATGCGGATACGGCTGAACCTGCCAGCACCATCTGAAGAGGGGAGAAGCCGCTCTTTCGCATGGCTTCAATGCCAAAGACCATCACGGCACCGATCGCTGCTCCGATGAAGCAAGCCACCATAATGCCAAAATAATTGGCGTCTGGCAGGAAAGCCAGCGTGAAGGCAAGCGCCGCATTCGCCCCGCTGGTGAGGCCGAGCAGGCCGGGATCCGCCAGCGGATTGCGGGTAATACCCTGCATGATGGCACCGGAGACCGCGAGGGCGGCTCCGACCAAAATAGCGGCAACCTCACGGGGCAGGCGAATTTCGCGAAGGAGGGATAATTTCTCGCCTTCCATCGAGGTGGTAAGGGCAAACCATACATCCTTGATGCTGGTTTCAGCTGCACCGAACACCATCGCAATGACAAACATGCTTATAAATACGATGATGCCCGCAATCAATTTGATGGAAAAAGGAATGGACCGTTTCGTAGACATTGTCATGGAATCATCTTTTCATCATAAAGTTGGAATAATCAATCAAAATAAGTTTGTGCAACGGCAGCCTAATGCTAGTTGCCCAAAAAGTGTTCCGTAATGAACTCCAGCTGGTACTCCAGCGTGGTTGGATCATTAAAATAAATCCGGTTTCCGTCTGCTTCGAATACGCGGCCATTCTTCACCGCCGGGATTTGCTTATACGTCTCGGTTTGCTGGAAGGACGTATCGGCATCGGCAAATTTGCTCAGAATGACATAGTCGCCGGCATACTCCGGCAGCACTTCCGTTGAAAGGGCATAATAGCCGTCCTTCAATGCCATTTCCTTCACTTTTTCCGGCATTTTCAGCTTCATTTCCTGATACAGGATTTCAGTACCGCGGCCCCAGTTATCGCCGTATACATAAAGCTGCTTATTAAAGCTCTCGATAACGGATACGGTGGCGTCTTCTCCGATTTTGGCACGGATGTCCTCGCCGGCTTTTTGCGCCCGTTGTTTGAAATCGTCTATCCAGGCCTGGGCTTCTTTTTCTTTGTTCACAAGCTTGCCGATTTCAAGATGCTGCGTCAAATAATCGACTTTTCCGTAGGTAAAGGTCACGGTTGGGGCAATCTCTTTCAGCTTATCGACGTTCTTGATATTGGACAGGCCGATGATGAGATCGGGATCCAGCTCGATGATTTTCTCCAGGCTTTCATCCGTAACTTCTTCGGCATCCTTGATTTTGTCCGCAAATGCGGGATTGGCTTTGGACCAGGAATCAACGCCCACCATGTTGACGCCGAGCGCAAGCAGGTCGCCTACGTAGGAGGACAGCACAACCACGCGCTGCGGATTGGCAGGCACCTCAACGGGTCCGTTCTCGGACTCATATGTAATGGTTCCGGAGTTGGTTTCGGTTTGTTCGGTTTTCGGTGTTTCTGTCGTTTCTGTATTGCTGCCGCTCGTTTCTGCTGGCTTGGTGCCGCAAGCGCTAAGAATGAACAGCAGTGCGATAAACGGGATGAGTAGTTTCTTCGAAGTTGTCGTTTTGCTGCGTTTTGAGTACATCCTCTTTTTCCCCTTTTAATAGATTGTATGTGATACAGATCGGTTTTGCCGTGCGCGGATCGCGGCCGATCTCTGCGTCGATATGGAATACTTTTTTTAATACGTCGTGCGAAATGACGGCTTCCGGATCTCCGGCCTGAATGATATCCCCATCCTTCATCGCGATAATGTAATCAGCGAATCTGGCAGCTTGGTTTAAATCATGCAGAACCATAACAATGGTACGTTCCTGCTCGATATTAAGCTTCTCCAGCAATTCCAGGATCTCAAGCTGATGCGCCATGTCCAGGTACGTGGTTGGTTCGTCGAGGAAGATCATTTCGGTCTCCTGAGCAAGTGCCATCGCAATCCACACCCGCTGCCTTTGTCCGCCGGACAGAGCATCCACCGAGCGATATTTGTAATCCTGGGTTCCGGTAACCTCCAGCGCCCAGTCAATCACTTCCATATCCTGCTTGGTCAAGCGGCCAAAACCGCGTTGATGAGGATATCGGCCATAGGAGACAAGCTCGCCAACCGTCAAACCGCCGGGTCCTTCCGGAGTTTGGGGCAGAATGGCCAGCTTTTTCGCCAGCAGCTTGGTGTTCATCTTGGCGATTTCTTCTCCATCCAGAATGGCAGCACCGGACTGGTAAGGAATGATGCGGGTAACAGCCTTCAAAAGAGTGGATTTGCCGCAGCCGTTAGGCCCAATAATGGTTGTGATTCTTTTATCGGGAATATCTACATTAAGACGATTCAATATCAGATTCTCGCCGTAACCGACGCTTATTCGATCTGTACTTAGGCGAATCATCATTTCACCTCCAGAGTAGTTAGCTATCAAACGATAATGATTCTCAATTTCATTCATAAATATAATGGGGGGCCGGGTCGTTGTCAATAAATATCTTAATGGAAATTTTAAATAATATTCATGTTTCATCCGAATAATATCCATATATAGATTGGTAGCGTGTTACATGCCTATATATAGGCGAAATTGTGACAATATGAATTTTTTCTAAATGTTTGATTGTAAAACGAAGAAAGGCAACGTATACTAATTGATAATGATAATCATTTACGTTACAAGGTGATCACAAACAGCCTTTTAATCTATAGACCGGGAGTGAAATGCATGAGTGGGAAAGAGATATTTGATGTAACGGTTATTGGTGGAGGACCAGCAGGATTATATTCTGCTTTTTATAGTGGACTGCGCGGCATGAAGACCAAGATTATAGAATATCAACCCATGCTTGGCGGGAAGGTTCACGTCTATCCGGAAAAAATGATATGGGATATCGGCGGGCTGACACCCGTTCCGGGTGCGAAGCTGATCGAACAGATGGTCCAGCAAGGCTTGACGTTTAATCCCGAAGTGCTGTTAAACGAGAAGGTTGAATCGATCGCCCGCAATGAGGAAGGGCTGTTCGAATTACATACGGCGAATTCCGGCGTGCATTTGTCCAAAACGGTTATTGTGGCGGTCGGAGGAGGCATCCTGAATCCGCAGAAGCTGGAGATTGAAGGAGCCGAGCGGTTTGAGGTGTCGAACCTGAACTATACGGTGAAGTCCCTGCAGCACTTCAAGGGCAAAACGGTGATTGTGTCCGGCGGAGGAAACTCGGCCGTGGATTGGGCGAACGAGCTGGAGCCTGTAGCGAAGAAGGTGTACCTGGCCTACCGCAAGGACGAATTGTCAGGCCATGAAGCGCAGGTCGAGCAGCTGATGAACAGCAGGGCCACTTGCCATCTCAATACATCGATTACGAAGCTCATTGCTTCAGATAATCATGAGGTGATTGAACGGGTAGAATTGACCAACAATGCGACGGGAGAAGTTTCCTATCTGGCGGTAGATGAAGTTATTATTAACCATGGCTATGAACGGGATATGTCGCTGCTGGAGAACAGCAAGCTCGATATTCATCGGGTGGATGATTACTATATCGCGGGCAACGCAAGCTGCAATTCTTCCATACCGGGACTGTATGCTGCCGGCGACATCCTGCATTTTGACGGGAAGCTGCACCTGATTGCAGGCGCGTTCCAGGATGCCGCGAACGCGGTGAACAGCGCGAAGCAGTTCATTGAACCGGATGCCAAAAAGTACGCGATGGTCTCTTCGCATAACGAGATGTTCAAAGAGCGCAATCGCGAATTAGTGAAGCAATTGATCAATTAGAGCCTCGGTGCTGAAGAAGGGGAGCCTTTCCGACAAAAGAAAGTCGATGACCGCTTCTTAATAGAATAGGCTGGCGAATGGGCAGTGTGGGGTGTGTACCCGCACTGCTTTTTTACTTTGCTTAAGCAGGTTGGTCTATATCGGTCGGGTGATCATGGCAAAAGTGTTTAGCATCGTGACGATCAACCTTTATTCAGGTGAATAAAATACTATCGTTCTTCAAGATGGCAGCCTGTATAATCCTGAATAAGGGAGTGTGAGCGTAAGTTGAAGATTAAAGTGATCATAGCGGACGATAACTCTTTTATCAGGGAAGGCATGAAAATCATTCTGGCTACGTTTGATGAGTTCGACGTGGTAGCGACGGTTGAAGACGGCCAGGAAGCGGTCGCCTATTGCGAAGCGCATGAAGTGGATGTGGCACTGATGGACGTCCGGATGCCGAATCTGAACGGGGTTGAGGCCACGAAACAGCTTACGGAGCGCACCAAAACCAGGACGCTGATCTTGACGACCTTCGACGACGATGAATATATTACCGACGCGATCCTGAACGGCGCCAAGGGTTATCTGCTGAAGAATAACGACCCGGAAAGGATTCGCGATGCGATCAAAACCGTGTACCACGGCCATCATGTGCTGCAGGACGTCGTGCTGGATAAAATCAAATCCGGGCTGAAGCCGGACAAGGAAGACACCGGTGCCAAGTTCGACCGGAGTCTATTCACCGAACGGGAACTGGATATTATGGCGCTCATCGCCAAAGGGCTGGCCAACAAGGAAATCTCGAAGAAGCTGTTTATTTCCGAAGGCACGATTGCCAATCACATCACTTCGGTTCTCAGCAAGACAGGTCTTGAGCATCGAACCCAGATCGCGATTTTTTATTTGACGGGGGAAGTGAATAAGTGAGCGAACGTCGAAATTATGCCGAATTGTGGGTCATCGGCTTTCAAACGATTCTGTTCCTGTATGTGATCGGCCAGTCTTATGTCTCTGATCTTGCGATAACGCCGTGGTATATCCTTGTCATTCTTCTCTACCTGTCCGTGAACGTATCCGTCTATATTTTCAAGAGCCGGAATGCACAGCCGTGCCTCATGGTATTGGCTATTCTTATTGTCGGGGCTTCCTCATTCTACATCCATCCGCTGTTGTTCCTGCTGCTTCCCGCGAATCTGTATGAACTGCTGTTTTTATACCTTCGCAGGAGCTGGATGATCCTGATCCTCCTATTGCTTCCAGCGCTTATGGTGCCTCACGAGCTTGTCATTACGTATGTTTTTATATCCGTTCTATCCTATATCTATCTTACGATGCTAAGAACTTTTGTAAGCCGAGTCGCATCCTACCAGGAGCAGAGTGAGCATATGCACCTTGAACTGGATCGGTTGACCCAGCGGTTGAGCGAGAATAATGAGTACATCCGGCAGTTTGAATATATGTTCAAGCTGGAAGAGCGAAATCGGCTGTCGCAGGAGATTCATGATAAGATCGGGCATTCCATGACGGGGGCATTGATTCAGATGGAAGCGGCCAAGCGCTTGATGACAACGAATCCGCACAAGTCCGCCGAGCTGCTCCAGAATGCCATATCGATCTCCAAAGAAGGCATTGAGAGTATCAGGCTGGTCCTAAAGAATGTGAAGCCGCCTACGGAACAGCTCGGCATCAACCGGATGCGTTTATTTCTGGAGGAGTTCTCGGCTCAGCATCCAATCAAGACCGTATTGACGCATGAGGGCAACGTGGACCGGATCACGCCGCTGCAGTGGAAAATCATTCAGGATAACACCCAGGAAGCGTTAACCAACACGATGAAGTATGCCAAAGCAACGGCAGTCTCGTTACATATTGAGGTTCTGGGCACCATGATCAAGGCCAAGGTCAGCGACAATGGCAAGGGTATGCAGAAGGTCATCAAGGGTCTTGGGATCGTAGGCATGGAGGAGCGCGCCGCGGTCGTGAATGGAACCGTGATCGTGGATGGCTCCACCGGCTTCTCGGTGACCACTTTGATTCCTTATAGCTAACACCCGGTAAGTTTGATTTGGTGAATTAAGGAGATTGGTCATAGGGGACTTCCTTTCCCCCGAAGGGTGAAGATTTGGGTCCTCAACAACATGAAGATTCTCATGGGTAAGGATGAACTTGTGCACTATCGCAAGGGCATCCTTTTTTCGTACGATACATACAGATCAAGTCCACCGGTTGATGCGTGGATGGAATATGGAGGCGAAACGCGTATGAACGTGCTGGAGATCAAAGGGCTCACGAAAAAGTTTGGGGATTTCATAGCGGTAGATCAGTTGTCGTTGAACATACGGGAAGGCGAGATCTTCGGCTTCCTGGGCGCAAATGGAGCTGGCAAGAGCACAACCATCAATATCATATCGTCGCTCATGCCCATGACCAAGGGAGAGGTTCATATCCTGGGCAAGAATCTGGTGAAGCATCGAAAGTTCGCGAAGCAGCAGATCGGTATGGTTCCGCAAGAGGTTGCGATTTATGAGGATCTGACCGCCTATGAGAATGTTCATTTTTTTGCCGGATTGTATGGATTGAGAGGATCGGAGTTGAAGAGCAGGGCAGAGGAGGCCCTCGCCTTCGTCGGACTCAGCGACAAACATAAGATATACCCGAAGAGTTTCTCCGGGGGCATGAAGAGACGACTGAATATCGCCTGCGCCATTGCTCACAGACCAAAGCTGATCATCATGGATGAGCCGACCGTCGGCATCGATCCTCAATCGAGGAATTATATCCTGAATTCGGTCAGGAAGCTGAACGAGATGGGCAGCACGATCCTGTACACGAGCCATTATATGGAGGAAGTGGAGGAGCTCTGCACCCGGATTGCCATTATCGACCACGGCAAGATCATAGCGGAGGGCACGAAGGCACAGCTGAAGGCCATCATCACGGACCAGAAGGATATCGGAATTGAAGTACAATCGGCCACCCATCTTGAAGTGAGCAAGTTGGAGGACATTGCAGGCGTCAAAGCGGTTGAAGTGAAGGAAAATATCGTGCACATCAGCTCCGATGCAGAGGTCAATAACTTGAATAAAATCATTCAACAATTCACGGCGCAAGGCATCGAGATTCGTTCCATTCAAGCCTCCGAGCCGAATTTGGAAACGGTGTTCCTGACGCTGACCGGCAGGAGCCTCCGGGATTAACAGACCAGGGAAGAGGGGGTGGAAGGATATGAACGTACTGAGAATCGCACTGAAGGAGATGAAGATCGTCCGGGAGGTACGGATGCTGGTATTTATGCTGGCAACGCCCGTGCTGCTCATTTTGATCCTAGGGACGGCGCTGTCGAGCGCTTTTAACGGCAGTACTGCGATTGGAGACATCCGGGTGTTATACCATGACAGCGGAACGGAACCCGCGCTTACGGAGCAATGGCAGGCATTCACGCAGGAGGCACAGCGTTCATCGGGCATGCTCTTTGAGCAGGCCAAGGAAGGCATGAACGGACAGCAGGAAGTGAGAAACAACCGGTACACCGGTTACGTGGAAATAGACGGTAATGGTATCAACTACGAGGGTAACAGCCGCAACAGCATAGAGAACGGGATTGTGCAGGGGATGTTGTCTGCATTCACCGACCAGTACCGGCTGTCAGGCGCAGCAGCGAAAATCGATCCGGAATATGAGAACAAGCTGCTTGTTAATGATGGAGAGAGCTATGTGGTTGAGTCTTCTATTCAGGGAGCGAGGCAGCCGGGTTCACTTGATTATTTTGCGATTGCGGTGACTACGATGATCATTCTGTATAGCGCCTTGACGGCAGGCGGATTAATCGATAGTGAGCGAAAGCGAAATACCGCGCAGCGCCTATTGGCCTCACCGGTGACGAAAGCCGAAATTTTTGCCGGTAAAATATTGGGCACACTCGCGATCAATGCCGTATTTGTCATCATCGTTGTGCTGATCAGCAAGTATATGTTCAATGCCTATTGGGGTGAGAACCCCATCATGGTGTTCCTGGTTTTGTTCACCGAGATCCTGTTTGCGCTCAGCCTCGGGCTCGGCATCAGTTATGTGCTGAAGGGAAATGCAGCCGGAGCTGTCATCATGGTCATTATTCAACTGGCTGCGTTCTTTGGCGGAGGTTATACGCCGGTTGCAAGCACAACGGGATTCATGAGGGAGGCTGCAACGTATTCTCCCTTGCATTGGTCCAATGAAGCTCTGCTGCAGCTCATTTATTCAGGCAGCGGGTCAGCAGCAATGCATGCGATGATGCTGAATATTGGATTTTCCATCCTGCTGCTGGCCGTAGCCATGATTTCGATGCGAAGAAGGGAGGGACTGTAATGTTGAAGGATATGCTCTGGCTCATTCGTAAGACGGTATTGATCTCGTTGAAGGATTATAAAAACCTGCTGCTCGTTATTGCGCTTCCCATGGTCGGCATTCTGCTGTCCACCTTAATCTACAAGGGTGCCGGAGAGACTTCCGTTACCATTGGCATCGTGAATCACGATATCGAACAGAAAGTCACGCAAGATACGATCGATTTTGTTGCTCAATTGGAGCATACCGAGGCATCGGTCATTAGGGAATCGGAAGCGGATGACTTGGTTGTGTCGGGTGAGCTGGATGCGGTGCTGATCTTCCCCGAGGGGTTTGCGAAAGGCGTAATTCAGGGGACACCCGAGCCGGTCCGGATCGAATCGATTAAGGGAGCTCAGGTTACCGGTTATGTCAAATCGTATCTGAACGCGTACGTCCAGAATATTTCATCCATGGGGGTTATAGCGGATGGCGATGCCGCTGCGTTTAACGAATTATTCAGCGGTTATCGGAGTTCAACGTTTCAATTGTCCACGACTACGGTTGCGGATCAATCGGCCAATCATGATATGACCAACCGGACGATCGGTTACTTGGTTGTGTTCATGTTATTCTCTGCCGTGAATCTATCGGCATTGACAATCCGGGATCGTGAGAACCGTACGTACTATAGACTCTTATCGTCGCCTATTACTGCCCGCAGTTACGTCTTCTCGAATGCTATCGTGAACATCGTTCTGATGATGATCCAGATTGCCGCCACCTTGTTTGTTATGACCCGATTCTTTCACATCGAGCCAGGCATTCCGTTATGGCAGATGTTCCTGATTCTGTCGCTGTTCGCTCTGGTCGCGGTCAGTTTATCGCAGGTCATTGTCGCGTTCTCTGACAGCACCATGATGGCTAACGGAATCCAGACGATGGTGATCATGCCGACTTCGCTGCTGGCAGGGTGCGTATTCCCGCTTTCCGTGATGCCGGAAGCGATTCAGCGAATCGCCGATTTCCTGCCGCAGTATTGGCTGCTCGATACGTTTGGCAAGCTTCAGCAAGGAAGCAAGCTGAATGACATCATGCTAAATGTGGCGATTCTGCTGGCTTTTGCCTTGGCCTTATCGCTGATTGCTACCTACAAGTTTGGGAGAAATAGAGATACACAGAGCTATATTTAAATTTAATGGTGGGGTCACCTTATACTGCACATAGGATCGCCGACTATAAGCGATCAGGGGCTTGCTTAACCAGCACAGCTCCTTTTTTCATTAGTCTAAAACCCGTTCTTCCGGCAAAAAATCTATTGGAAAAAAATGAACAAAGCTATTTCATCTGGAGTTACTCCATGGTTTACAATGAGTTCAGGATACAGGATCTGGTTGAAACGTTGAACGATCGGGGGATGGTAAATGTTGAGTAAAGCGCGAAGTGCCTTGCGGCAAGCCTTTCGCTTCACTGCTACCGGACTGACTCTAGGGGAGAAATGGCGTCTGGCCCTTCCTGGTCCGATCCTGTCAGTCGGAGGAGTGCTCATCCACAATGTGTTCTTGAAGTATTACACGGATATCATCGGTCTCAGTCCGAAGTATGTCGCTTGGGTGTACATTATCTATAACATCTGGAACGCGATTAACGACCCGGTGCTTGGCGTATGGATCGACAGAATGAGGCATCGCGTGCAGCGTGGGAAATACGTCTATATCATGAGAGTGACGGTGCCGTTCATGATCGTTTCCTCCTTCCTCATGATGCTGTCTAATCCGGCATGGGATCAGTGGTTGATCTTTCTGCTGTATACCGGGTTGTTATTTATTTACGACACAGCTGCAACCGCTTACAGTATAGCCTATCAATCGTTTATGCTGATCGCAGCTCCAACCAAGGAGGAACGCATCGATGTTGGTGTGATCCAGAACTACTTATCCCAAGCGATGTCATTTCTGATCACCTTGATTCCGACGCTGCTGCTCGTTGGGGACGGAAAACAGGAGGTTATCATCCCGATCTTCTCTGCCGTAATCGTGGCAGAAGCGATATTCTTCACTTGGGCCCTGAGGGGACTGAGAGAAGATGCGCAAATGTACGAATCACTGGATAAGCAGCATATCGATACAAAAGAGGTTTACAAAGAAGCCTGGCAGATCATCAAATCAAGGCCTTTCCTCACCTTTATTATATTTACCATCGTCACCGGCCTCGTGTTCTTCTACTTTACGCCGTTTCTCTACTACATGGACAGCGTCGTGCAGTCAACGGGTATCGAAGCTACCGTCATCGATGTGAGTACGCATGTGATCGCGCTCCTATTCTTGCCGGTCATGGGATCTATCGTCAAGAAAAACGGAACGAAGAAGAGTGTATACCTGGGGACCATCTTTGTGGTGCTCGGATACGGGGGGATCTTTCTTGCTGACGGCATATGGACCGCGGCGGCATCCTACGTTCTGATCGTCTTTGCTGTGAACTATCTTCGAACGGCAATATCTCCGGCCCCGGCGCTGCTCATCGACGAGAATGAGCGCACGACCGGCGTGCGGAAAACCGGGCTGTTTAACGGATTGTTCTCGTTATTCACGGTCGCCTTCTCTAGCCTGCAAACGGTTATCTTCATTAATGTCATCGGGGCATACGGATATGACGGACTTGCGGCGGAACAGTCCGAGTCCGCCATACTCGGCATTCGGGTAGCAACCGGCTTGATTCCGCTGGCCGCTTTTCTCCTCGGATTAATTCCGCTGGCGTTGTACCCTTTTGATAAGAAAAAAGAGGATGACATCTCCGCGTTCAGCAATAACGCCAGAAGAGGGGGGAAGATGTGAAGGAATCGGCGTTAAATTTGAATTTTACGATTGGCGAAGTGTCCAAAATTCTGGATATCCCGATCGATACCTTGCGTTATTACGATAAGATCGGACTGCTACATTCCCGCAGTCGGGACGCGAACAAGTACCGCTATTATGATCTTGAGCAGTTCGATTCACTCATCACGATTCGAATGCTGCGGGCAATGGATGTGTCGATCGAGCGAATCCAAGAGATGCTTCGGGACAACAGCCTAAACGCTATTCGCAGGCTGCTCTCCGACAAGCGGCAAGACATCGATCGCCAGCGGACTTATTTGAAACATTTGTCTCACAAGCTGGAAGCGTTGGATGTTCAGCTTCAACGGTTCGATAACACGGAGGTCATTGAGCTTGTACTAAGCCACCCGTGCTGGGTGCTCCTTACCGATTCCATCATGGAGAGCGGAGATCATGGACTCGGGAGCAAAGTGCAGCAACAGGTACGAAGAATCCATGCCAGGGAATGGCTTGCATTCTGCCATACCATATCGATTGTGTTGCAAGATAACCTTAACGCAGGCCGTTATCACAATTACCTGTACAATGGCATTCTGTCCACCTTCCCGATGGAGGGTGACTCTTCCGTCTTTCAGAAACTTGAGCCTCGCTACTGTGCCAGAAAATGCGTGGTTATCGGCAGGGACGACTATGCCAAGATGGACGATCACTACGATCAGATGAAAGCTTTCATTCGCAATCGCGGACTAAAGATCGCGGGTCATTCTCTCGAAGTCAATCTCTATAACCAGTACGACAATCATTACATTGAAATTTACATTCCGGTAGAAGAACGATAGGGGGAAGCGGACATGAAAAAATTAGTGATCGACGGACAACGATTCTTGAATGAAGACGGCGCTCAAGTGATCCTGAACGGCATCAATCTCGTATGCAAGGACAAGGCAAAAGGATATGTTGAGCCCTGTGATGCAGCTCTGTTCGCCTGGTTCCGCGAACAAGGATTTAACGTTGTCCGTCTAGGTCTAATATGGGATGGCGTCGAGCCGGAGCCTGGGGTCTACGACGATGCGTATTTGAGCAGAATCAAGCAGCAAGTTGTATGGGCTGAGCAGAATGATCTCTATGTTTTTTTGGATATGCATCAGGATTTGTACAGCTTGCTCTACGGCGACGGTGCTCCCGCATGGGCCACCATCTCCGATGATCTTCCTCATGTTACCGGACATATTTGGAGTGACGCCTACCTGGAAAGTCCGGCTGTGAACCGCGCTCTGGATCACTTCTGGCGGAATACGTCCGCTTCCGACGGGATCGGCCTGCAGGATCACTATGCAGCGATGTGGAAGCATGCGGCACAGTTTATGGCTGATTGTCCGAATATCATCGGTTATGACATGATGAACGAGCCGTACCCCGGAACAAGCGGACAGGAGGTGCTTGGCACCATCATTGCCTCATATGCGGGGCATGTGATGGGAATAGCCGACCCGAACATGGAACAGCTTGCCGGACTCTGGTTTGACGAGGAAAAGAGGCTAGAGGTTCTTGCCGGGATGGCGGAGATGGATACGTACCGCATACTCGTCGACAGCGCCAGAGAAGTCTCGCAAATCTTCGAACGGGAAGTTCTCGCACCCTTTTTCAACAAGACAGCGGCAGCCATTCGCTCCGTTTCCCCGGACGGATTTTTGATGCTGGAAACGAGCTATTTCTCGAACATGGGGATCGAGTCCGGCTTGCAGCTAGTGCAGGATCCAGCTGGTCAAACCTTACACCATCAGGTGTTTGCACCGCACGGCTATGATCTGGTGGTCGATACGGAGCATTATGACATTTACAATCAGGATCGCGTCCAGCTGATTTTTGCTACCCATCGCAAGGTGCAGGAACGATTGAACGTGCCGGTCCTGGTCGGGGAATGGGGGGCCTTCTCCCAACATCCGGCAACCTTTCAGCTTTCCAAGCAGATCATTGCGATATTTGAGCGGTATCTTTGGAGCAATACATACTGGTGTTGGTGTGACGGCTTCAAGGAAGCCCCATATGTCAAAGCGTTGAATCGCGCGTATCCGCAAGCGACAGCCGGCGTGCTCTCAGCATACCGTTATGATCAGGATAACGGCAGTTTAAGTATAGATTTCGTTTCATCCGTTGGAGAGACGTTGATTTACCATCCCTATCTGGAATCGATATCCAGGAGCGACGTGGCGGTTGCCGGTACGGACGCCTATCAACTCGAGTTGCGCCCTTTCCTGGATTCGAAGAGTGGCATCTTGGCGATCACTGTTCCTGATCAAGGAAACAAGATTACGGTTACGATAGGGAGATGATGTCAAGGGGGCTGGAACGACATAGCAGGCATTTCAATAAATAAGGCGAGAATAAGAAGAACCATGGGGTTAAAGCGAGGCGGGACAGACTAAAGCGGCGTAGATACTTGTGTACAATGTAAAAAGGCATGCCAACAAAATAAGCAGGGCGTCCCTTGTTCTGATTCCCGATAAGGAAACAATCATCAAGGGGACGCCCTCTCGGTTCTTTCAGAACGTGACCAATCCCATCGCTTTCTTGGCGGCAAGCAGTGTTGGGCCTGCGGTTTCGGAAGCCCGCTTCGCTCCGTCCATCATAATGTGATCAAGCTCGGAGGAATTCACGATTTGATGGAACTTCTCCTGGATCGGCTGAAGTTTTTCGATGACCACCTCGGCCAATTCCTTCTTGAACGTGCCGTATCCTTGGCCCTCATACCGTTTCTCGATGACGGAGATGGCTTCCTCGGAGAATACGGAGTAAATCTCGATCAGATTGCTGACCGCCGGTTTCTGCTCCCAGTCATGCCGGACCTGGCCATCGGAGTCGGTAACGGCTTTGGAGAATTTCTTGCGGATATCCTCCGGCGTATCCATCATGTGGACGCAGCTATTTTTATTCGGATTGCTCTTGCTCATCTTTTTGGACGGATCGTCAAGGCCCATGATGCGGGAGCCAATATCCTGAATGATCGGCTCGGGAAGCGTAAATGTGTGTCTATACCGGTTATTGAAGCGCTCGGCTACGTCACGGGTCAGTTCCAAATGCTGCTTCTGGTCGTCACCGACAGGCACATGCGTTGCCTGGTAGAGCAGCACATCGGCAGCCATCAGGACCGGATACGTGAACAACGCAGAGCTTACGGTATCTTTTCCGTCCGATTTCTCCTTGAATTGGGTCATCCGCTTTAATTCCCCGAAATGCGCCTGCGTCTCCAGCAACCACCCGAGCTCCACATGCGCAGGGACCTGGGATTGCAGAAAGATCGTCGCTTTATCGGGGTCAATGCCTGACGCAATGTATAGAGCGGCTATGTCTCGTGTGCGCTGGTGCAGCTCCTTGGGATCCTGATAGACCGTGACCGCATGCAGATCCGGCACGAAGAAATAGGACTCATACTCATGCTGCAGCTTCACATACTGACGGAGAGCACCCCCGTATCCGCCAATATTCAAATCTCCACTCGGCTTAATTCCTGACAATAATCGTTTCATAAAAGACACCTCCCTGATTGTTTGCGAACAACACAAAAACACCTCATCCCTCTATGGGACGAAGTGTAACTTCGCGGTACCACCCAAATTCGACTGTACGGTCGCTCTTAAGCATGACGTGGAAATGGGGAAAATGCACCATTATTCCTGTCATATCTCCCAAAATAACGGTGGAGAGCCGTCAAGGCCTACTGCTCCGGCACAGATCGGAGGTTCGGGTTGAAGCGAGAAGATCCATTCACTTATTCCGGGGTACCGGGCCTCGCACCATTCGCCGGTTCGCTTGGACCTCGAGAGATAAGCTACTATTTCTTCTCATAGCCGTGTGGTATGTTGTTCTTAAGTTCATCAGCAGCTGCTCTTCGGATAAGAAGAGAGCAAGATGAATATGATGAGAATCATTACACAGGTGTTAGGTGAATGTCAAGAGGGTATGGGGAGGATTCATGATGAGGGATAATGATACGGCGATTCTCGGAGACGGATTATCCATACTGTCGCAGAGTAGACGGCAAACGGGGGATATTTGGCAAGCCCATTACGGAGCGGCCGCGATCGCGGGTTATTTTTTTATAAAAGCAAACCATTTGACCGGGAAGGTCGAAGAGGCTGTGGCAGCGGAGAACCGGAGGATGCTCGGCAAGTATTTGCAGCCGGGAACGGTGACAGAGGAAAGCGTGAGCGTGGAAAGCGCCGAATCACTGATTCTTGCGGCCCTTGACGATACGATTGATGGTTTGCACTGGGTCGGGCACAATGTGATCTATGCCGCAATAAGTCTGGCTGCACTCCACGAGCTTGGAGGCGGTCTCTGCCATGAAGCAACCGATATTGCGGAATTAGTCTCCTCTTTCGTGAAGACGATTCCGGGAAGGTCCTGGATCGGATATTCTGCAGCCGAGGTCAAACGGTTGACCCTGGATGAACTTGACGGGATATCTGAAATAACGGACGGCGATCAGCTCTCGGCATTTATTTTGAACGAACTGGCCTCTTATTCGGTGATCTACAGAGCGGAAGCCCATCATGATTTGATGGGGCATATGCTGACCTTCTCACATGCCTTAAACATATTGTACGATCTTGGCCACCACGCTTATTTCCATAGAGGCTTGCCGGGTTTACTCAAAATCGTGAAGGTGCTCCGTACCAGCAACCAGCTGGACCCTGCAGAGCCGATCCGAATCGTATCTCCGGTGGATCGGCTGCCACTTGTGGAGGCTGCAAGATCGTCTTATTTGCCGCATCAGTCGGAGTACTGGGCGGGTATCGACGGGGCTGCGACCGACTGGGACTTCGGCCATCTCTTTAAATTCCCATTTAGTTTCTATCATCATTGGAACCGTGTTTCGGAAGCGCCGGCGAAGGCAATGGAGAATTTCCGATATATCATCCATCCGGTGTAGACGATAATTTCCTGAAGAGGGGTAACCTTTTTTATACTAATCGGCACTTAGTGATAGAGAGACACCGAGAAGGGAGGTTAGGTGAGCGTGTTCCAGTGGATTGAGGAAGCCCGGCGGGGCAGTGCGGTGGCTCAGGAAAACTTGGTCCGGCATTTTACTGGCATGGCGCTGGCCGTGGCCTACGATAAATTGCAGGATCCCCATTTAGCGGAAGATGCCGTGCAGGAGGCATTTACGGAGGCCTTTGCGAATCTGCATAAGCTGCAGGATCCCCGGCGTTTTCCCGGATGGTTCAAAGTGATCGTTGAGCGGCAGTGTTACAGGGACTTGCGCCGCAAGCAATTTCAGACGTTACCGCTGCATGAGATGGAATTGCCGGTAGGAGATCAACGAAGCTTGGAGTCGGTTGTGGAAAAGAGAGAGCTGATCGGTCAGCTGCATGCCACGATCGCAGATTTGCCACCCGGCATGCGGATTGCGGTCCAGCTCTATTATTTTCAAGGCTACAGCCTGCGGGAGATCTCGCAATATTTGGATATATCCCTGCCGGCTTTGAAGAAGCGACTCTTTGATGCCCGGCGGAAGCTGAAGAACACGCTGCACGTAGCCGACTTTGTATCGGTGTTCACCGATCTATATGAGGGAGGCAGGCGTATGCTGCATATCGTTAATGGGGATTCGGTAGGAGATAAGCTGAAGCAAGGGAACATTCAAGGGGACATTCTGGTGTGGCGAGAGCTTTATTCTTTTGGTCCGGTCTTCACGAAGATGGACGTGCCGAATCATCGGAGAACAAGAGCTCAGTATCTGGAGCAAACGCTGGGGATTCCGCAGAAGGAATATATCGGGACCTGCGAGGCGCAGGAGAGGAAGCTTCAGGATTTTCAGCAATATGATGAAATCGTGCTCTGGTTTGAGCATGATCTGTTTGACCAGACGATGCTGTCTTATTTGCTGCATTGGTTTAAGGAGCAGTCACTGGGAAATACGAAGCTGAGTCTGCTGTGCATTGGCGCATACCCGGGCATCGAGCTTTTTCGTGGGTTGGGACAGCTCAGCACGGAGCAGCTCGAGACTTTATCGGGCACATGGCACACGATTGGAGAACAAGAGCTCATGCTGGGCAGTATGTTGTGGGAAGCCTATACTTCGGATCTGCCGGAGAAACATCAGCGCATGTTGGAGGTTGATTCCTCGGCACTGCCTTTTGCTAGGGCTGCATTCGCAGCCCATCTGGCACGGCTGCCCACCGTGAACAATGGACTTGGGATCATTGAGCAGACCACGTTAGAGGCTGTAGCGGGCGGAATCCATAAGCCTCATGAGTTATTCCGAAAGGTAGGTGACCAGCTCCATACACTGGGAATGGGAGATCTGGAGTTCTGGTATTACCTGGCGAAGCTGACAGAGGGACCGGATTCCTTGCTCGTTATCGATGGTACAGCACCTTTTCCCGACTTCAAACTAGCTGTACCCCATTTCCAAGATCGGGTGCTGCAAGTGACGAGTCTGGGGCGGGAGGTATTAGCCGGGAAGTCCGACTATGCCCCCTACACCGGAACGACCGATAAATGGGTAGGAGGTCTGCTTGTGCGGGGGAAGGCTCCGTCATGGCGCTGGAACCCGGAGCGGAAGTCGATTGTGCGGATGGGCGAATCTGATTAACAACAGGTACAGGAAAAAGCGATCTTGAGTAGATTGGCGGATCCGATTACCAGCAGAATATGGCATAAGAGCTATCCTTGCTTGGCGTTAATGCCAAGCAAGGATAGCTCTTTTTAAGATATCAGGAAGTATAAACTTCGGAGGGTCTGCTGCCTGATATCGCAAGAAAAACTACCGCTAAACGCGGTCTGTCTTCTTTGAGAGTGCGTCGATAGACGTTGTTATTATAGTTACAGATGTGAACCGCCGGTTGCGTCAACCATTTGTCCTGTTACCCAGCGTCCGTCGCTGGATGCGAGAAACGCGACGACATCTGCAATATCGGACGGCTGGCCGATTCGGCCAAGCGCGGACATCTCCGCGGCATGCAACTGCCCTTCCGGTGTATACAGCCATGCAGCATTCACATCCGTATCCACGATGCCCGGAAGAACCGCATTCACCGTGATCCCGCGTGGACCAAGCAGCTTCGCGAGATGCAAGGTGAACGTATTGATGGCTCCCTTGGTTATGTTGTAAGCCATAATATGCGGATAGGCGATACGCGTAACACCGGAGGAGATGTTGACGACGCGTCCGCCGTCACGCAGGAGCGGCAGCGCCTGTTGGACCAGGAAGAACGGTGCTTTTACATTGACGGCAAGCAGCTCATCGAAGCTTTCCTCGGTCGTCTCTTCAAAGGTCTGGGAGGTTCCGATGCCTGCGTTATTCACCAGAATATCGAAACGGTTGTCCTCCGTTATGCGAAGAAGTTCCTCCTCCAATGAATGAATAAGCCTTGTTGCTCCGGCTACCGATTCCAGTTTGGCACCCAGGGCGATAGCTCGCCCACCCTGTTTTTGAATAGTCTGAACAACCTCATCCGCCGCATTTCGGCGAGTTCCGTAATGAACAGCGACCAGCGCCCCTTCTTCCGCCAGCCGAAGCGCGATTCCTTTGCCGATTCCTCGGCTTCCCCCTGTAACCAATGCAATTTTGCCTTCCAATCGTTTCATGAAACCCCACTCCTCTTGTTCGATTTAACGTTACTGTACACTCTACTGTTAAGGGGAGAGTCAAGAGGGTGGTTTAGAATTTTTCTAGAGTTTTTTCATGAACATAAGAGCCATGCCAGATTACTGCTGCTGTAAGTACGGATGGAGGCTGGGTCGAGGTTCGTTTTCGGTAGCCTATTAGTGCAAAGGAAGGGTTACTCCATGTTACCTTGTAAGGGGATAAGTAATTCCGCAGGACGCTTATTGCCGTAGATATCTTTATCCGAGGTGAGATAGATCTCGCGGATCGGCTCCCGGTCCGATTGAACGAAGCCTTGGGACGAAATCCATGCCTTGAGCTCGGGTAAGGCGAGACAGCTATAGCCGTACGGATCACAACGATGGACAAGAGATGCGGCAGATTGCAACTGCGGTAGGAAGTCTACACGCACCCGACCATTAGCAGGTATATCCCTAGTTATGGGGACTGCGACTTCGATGTCGGCATTCTCGCTGTCGTGATTATGCCAAAGGATGGTTAGTTGGCTAGCTTCCTCTTCTCCATATAAGATAGCGTATTTCGTAATCTCATCAAGCAAGAGACATAGCTGGCTGCGGGGGACTTGGTCGCGAATGGAAGCGGCGAGCTGGGATGGGACTTCCCGGATACGGATGGGGCCTGCCGGATCACCGGCTTCGGATGGTTCCAAGCGCGACATCCTGCTGTTCACTCCCTCCAGCTGCTGCTGGAGGGTCTGCATCGCATGCTGAAGCTCCGTCATTTTATCCGCAAGTTTATTCTTTACGACATCGGTTTCTAGATCCTCTTCAAAAAAAGGCTTGAGCTGTTCCAAGGTAAACCCCTGTTCCTTGTAAGCGACAATTCGCTAGACGGTCAGAAGCTGCTCCTCGGAATAGTAACGGTATCCGCTTTGTTCATCAACATGGGCCGGCTTCAATAGGCCCAGCTCATCATAATATCGCAATGTCTTGATGGAAATGCCGCTGACCTTGGCAAAAGCGCTGATCTTCATCATGCCGATGGCAACCTCCTTTACGATTCGGTCTGCGTGGATAACGATATCATATCTCGCGCTACTGCGTACGTAAAGAACTTAGCTCGCCGGTTCTGAAGGAACAACTCGGTCCCAAGACCGAGTCGGTTTTCATCCTGGAGTGGGAATTCAAAACCGGCCGGATTATCATACAATGGGTTCAAAGAAGATTCAGCGATCCCGCTTAAGAGCAAGAAAGGAGATAGGGCTGATGATCGGTATCCAGGAGGATCGCCAGGCGATCCAAACATTATTGGCTTCGCTGTCCAAGGCATGGGGAGAAGGTAGCGGCCGAGCTTATGCGGAATGCTTTACAGAAGAAGCGGACTACGTGACATTTAACGGATAGTACTTGAAGGGGCGCAGGGCGATTGATGAGGTTCATCAGGAGCTGTGGAACGGGGTTCTGCGAGATTCCAAGCTGGTGGCGGGACCCACCCCAACGGAACTGCGTTTCCTGACCCCGGAGCTTGCGATAGCCCACGCAACAGGAGCGGTACAGCTAAGATTTCATAAGAAGCCGCCCACCAGCCGATTCTCGATTAATACCAACGTGCTCATCAAACAGAACGGGGAATGGAAGATATCCGCATTTCACAACTGCCGGATTCAGAAGCCAGGCTGGATTCAGCGGTTGATATTGCGTTCGAAATCAAAATCCAGCTGACGTAGGAAGCGGAGGAAATGCTTTGAAGAAGGGTACACAGATTGGAAGAGGCAGGAGCGCAGAGGTGTATGAATGGGGAGAGTCTCAGGCTTTAAAGCTGTATTATGAAGGGTACCCCCCGGAATGGGTGACATATGAGGCGGAGATGGGCCGCATCGTTGCGGAAGCGGGCGTGCCTGCCCCTGCCGTCTTTGACATGGTGGATATCGAGGGACGAACGGGGCTGGTGTATGAACGGGTGACAGGACCGTCGATGCTGCATCAGGTTCAATCGTCACCGCGCAAGCTCATGAAGTGCGCCCGTGAGATGGCACGGCTCCAACATGCGATGCATGGCTGCACGACAACCTTGCTGCCGCCGCAAAAAGAAAGGCTGGAGCATGCAATTCTTGATGCAAGCGGCATCCTGCAGGGAAAGGCGCAGGCCATATGCAAGGTACTGGACTCTTTTCCTGAGGGGGACTCCATCTGTCATGGCGACTTCCACCCGGACAATGTGATCGTGGCGGAGAGCGGATACCGGGCGATCGATTGGAATAACGCCACGATTGGTGACCCTCTATGCGACATTGCCAGGACATCCCTGATGTTTCAATCTCCTTTTCATCCGCTCGAACAGTCGAGCCTTATGGTGATTCCGCTTCGGATGGCCCGAATCCTGTGGAATAAAATATACCTGAATGAATATCGTCGATTATCTCATGCAAAGATGGAGGAGATCGACCGCTGGATGCTGCCGGTAGCGGCAGCCAGGCTGAGAGAGGATGTCCCTGGAGAAAGAGCATGGCTGCTGGGTCTAATTGATGATCGGCTGCGTGTTTATGCTTAATGGAGATTAGGCTTCTATGAACCCGCCAGGCTCCTCGGAATAGGGAAAGTGGGCCCATTTCGGGGAGCCTTTTTCGGAATTTATACGCTTGTCTTGGCATGATAGACCGAGGATGAGTTTCCCGTCTGGTAATACGGGTAGCTCATATCCGATTTCACACGTTCCGCGGTGGCTGCATCGGTTAACCTCTCCAGCACGTACAGGCCAAGATCGATGGATGAAGAAACCCCGCTGCCCGTAAAGAGGCGGTCATCCTGTACAATGCGTGCATGAACGACCTCCTTGCAGTAGGGTGCCAAAAGCTCGTAAGCCGAACCATTGGAGGTAGCCCGCTTGCCCTCCAGCAACCCGGCCGCGCCAAGCAGCAGCGATCCGGTGCACACGGATGCGAGATATTGTGCTTCCCGGGCTGTCCGCAGCCAAGCCAGTACATCGGGGTCGAATCTGAGCTCCCGCGTAGTAAAGCCGCCAGGCACGAAGACCAGGTCATATTTCGACAGATTCGGTCTTAACTTGGATATGACATACTCCAGTCCGCGATCATCCGTAATTTGCTGGCTCATCGAGCAGTAATCCCAGGAGATTTCCGAGTCGGGACGGATGCGGGAGAGCCTTGTCATCACTTCGGTGAAGCCGATAAGGTCCAGGGACGTCATCCCATGGAACAGAATAAAAGCCATTTTCATTAAGAACACCTGCCTATAGGGTTTATTAAGCCTCGGCCGACGACTGACCCGGGACGGAACGTCTTCGATTCGACGTACGATGAAGATGATAGTAGCCCATAGCCGACAAGGCGCTGAACATCAGGTTGAGGCCGATCAACCATTGGTAGCTGTTCGTGAGGTCAAACAGGAATCCGCCGGAAAAAGAACCGAGAACAGCTCCCGCTTGATGGAAAATAAGCAGCGTTCCTGTCTGCAATCCAACGGAGCGATTGCCCATAGCTTCGCTAGCCACCAATATGCCACCGGGGATGGCCCCTAAATAACTGGCTCCGAAGATGACCGAGAAGACGATCGGAGAAATGCTGAAGTGCAGAAACAGCATCGTAAAGGCCAGAATTCGGAATGCATACAGGAAGGACAGTGCCAAACTTCTGGACATCCGATCCAGGAGCAAGGCAAACAGCAGCCCGCCTGCCAACTCAAGCAGACCGAGAATGCTCAGTGAGGATGTGAACATTACCGAGCCGACATGATCATGCCGGTGGATGGCCATCAGGTGCATTTCAACCGTTCCCATGCTGAAGCCGCAAGTGAACAAGGCAAAGACCACCAGGAGTACCGTCCGGTTGGTTACCATCTCCCTGGCGATCGAGAGGAACGGCAGCCGTCCCGTTGATGGGGGTGAATCCGAAACAGCGGGTTTCTCTCTGTGCTGACCCGGTTGGCGTTCCTTCATGATAAGGAAAGTGAGCGGTATGGAAATGAGCGTAATCCACAAGGTGATGGTGAATGCCGTTGTCCAGTCAAGCCAATCCCGATTGCTGACAAATAGAGGCGTCAGTATGGCCAGTCCGAGGGAGCTTGCGCTGGTCATGATCATGAGCGCTTTCGCCTTATGCCGGCTGAACCAGCTTGTAACCACGACATATCCTGTACTCGCGGCCATGCCGGAGAGGCCGGAGAGCAGTCCGAGTCCTATGAAAAATCCCGCCGGATGATGAAGCGTAAGCACGGTCAGCATGGACAGTACACCAAACAGGGCGTTCAGGAGCATCATTTTTTTGGGGCCGTATTTATCGGTTAACCATCCGCCGAGGGGAGAACAGATAGCGGCGACGGCAATGTTGAAGGACCATGTGAAGCTAATAAAGGTCAGGTCCACGTCCAAATCCCGTGCCATTTCGTGCTGGTAATAAGACATAACAAACCGGCTGATTGCCGCTGCAAAACCAAGTGTCCATAGATACAGTAGGATGATCCACGCATAACCCCGATCTTTTTTCATCGCTGACCCGTCAGCTCCTTTCCTATGTCTTTACTTCCGCTATGTCATGGAATAAGCTAATTCTAATCATGGAGCAGAAAATGAACAGGACAATTTAGATCAACTGTATCAATACAGGGGGATGAGTGGGATGGACACGAAGCACGAGCAAATTGTTGCGTATATGATCCGGGAAGTGGAAGGGGGGCATATCCGGTCAGGCCATAAGCTGCCTTCGGTCCGGGCCGTGGCCAAAATGTTCTCCTGTAGTCCCAACACGGTCGTTCGTGCATATCAGACCTTGGAGCGCGATGATGTCATCTACCCGGTAGCCAAGAGCGGATACTACCTTGTAGAAGGGAAGAACCGCACCTCGGCGCGAATGGAAAGCGAGCCGATTGATTTCGCCTCAACGACACCCCGGGGCGATTTTTTGCCGTTCCAGGAGATGGAGCACTGCTTACGGAAGGCGATTTCCGTGTATAAGGAGGAGCTGTTCGGTTACACCGATCCGCAGGGGATCTTCTCTTTAAGGAACGAGCTGAGCAGGTACTTCTATGAGCAGCAGATCTTTGCGAAACCCGATCACATCGCTGTGGTCACTGGAGCGCAGCAAGCCTTCTCGATCCTGACGCGCATGCCTTTTCCGGGTAAGGGGCAGGCGGTGCTGGTAGAACAGCCGACGTATTTCGGTTTCTTGGCGGCAGCCGGCGTTGCAGGCTGTCCGGTGATCGGAATTCAGCGGGATGAGCGGGGTATCGACATGGAGGTGTTGGAGTCTCATTTTCGCAGTGGACAGATCAAATTCTTCTATACGGTACCGAGATTCCTTAACCCGCTAGGCACCTCGTATTCGCTGGAGCAGAAGCTGCGTATCGCAGAGCTTGCCCGGAAGTATGATGTCTATATCGTGGAAGACGATTATCTGGCGGACCTGGAGGAGGATGCGAAGGCAGACCCCTTGTACGCACTGGATCAGTCAAACCATGTCATCTATGTCAAAAGCTTCTCGAAAACGATTCTGCCGGGCATTCGAATGGGTGCCGTTATTCTTCCCGAGCTCTTGCTGGATTTGTTCATAGCGTATAAGAACGCTGCGGACGTTTCATCTCCGATTCTCTCTCAAGGCGCCCTTGAAATTTATATCAAGAGTGGAATGTACAGGCGCCATGCCGCCAGAATTCGGGCACATTACCGGGAGAAGATGCGATATGCCACCGAGGTGTGTGCCCGTGTCTTCGGCAGCGGCATTTCCTATACTTGCCCTTCCTCCGGCGTGTTCATCACCCTCCGCCTCCCGAAATACGTAAAGGCATCTGTACTGCAGGAGCGCCTGATGCAAAGAGGGGTTTCGGTTACGAACGTGGATTTGCATCTGCTGCTGGAGAATCAGCAAAATGACCGGATTCGGTTATGTATAATCGGGGTGGAGAAACCCCGGATTGAGGCGGGATTGACGGTCATCGAGCAGGAGATCAGGCGCCTGGAGCGGAGGATGAGATAGCGGGAGGGACACTGATATGGGGAGTTTATCTGGCCACTCGGCAATAACAAACCCCAAAAAAACAGGAACCTATAGGGCTCCTGTTTTTTTGCGAATCGGCACGATGGACCCATAGGTACCACATCGCCACAACCATTCGAGAGGTCCGAATTGGAACCAACGCATCCACAGATTGCTGGCTATGATCTGGAAGGCCACAATCCCTAGGGAAACGAGTGTCGATACAACATACGTGGTGGGCGAGGCGTCTAGGATCAAACGCTGAATCCCTACCAGAAAGACGGTCTGTCCAATGTAGTTGGTAAGCGCCATTCGCCCATATGCTTGCAACGGATACAGCATCTTCGCACCTATACGGGTACGCTGAAGCATTAAGAGTGAGCTTAGATAAAATACGGACACGAGAGGGCCCGTCGCTATCCCGATATGTGCCAGAGTGAAGGCCGCTTCCATGGTCGGTGATGGAGATTCGCCTTCTACCTTGAATAGAAACGGTGACATCGGCTCGGAAGGTGCTGCCCACCACATGATACCGGTAACGATGACGGTTCCGAGTAATGACAGCATCCAAACCCAACGTAATGTGCTTAATCGTAATCCCTTGCTGATGGTGTCCATTAATCGATATTGGCCTGCGGCCAGTCCTAACAGGATCAGGAACGGGATGGTCAGCAGCTTGCCTCCCATGATTGCCGCAAATGTAAACCCCGCCAATCCAATGCCAAGATTAATCCTCCGCGGCGCCCAATAGAGTGGAACCGCAAGCAGTCCGACAATCGCATAATGGAACAAGGCCTCCCCCGATTGATACTGCTGATGTATGAACCCGATCAGCACCAGAATCGCTAACCGGCGAATATACAGCCGAAGTCTTGGCTTACCTCCCGATGAAGCGCTTCGGGATAGAAACATGTAGAACCCAAGTCCGAACAAGAACGTGAAGATGGTGTAGAATCGGGCTTCTACGAAAAAGTTAAGCCCTCGCTGCAGCCAAAAATCCGCTGAGGTTTCCGGCGTGGCGATGAGCCAGAGTGCCAATACGTTAACAAACGGCAGACCAAGCAGGGCAAACCCCCTGAACTGGTCTAAAAAATGTAACCGCCCCTTTCCGGTAGCAGGCTGATGCTGAGTCACTGTGTCTTTTTGTTCTATATGCGTATTCACACCATCATTCCATTCACAGATTTAATATAACGGGCTCTGGCGATCAGGAAATAGATCGCTTGGGCGGCCAGGAATGCTGACGAGGCAACCAATACAGGACCACTTACGTACGGAACATCCAGATATCCGAGAATCGGGCCGAGCACAACCAGGGATTGCAGGGCTGCAACCAGGATGGGGATAAAGAATAGTACGGCAATCTGAATCGTTGCGGAGATGTTCATCTCCCGCGCGCTGAGTCCGATCTTGGACAGGGAACGATACATCGCTTTGTCAGCTGAAAGCTCCGTATGCAGTTTGAAATACAAGAAACTTGCCGAGGAGATTGAGAAAATCAAGGCAACAAACACGCCGATAAAGCTGAATAATGCAAACCCTTGCTTGTTGGTGTAATAATTCTCCGCCCTAGATTGAATATACCCTTCACTAAAGACATCCCGGTTCCATTCTGACAGCTCAAGGCCGAGCTTGGTTTCGGTATCATTCTTCTCGGGAAGCCCCTCAGAAGCTGGGAGAATATATTGCCTCATTCGATTTACTCCGAATTTGTTAGCCTTTTGCTCGTCCCGCAGCTCCTCGAACATGTTGTCCGTGACGACCAGCAGCCTGCCGCTATATACGACAGCCGCAATCTGGTCTGTGCGGTTATCCAGGTTGAACGAATAGGGCTGACCGGATAATTCGATATCCAATTCCGTTAGCGTTCCCTTGCTCTTCTTCGCTGCAATCGGGGTTTCCGCCAATAAGGCTTCATTCTCGCCGAATGTCCCGGACGGCTCCGCATTCATCATGGCAGCTAAAAGGTTGTATTGGGATTGCGGTATGATGGATAAGGAGTTCTCCACCTCCGGTGACATGCTATAGTAGATAGTCTCAACATCCGCCTGTTTGTAAGCCAACCCTTCAGACTGAAGCCGCTGTTCAATCAGAGCCAATTCTTCCTGCACTTTCTTATCGTCGGTATTGCCGTAGTAGCTGTAACTTAGCGCATAAGGGTTATCCAAATATACCGATTTGACCGATTGCTGCATAGCTAGCACGAAACCGGTGCTCATGGAAGCCAGGGCCACCACGACCGTGACCAAAAATAGCATGCGGGCATTGTCTTTGATCTTGTAACTCATTTCGGAAATCCACAGAAGGTTCGTCCCTTTCCATGTGGTCGTGCGGCTTCTCTGCAGCATCCGGACAACCCACACCGATAGCTGGGAGTAGAAGAAATACGTGCCGATAATTCCGGTTACCGCGGCGATCATCAGTCCCGTAGGGTCTAACTCTTTGACGCGAAGGACGGTAAAACCGATGGTAAGCAGCACCACGCCCAAGAGGGCCAGGAACAGATTGGTTTTCGGTTCGGTTTTTGGTTTGCTGGTGCCTTTGAGAAGCTCCAGGACTTGATTCTTCCGGATAAATAACAAGGTAAAGAGCGAAATGACGAGAAACAGCGCGGCGAACGCACCGGCGGTCAGCAGCATCGCTTTGACCGGCCAATAGAACGGCAGCTCGTCCATATCAATTACTTTGGTGCTGATGAGCAGGAATACCTTGGATAACAGCATTCCGCTGGCGATGCCCGTTACGATGGCAATGGCACCAATCAGAATGTTCTCCAGGAAGATCAGCCAATTGATTTGTTTGGCTTCGGCTCCGAGGATCGTAAGAATGCCGAACTCCCGGTTCCGCGACTTCAGGAAGACGCTGATCGAATATAGCACGAATAAGAACGCAAACACGTAGACGATGACCGTGGCAATCGTCATTCCCGTACGTGTCATGGTACCCATAGGCGAATTCTCGATAGCCGGATGATAGATGAATACCGCATACGTAAAGAAAATCATGACCATGAACGAGCTGCTAAGCAGGTAAGCGAAATACTGACGCGCGTTACGCCGGACGTTGTTAAACGCGAATTGAGGAAAGCTCACTTGTATTCCCTCCCCAGAACGATAGCGTATCGATGATTTTTTGGAAAAAGGCCTGCCGGTTCTCTCCGCGGTGAATTTCGGCGGCAAGCTTGCCGTCTTTAATAAAGACGATGCGGTTGCAGTAGCTTGCGGCCAAAGGATCATGCGTAACCAGCATCAATGTGGTACGATCCCGCTCGTTAATCTCAGCTAACGACTCCATCACGATGCGTGAGGAGTTGGAATCGAGCGCTCCTGTAGGCTCATCCGCAAGCAATAACAGAGGTGCGCCGATGATAGCCCTGGCAATCGCGGTGCGCTGTCGTTGCCCTCCCGAAATTTCGTACACGCGTTTATTCAGAATTTCGCGGATGCCAAGCCGTGAAGCGGTTTGCTGCAGCAGCGACTCCATGTCCTTGAGCGGACGACGGTCCAGCGTAAGCGGAAGCACGATATTCTCGGCAACCGTTAACGTATCAAGCAGATTGAAATCTTGAAACACAAAGCCGAGCTGTCTGCGACGGAAGTGGGCAAGTTCGCTTTTTTTCATAGTATAAGGATTTTTGCCCCCAATCTTGACCTCGCCCGAGCTTGGACGATCGATGGTGGACACCATGTTCAGCAGGGTGGTTTTGCCGCTGCCAGAAGGGCCCATGATGCCGACGAATTCCCCTTCTTGGATGGTGAGATGAATATCGGTAAGAGCTTGTGTCGCCACTTTGCCCGCATATACTTTGTTTAATGCTTTTACTTCAAGAATATCCATAAACCCAGAAGCTCCTTTCTGTATACCTCATTAGTGTAACCTAACTCTATCGTATACTGACCTGACCCTGCTATGGATTTAGGTGAAACGGAGCTTACATCTCCCATAAGGTTAAGTTCGTATTTTTTGTTCGTATTCTGAGATGATCGATATGAAATTAGCCTCTGTCCAATGCAAAGAAGACACACCTAAGAATGAGATGTGTCTTCTTTTACTGCTTTCTGCAGCGTCAAGGTAACGGTGGTTCCTTCACCCAGCGTGGATTCCAGTTGGACGGTGTGATTCAGCTTATGGGCAATTTCACGGACAAGATACAGGCCCATACCGGTGGATTCATGATATTGCCGACCGCGCTCTCCGGTGAAGTAGGGATGGAACACCCGATTGATGTCCTCGGGCGCAATGCCGATACCCTCATCGCGTATATGAAGTTTGATGTGTTTCCCCACTTCTTCTGCGGTTAATTGAATCTTCTTGCCGGGGCTGCCGGAGTAGTTCACAGCGTTCGTCAGAATCTGACCCAGCATAAATCGAAACCACTTGGCATCCGTATAGACGGAGATCTGATCATCGATTTGGAACGCCGGCGTAATCCCCTTACGAATGAACAGCTTCCGGTTCTCGACCACGGATTCGTTTACCGCGGCACGAAGGCCGATGGCTTCTACCGCGAAATCCTGCTCGAACCGGTCCAGGCGTGCGGTATACAGCACCATTTCGAGGCCTTTGCGAATGCGCTCAAGCTCTTCCCGAATATGTTCGGCGGGTGCTTCTTCGACTTCATCGAGCGTTAGCTGAATCACCGACAGCGGGGTCTTCATCTGATGTACCCAGCGGTTGACGAAAGCCAGATGCTGGTCGGTTTGACTCTGATGTCGATGCAGCTGTTCGCGGTATAAGCGTTCATAATGGCCGATCCGCTCGTGTATCGCTTCCGGCAGAGGCGCTTCACCCAGGGGAGGGCTTAAGAATTCCTTCTCCGAAAGCTCCTCGGAAGAAAGCTCTTGATACATCGTGCGATGGGAAAGATACCGGTATGCAAGATAGAGGAGCAGCACGACACTGCTCAACAGCACCCCATATAGCACGACAGTAAAAGGTCTGCCTTCACCGGTAAGCCAGTACAGCAGGGGGATGAGCAGCATTTGAACGGTAAAAAACAATATGAGCGGGAGATGCTCCCGCAGGAAGAGTCTCATTGAGGCTCCCTGCCTGTCATGAACCGGTAGCCTGCTCCCCGGACTGTTTCGATAAGATCTCCGGCGCCCAGCTCACGAAGCTTGCGGCGAACCCTTGTAATATAAACATTTAACGTATTGTCATCAATGAAATGCTGATCTTCCCACATCAGGTCCAACAGTCGCTCGCGGCTGACCACACGGCCGTCTTTTTCCATCAGCATCGTCAGCAGGGCGGCTTCCTTCTGGGTAAGCTCAGCTGACTCGTCTCCATAAGTCACGACGAATCGCTCCGGATAGATGATGAGACCGGCGCTTTCGACGGTATGCTCATCCTCCTGACCGGAGGCATAGGCACCGACTGCACGGCGCAGGTGGCTGCGGATCTTCGCCAGAACAAGCTCCATGTCAAACGGCTTCGTTATATAATCATCCGCCCCGTTTTCCAGTGCCATAATCTGATCCATGCCGCTGTCGCGCGCCGAGATGAAGATGATCGGGCAGTGCGATTGGGTACGGATTTGCCTGCACCAATAGAAACCGTCGTATTTCGGCAGGTTGACGTCCAGCAGAACCAGGTCCGGCTTTGTATCCGTAAAAATGTCCATGACGCGGCTGAAGTCTTCGGTGATCCGTACGTTAAAATCATATTTGGAAATAGCCGATCTTAATTTATCCGCGATGCGTTCATCGTCTTCCACAATCAGGATGGTATACACTGATCCTTCCAACTCCTTTTAACTCCAAACTACATCATGTACTACTATACCGAATTGGAGATGACGTTGGAAATCCAGTGGTCCATGATTCTGAATTGGAGGTAATCTATGAGAACTGCGAGGAGAATGAACCCGATGCTGGCAACCAAAGTAAGCAGTATCGCTGATTTCAGCTGTAGATGGAATCTGCTGCGGATGGCCGCTCGAAACCAAAACCATAGCGCAGCAATGGAGATGATAATCAAGAGTATGGGTTTCCAAAAGAATTGCGCGTTGATATCAATGTCGGACACTCGCATGGCAACACCTGTTGACATGAAGATGGAAAATATGAATGTAACATATAGTCCCACTGTTGCCGACCATCCCCATGTCTTTTGTGCCCATGCCCCTAACGAAGCGGCAATGAACAGGAGAAATATAACGAGAGATAATAGAATGTAGGCCCCTTGAGACAAGAACGAAGGATCAAATGTCTCATTGGTAAATCGGATAGAATCCCGAACACGGTTATACCCCAAGATTACAACGATGATCACCTGAATGATCGCGGCTATAGCGATGAAGCGTTGTTCCCGATTTGGCATGCTGAACACCTCTTTTATGTTTTGATTATTTTACCATAATCTAGATGAAATAGGTCATAACATACCAAGTATATGAGATGCCCAATCAAGTTGTGAATCATGGCACGATCCCGAATTAACCTTTGCCCAGGCCCATGCATAAGATGTAGTCACATCAAACCTGCTGCCTGAGAAAGGGCGTGACTTCATATGGGGATTCATTTAACCGCGATTCACTGGGTGTACCTGGCGTTTATCGTCTTGATCATGACGCTGTTGATTCGGCGGCGCGATACGTCGCTGATTTGTATTACCGGAATATTTGCGCTTGGCCTTCTGGCTACGGAAACGCTAAGCGGCTCGGTCTCCGGCGTTTTTCATTCATTCATCTATGCGACCAAAGAGCTGATGGGCGCCATCATGATTATATCCATCATTGTGGCGATGAGCCGAGTCCTCATCAAGACGGGGATCAACGAGACGATGGTGGCCCCGCTAACCCGGTTTCTACGTACTCCCGCGATGGCTTACTGGGGCATCGGAATCATTATGATGGTCACGTCCTTCTTCTTCTGGCCGTCACCGGCAGTTGCGTTAATTGGTGCGGTCCTGCTGCCTGTGGCCATCCGTGTGGGTTTGCCGGCCCTCGGTGCGGCGGTGGCGATGAATCTGTTCGGTCACGGCATTGCGCTATCGGGAGATTATATTATCCAGGGTGCGCCTAAATTAACCGCGGATGCAGCCGGATTGCCTGTATCCAGCGTTATGGCTGCCAGTGTGCCGCTCGTGTTCGTTATGGGACTTGTGACAACCGTAACGGCATTCTGGATGATGGGCAGAGATCAGCGGAACGGCAGCTGGAGAGATGGACTGGTAACCATTAAAAGCACGGGAGACGCGCTTACCACGCGTACCGAAGAGGATGATGCTGTTTCGGCGATATCGCCGGTTATGAAAAAATGGTTGGCTATCATCATTCTGCTGTTGTTCGCGGCAGACGTTGTCACCATGTTCATCCTAAAGCTGCAGGGCGGAGATGCAACGGCCTTGGTCGGCGGCACAGCCGTCCTTATCCTCAGTGTCATTGCCTTGCTGGCTCACCGCAACCGGGGATTAGAGAAGGTCACCTCGTATTTGATCGAGGGATTCATGTTTGGATTCAAAGTATTCGGTCCCGTCATTCCTATTGCGGCGTTCTTCTATCTGGGGGATGCAGCATTTACCGAATTGTTCGGTAAAGTGCTTCCGGAAGCATCTCATGGGATCGTGAACGATCTGGGGGTTGCCCTCGCGAATGCGGTGCCGCTGAACGGTGCGGTGGGTTCGGTAACATTGACGATCACCGGCGCGATTACAGGGCTTGACGGTTCGGGCTTCTCGGGTATATCGCTTGCCGGCTCGATCGCGCAGCTGTTCGCTACGGCCATTGGCTCGGGCGCGGCTACCCTGACGGCGCTTGGGCAGGTTGCCGCAATCTGGGTAGGTGGCGGTACGCTCATTCCCTGGGCGTTGATCCCGGCTGCAGCCATCTGCGGAGTCAGCCCGTTCGAGCTTGCCAGACGAAATTTGAAGCCGGTGCTGCTAGGTCTGACCGTGACTACCGGCGTGGCGATGTTTCTGGTGTAAGCCATGGCAAACATAAATAGCGCTGACCGTATACGTCAGCGCTATTTTCATCTATGGAGGAACCGAAGTTGGTCATATCCATGTATACCTCATACATAAGGGGCATCCCCAGGCTGCTAACCTAAATGGGGATGCCCCTTTCTTATATGAGCATAGTTGTAACAGTTACTTCTTCGATATCGAGAACGGCAACTCATCAGGGCTGTAAGAACGATAGCTTGGAGCCAGTCCGAGACGGAAATCAAGGGACTTGCCTGCCAGTATATCCTCATGCGTAATGTACAGTTTGGTATAATCTTGTCCCTCTAATTGAACGTTCGCAACGAAATTGGACTGCGGATTATTGTTGTCGGTATGAATCAACATCTGCTTACCGTTTGGCAGCTCAATGCTCACGCTGTCGAATAACGGGATACCGAGGACGTATTCATTGCTGCCTGGACATACCGGGTAGAAGCCCATGGAGCTGAATACATACCATCCGGACATGCTTCCATTGTCTTCATCACCCGGGAAGCCGTTAAAGCCGCTGTTGAACAGGTTCGACATCAGCTGCTTAATGACAACCTGGGAAGAAGCCGGCTGCCCTACATAGTTGAACAGATAAGGAATATGGAAGCTTGGCTGGTTGGAAATGGCCAGCTGGCCATAGTCGATGGCAGCCATCTCACTCATCTCATGAATTTCAAAGCCGTAGCCCCGCACGTCGAAGTCCGGTGCTTTGTTACACAATTCGGTTATTTTGTCGAAAAATCGTTCCTTCGAACCGTATTCCTCAATCAAACCCTGGAAATCCTGGAACACTGCAAAGCTGGTCTGCCAGGCGCTTCCTTCGGCATAATCGAGCCCCCAGCTCGTATCACTGAAATCCGGTCGGAACTGGCCGTTCGGATCCTTTGCCCGCATGAACCCAGTTTCCGTATCGAAGATATTCTTGTAGTTGAGCGCGCTCTGTCTATATTGATCCGCTACATCTGATCGGCCCAAGACATCGGCCACGCGGCTGATGCAGTAGTCGCTGTATGCGTAATCCAGCGTGTGGTTCACGCTCTCGTGATAGGTGTTTGGCACGTAACCGTACTGTATGTAGTCCATCGTTCCCTGACGTCCATAACAGTCCTTTCCGCTCTGCGTGGTAGCGGCAGTCAGCATGGCTTCCAGCAGCTCCGGCATCAGGTGCGGAGCCAATCCTTTAGCCGCGGCATCCGCAATGACGGCATCAATAAGCGTACCTGGCATCAGTCCGCGCTCATCCGGAGACAGCCATTTCGGCAGGAAGCCGGTTTCGCGGTAGGAATTCAGGAAACCTTCCAGCATTTCTTCATATTCTTTCGGTGCGATGATGGAATAGAGCGGATATACAGTTCTGTAAGTATCCCAGAAGCCGTTGTTGGTATAGAGAATCCCTTTCTTGACGGATCGGGCCGTTGTATCGTAATATACCGGCTCCATGTTGGCATCCAGCTCATAGAACTTCTGCGGGAACAGGAACATGCGGTAAAGACAAGTATAGAAGGTCCGCATATATTCTTCGTTCGGGTGAGTGACCCGGATTTTGTTCAGGTAATGATTCCAAGCTTGCGCAGCCAATTCCTTCCGCTCATCCAGGGATGTGTTCAGCTCGCGCGCAAGGTTAAGCTCTGCTTGCTCCAGGCTAATAAACGACGTTGCCAGTTTAACCTCCAGCACGTCCCTTTCACAGTCTTTGAAACGAATGACGGCATGCTGGTCGACACCGCCAAAAGCAATCTCAGGGAAGAACTGGCCTTCCTCGTTGTAATAACCTGTTGTTGCGAGATCTATGTCCTTGTTAAAGCTCATGGCTACGTACATACGGAACCCGTCATCGTGACAGCCTGCGAAGTTGCTGACATAGCCCGTTAGTCTGCGCTGGGCTGCATCCAGTCGGAATTCGCTTATGTTATTAACGTTTAGGACAAAGCCTGCCTGCTGCCCGGAATTGTATTTCATGCGCATTGCCGCACCGTAGGTGCTGGGAACCAGCTCCGTGGTGATGTTATAACGCTGCTGCTTCACTTTGAGATAGTGGGGCTTGAATATCGCTTCTTCGGGCCGGTAGGAACTTTGACAGGTGAAGACGGACCCTCTGATTTTGTCGTCCGCAATCGGCGTTATCAGGAAGTGGGCGAAGTCGCCCATCCATGGACTTGGCTGGTGCGTCAGGCGAATGCCTTGGAAGACGCGGTCATTGGGGTTGAAGAACCAGCTTCCTTCATTTTTGGTTTGGACAACAAAGTGGTTCATACCGAAAGGTACACCCGTATAAGGGAGCGCATTCCCGTTGGAATAAGTGTACTGATTGTTGGTGCCTTGCCTTGTATCGATATAGTTTAGCATGTAAAAGTCTCCTTTGATTTTAGAAATAGGCGTGTTACAGCTTCTTTACGGTCTGACGTTCAATGAGACGAACGGGAACTACGACATTCTCATTCGGTTGATCCAGGGAATTCTCGATCAGGGTGATAAGGCTTTGTGCAGCTTGATATCCCATCTGTCCAAAGTCCTGGGATATGGTGGTCAGCTTGGGTTCAACGAAGCTTGCGAGATGAATGTTGTCAAAGCCCACGATGGAGAAATCATCCGGTACCGACAGACCCAGCTCTTTGGCAATCTGAATGATCTCGATCGCAATCAGGTCATTCTCGGCAACAATCCCCGTAATTCCCTGTGTCACAACGGATTGGATAAACTGAATATAGTATTCTCTGCCGTTGTCGTTGTCGTGGGTCAAGTACCGGTCGGTCAAGTCACTGACGCTGTAATCGATCAGGCTGTAATCATACAGAGCCTTCAAATAACCGAAATACCGCTCTCGGATCGAGGAAGAGTTCTCTACCTTCAAGGAGGAGATAAAGGCGATTTTCTTATGATTATTCTCGATCAGATGTTTGGAGGCCAGGTATCCGCCGCCGAAGTTGTCGGAGACAACGGACTGGAATGGAATCCCTTCAATGCATTTATCCATCGTCACAAGCGGGTACTTTGCCAGGTGATACTGATACAGAATGCCAAGATCCGAGATGCTGCTTATCGGGTAGAGAATCAATCCCGAATTGGCACTTTGTAGCGCGGCCTCCAGCAGCTTCCGCTGTCCGACAATCGTATTGGACTGAATGTTCAGGGTATAGTCGGTCGTTGCGAGAAATTCGTTGATGCCTTTTTCATAATCTCCAAGCCCCGGGTTATGAGTGAAAGGTAGAATCAGCAGAATCTCCTTGTTCGTCTTGCCCAGGGGCCTGTGTGGGGCCCTGTCTGTGCTCACGAAACTTCCCTTACCTTGGATCCGGTAGATCAGCTTGGCATTCTCCAGCTCGGTCAGCGCCCTCTTCGAGGTGATCCGGCTGACGTTGTATTCTTTCGAAATCTCAGCTTCGGTCGGTAGCTGATCTCCAGCCTGGAGCTCCCCGGATTCAATCTGGGCTGTTAGCGCATTTACGATATGTTGGTATAGTGGAATTTGTTCCAAAGCGGATCTCCTCCCTGAATTTGATATATCATTTTATGGCGTTTATGTCAAAGTCTAATTGATACTTTTGATAAAAAGTTACAGTTGTTATGTTTGAATGTACAAAATGAATACACTGCTCATTGTGCATGTAGTTCAAAGATTCTATGTCCATAATATCGTTTCCGCGTTTATATTTCAAGATTAGGCGCTCTCAGCACCGATAAATTGGAGAGAATTAATTGGTATATATAATAAACGAATATTACTACTAATTGATATATCAAATATTCAAGGGGCGGCGGGCGTTGAATTGACAGTTTTTCACTTGAGTGATAAATTGACTGTGATTAAGGGAGGGGAGGTGTAGGAGTCAATGAAACAATTGGGATTTCATCAGGAGAACCGATTAGCCATGCTGTCTTGGATTCGGATTACCCGTTTTCAACAGATTGGCAACCACCTCTCGAATGAGTTCTTACAGCCGTTTTGCATCACGGTTGCCCAATTCGACGTTTTGATTCAGGTCTTTGCACACCAACCTTTATCACAGCAGGAGCTGGCCGAATATCTTTCCATTAGCGGCGGCGGTGTTTCGCATATGGTGAAACGACTGGAGAAGCTGGGCCTGATTGTCCGCAAGCAGGATTGGAAGGTAAAGTATATCTCGCTAACGGATAAGGGACAGGCCCTGCTAGAAGAGATTATCCCGCTGCTGTCAGATTTCCAAACTTCTATGTTCGACATTCTGGATGAACAGGAGTTGCAGCAGCTTTACAAGACCATGAGGAAACTTCATCAGTATAATGTAAAGAAAAAGTCGGCAACCCGGGGGGTTATCGTCGAGGAGGAGTAGCTAAAAGTTGCCTTGGCTGCTTTTTATCGGCTTTACGATGGGGAGCTGAAGAAGAGGGAAAAGGAGTCCTAAGAGAGGGATTCCTTTGTTTGCGTGGGTGGACGTAAATTTTTAGAGTTTTACAGGAGGCCTACGACCGTAGACATCCGATGAATAAAAACTATATGACTCCATCATACTAATGCCGTACTCAATCTTTGGGTACGGCTTTTATATGGTGAGGTGTGTTTAGTGGAATGGAACCAACATTATGACCCATTAAATAATATCTGGTTATCGGCAATTGTTGCTACAATACCCATATTATTTTTTGTTATCGTTTTGTCAGTATTCAAAGTTAAAGGCTACATAGCAGGAGTTTTGAGTGTTGTTATTGCGGCGTTGACTGCAATGGTTGCTTACGGAATGCCTTTTTCTAAAGTATTGGGAACTGGAATATACGGGGCATTAACAGGAGTTTGGCCAGTGGCAGCAATTGTATTAGCTGCAATATTTCTTTATAAGTTAACGGTTAAAACCGGAAAATTTGAAATCATCAAAGAAAGTATAACCTCAATAACTCCGGACAAACGCATCCAAGTGTTACTGATTGCCTATTGCTTTGGGGCATTTTTAGAAGGTGCTGCCGGGTTTGGAGCCCCGGTCGCAATAACAGCGATAATCCTTGTTGGATTGGGTTTCAAACCAATCAATGCCGCCGGTATATGCTTAGTTGCTAATATTGCGGGAGGGTCATACGGTGCAATGGGCATACCAGTAACTACTCCGGCCGAATTGACCGATTTATCTCCATTAGATGTGGCAAGCTATACATCTTATATTATTCCGATTGTCAGCTTCATTGTTGCATTCTTAGTTGTATTTCTGGTTGATGGAATAAAAGGCATTCGTGAGACTTGGTTATCGATCGTTGTTTGTGGAGGAGCCTTCGCCTTAGTACAATTTGCAGTACTCAATACGATTGGTGCAGTTCTCGTTGATATTTTGGCTGCAAGTTTGAGTTTGATCGCTCTCACGATATTTACTTTGTGGCGTGAAAAAACCAAATACAAAAGTGATTTTAGACAAGTTACAGTCGCATGGCTACCATTCATCATGCTCACCGTATTTGTAATTTTGTTTTCACAAGTCACATTTGACGATCTCATGTTAAAGATACCAATCCAAGGTGTTCATAACGAAATTATCAAGCATCCACCAATAACAACCGAACCTAGTCCGTATGCGGCGATTTTCAACGTGGATCTGTTATCTTCAACCGTTACCGCGATCGTACTAGCAGGATTGTTGACTATTTTGATTTACTGTATTAAATGGTCAACAGTAAAAAGTTCAATAAAAGATACTTTTAAAGAACTGCTATTCCCAATCATAACGATATGCAGTGTTTTAGCCTTTGCTTATATTTGTAATTATTCCGGAATGTCGTCTACGTTAGGGTTAGCATTCGCTTCGACTGGAGGGTTATTTCCATTATTCTCTCCAGTGTTGGGTTGGATCGGTGTATTCCTAACTGGATCCGTGGTCAACAGTGGGTCATTATTTGCACCACTTCAAGCCGTAACGTCTAGCCAAATCGGAATTGATCCCGGGTCAATGGTTGCAGCCAACGTGATTGGTGGCGACATGGCTAAAATGATCAGCCCACAATCGATAGCCGTAGCGGCAGCATCAGTAGGTTTAAGTGGACAGGAAAATCTATTGTTTAAATTTACACTCAAAATAAGTCTAATATTCCTTGTTACCATTGGGATAATAAACCTATTACTATACTAGGAGGATTTATGAAGAACAAAATTAGCCGAGTGGTATTAGTGGGTACAGGAGCGGTAGGCTGTAGTTATGCCTACGCCTTGATCAATCAAGGCGTTGTTGAAGAATTAACACTAATTGACATTAATGAAAAGCGAGCAGAAGGTGAAGCAATGGATTTACAACACGGTATGGCCTTTGCTTCAACCACTACTCGTGTAACTTCTGGTACGTATGCCGCCTGCGAGATAGCCGATCTCGTGGTTATTACCGCAGGTGCTCCCCAAAAGGACAAAAATGAAACACGTCTTGAGTTGGTTGGTAAGAATGCGAAGATTATTCGAAGTATTACCAGAGATATTATGGCGAGCGGATTTAATGGTATCATCTTAGTTGCAAGTAACCCTGTTGATATTATGACCTATGTTGCTTGGAAAGAAAGTGGTTTATCAAAAGAGCGCGTAATCGGATCAGGAACGACTTTAGATAGTGCTCGCTTTCGTTTCATGTTGGGTGAATATCTTGGAGTCGATCCGCGTAATGTTCATGCTGCAATTATTGGGGAGCATGGAGATAGCGAAGTTCCGGTTTGGTCTCAAGCAGCTATTGGGATTGAAGGTTTAGAGAAAGTATTGGCTAGACGTAACAACTCAGGAGATAAAGCTGCATTACGGAGTATTTTCGAAAATACACGAGATGCCGCGTACCACATCATTGATCGAAAAGGTGCTACCTATTATGGCATTGGTATGTGTTTGGTACGGATCACTAAAGCAATATTCGCAGATGAAAATAGTATTCTTCCGGTGTCATGTTTGATGGAAGGACAATATGGGCAAAGCGATTTGTATTTAAGTACACCTGCTGTGGTAAATCGTACTGGAATTAAGGAAGTTATTGAAATTGATTTGAATGAAACCGAAAGACAGATGCTTGAAAAATCAGCAGCTGTTATGAGAGAAACTATCCATGGACTTAATAAATGAGCATTTCTGTATTCACGATGGCCCCGTCCTGCTTCACGGTGACTTCCTCTATTCTAAGTTAGGGTGAAGTCCTTTTTTATGCTTGGAACTCCTTGTGTACAAAGGACTCAGGTTACTGCAAAATGCTCATATACATAGCAGGAACGTTCGTTCTATAATAAAGCCGAGGAGTAAATGGATCGTACAGGAGGGTGTTATAGTTGAAGAAGAGTGCGCTATTGGTCATTGATGTGCAGAATGAGATGTTTCAAGTGAATGATCCGGTGTTTGAAGGAGATCGATTGCTCCACAATCTCAAGCAGCTGATCGCAATAGCTAGAAGCGGCGGCATTCCTGTCTTTTACATACAACATAATGACGAAAGTTTGAAGGCAGGGTCGGAGGCGTGGAAGGTTAACCCTGAGATTGCGCCTGCGATGTCGGATACGATCATTCAGAAGACCAGACCGGATTCATTCTATAACACGACGCTTGAGGAAGAACTGAAACGAAAGGGTGTCCAACATGTCATTCTTGCGGGTATGCAGAGTGAGTTATGTGTAGATACCACATGCAGGAGAGCATTCAGTTTGGGCTATGATGTCACGCTGGTATCAGATGCTCACAGCACCTGGAACAATTCGGTGTTAACCGCGCAGCAGATCATAGATCATGTGAACGCTACCCTGAAATGGTTTGCGGACCTAAAAACAACAGAAGAGATCGTCTTAACGACAGAAGCCGGCGTGTAATCGTTGGCTTTTTTCATATTGAATAGGTAAGAGAAAGTGATTCATCAATTGGAACGTGCTTCCCCCTAACTCGAATTTCCGGATTAGAATATTCCTTCAGGTACCTTTCCTTCCCAGCAATCCGGTGCGTGCAGCCCCAGCACATGACCGATGACGGCGGCCGTGTCCATGATGCTGATCGGTGCATCGAGAAGGCCGGGTTTAATGCCCGGACCCGTAATCCCCCAGGTGATGGTCATATCCATCGGGTGATCACTGCCGTGGTCATTAGGATGAGCGCCTCCGCCGCCGTGATCCGTGACCGTGATGATCCAGGTGTCTTCCAGCAGCTGCTGATCATCCAGTGCCTTGACAATCATGTCTACGTACTTATCCGTAACGGCAATCTGCTCCAGCTGCTTATCGGTACCGAATCCGTACTTGTGGCCCGCACCGTCGGGGTGATCCAACTGAATGAACATCAGTTTGAAATTGGGCTTCTGATGAATATAATCGACGATGGCTTCCGTCAGCTCGGGGTCCGGTTTGGATTCCATATGAACGTTGATCGTATTCTCAATGATTCCTGTATTGATCGGTTCCCAGCAGCTGAATGCAGACAGAGGAGCTTCCGGCCATTGCTGGCGGGCGAGCTTGAATAGTGAAGCATAGGGGAAACTCTCCGGAATTTGCTGGTGAATTGCCCGGTCATTATCAAGACCGTGTTGGTCCGGTCCTACGCCATATAACAGCGAGCCCCAACACTCAGCACTGATGCTGGGAAATACGGTCTGAGCATCGTACGAGTATGCTCCTGCTTGCAGCAGGGCGTGAAGATGCGGTGCGTCCGCTTCTTGAACGAACCTGCCTGCCCCATCAATTCCAAGAATAACGACACGTTTAGCCATCGATAAACTCCTCCTCGGTAAGAACAATTTGATCTTTAAGCATTGAAGTTGAATAAGACATTATGCAAAATGTGTAAAGGATTGCTGACTTGCGATGACGATTGCTACCCCCATAAGGCAATGGTCACGATACCTAGCGTGATGAGCACGGACGTAATGATTCGCCGCCAGCCTTGCTGCTCACGCAGAACGATGATGCCGAGTATGGTGCCAAATACCGTGCTCATTTCACGGACCGGCGCGATGTGCGCAAGCGGGGTGAGCCGCATGGCGAACAGGAACAGCAGGTAAGATCCCGGTGCCAGGATGGAGCCCAGCAGGATCGTGCGCCAGTTCACCGACCATTCCTGTTTTATCCCTCTTGACAGCATCACGGGAACGATCAGAGCGATGAAATAACTGATATTGGATAACTGGATTAGCGCGATAGGGGAGACCCCCGCATCCAGAACGGCCTTGTCGGTCAGGGTATATCCTGAAATGCAAAGCCCGACCAGGCAAGAATAGCTTAAGGCTTTGGGGTTCAGGCTGGAAGGGCCTTTAAATCTCAAACCCGATAAAGCAAACAGCGAAAAGATGATGATACTCAGGCCCATATAACCCGCTGCGCTTAGATGCTCATGGAACAACACGAGGCTGCACAGCGAAGTCAGCATAGCGCCAAGCCCTCGCATAAACGGGTATACCTGGGACATATCGCCATGAGTATAGGCTTTGGAGAGCAGCGTGATATAGAAGCCTTGAATGGTCATGGACAGAAGCATAAGTCCGTAAATGTGCGGTTCCAGCTTCAGCCCTGACATCTCCATGAGAAAAGAAGGCATCAGGAGGATTAAGGTGACAGAATGGATGCACCACAGAAACACCGATTTATGAATGCTTCGCTTCGTGAACAGATTCCAAAGGGCATGGGTTAAACCGGAAGACAGCACCAGCAGCAGTGATAGCAGTTCCATCAGAAATGTCCGATAAGGACTTCAATGCTGCGAGCGGACAGGTTATCCACCCATTCCTGTGAACAGCCTGGATCCGTGATAACCATGGAGATGTCCTCCAGTTTGGCGAGCTTCGAGAACGTGGTTACCCCGAGTTTCGTATGATCGGCAAGGACGATGCCTTCCTCGGAACGCTCCAGCATTTTTCGTGATATGTAGGCTTCATCCAGATCATAATCGGTAATGCCATCGGTTAATGAGATGCCGCCGGCCGAGATAAACGCTTTATTGACCTTGAACTGTTCCAGCAGCATTTCGGTCAGAGGACCTGTTGCCGCCTGTTTAGTCCGGTCCATATCCCCGCCGATATAAATAATCTTTCCCTGGAAAATCTCCATCGCCAGATTCAGGACTGGCAGCGAGTGGGTGATGACCGTGACATCAGACCGGTCCTTAAGATAACGCATGACTTCAATCGTGGTTGTTCCGTTATCGAGCAGAACGGTCTCCCCTTCCTTAATTAGGGAAGCTGCGAGTCTACCAATCGCAGCCTTTTCCTCTGCGCATGTCTGGGAACGACTCGTGAAGGAAGGCTCAATATGCCCGGAACGGGATTTGACGGCGCCGCCGTAAACTTTGCGCAGCTGGCCTTCCTTCTCTAACCGATCCAAATCCCTTCGGATCGTTTCTGCGGATACCTCCAGCTGCTCCGCAAGGGCGTGGACTTTCACCTTGCCCTCAAGCTCCAATTGATTTAAGATCTTCCCCCTGCGTTCCTCATAGGTTACAGACATAAATTCATTCACCTCAATATTGTATATGACTGATGTTGACCGAAGATGTGGATTCGATCTTATATTAGGCTGGTAAAACGAGATTGTCAACGAAAAATCATTGACTTTTCGTCGTTACCTCCACTAATATACACATAAAACCACAAGAATTCATTAAAAAAACCACATGCCATGTAAAGGAGACGGTTATGTTGAAGCCAACTCTTCGATTCGGAGACGATCATACCTTTAAGATTGTGCAGTTCACAGATATTCATTGGAAGAATGGGGAGTCGGAGGATCAGATGAGCCGGCGCTGCATGGAAACGGTACTGGACCTGGAGCAGCCGGATTTGGTGGTATTTACGGGCGATCTCATTTATTCGGGCGAAGCCGATCCCGGCTGGAGAAAGTGCCAGGATCCGGTGCAGGCCTTCAAGGATGTTGTCAAGACGGTGGAGTCACGCGGAATCCGCTGGGCTTTTGTATTCGGGAATCATGATACGGAGGGGGATGTCACGCGTGAAGAACTTATGAATGAAGCTCTGCAGCACACCTACAACTGTGCAGAGCATGGCTCGCCAGAAGTTCACGGCGTTGGTAATTATACGATTCCGTTGTACGACAGTCATGGGAAAGACACGGCGGCCGTTCTGTATTTCTTCGATTCAGGGAGAGAGTCTGAACATCCTGCTGTTCCGGGGTACGATTGGATTCGGCGCGATCAGATCCGCTGGTATGAGATGGCGTCCTTGGCTTACAGCGCCAAGCATCAAGGAAATCCGCTGCCCGCATTGGCTTTTTTCCATATCCCTCTACCGGAGTATCATGAAGTCTGGGAGCGGAAAACGTGCTACGGGAGCAAGTTCGAGAGAGTGTGCTGTCCCGAAGTGAATACCGGTCTGTTCGCGGCCATGCTGGAGCGGGGCGATGTGATGGGCACGTTTGCCGGACATGATCATATCAATGATTACTGGGGGGAATTGCACGGCATCCGTCTCTGTTACGGCAGAGCTACCGGTTATGGTACATATGGCCGGGAAGGCATGCTCCGTGGTGCGAGGGTTATTTGCCTGCATGAAGGACAGCGGCAGTTCGACACTTGGATTACGCTGAGCGACGGCTCGCAAATACGGGAACAGGAGAAGCATGAACCCGGGACGCCCCTCTAATACGACAATAGAGGTTGTTCAAAAAAGCATAAGCTTCGGTGCTGAAAATCGACCTTTTTGAACACGCACCAATAGTAAAAACACACCTCTTATGAAATGTACGGAAATAATCCGGATGGTTTCATGGGAGGTGTGTTTGGTTTGCGTTATAGGTATTTGTTGGATATTTCAATCCTATTTACGTACAAGAAGCGTGAATTGCCTATAACTCCCCTTGTGTTCGCTTCGGAATTTTGGGACAATAAGGAGTGGACTATGAATAGAAAGAGGACCAATCAATGAACAAACCATCCATTTATGGATTAACATTAGATCAGTTGACAGCTTGGCTTGGCGAGCGTGGACATAAAAAGTTTCGGGCAACACAGGTATGGGAGTGGCTGTATCGGAAGCGGGTCACCGCTTTTTCCGATATGACGGATGTGCATCCGGAGTGCTTGCAGCTGCTCGCGGAGCATTATACGATTCTGACCTTGGAGGAGCATACCAAGCAGGAATCTCTGGACGGAACGGTTAAGTTCCTGTTCAAGCTGGTGGACGGCAACCTGATTGAGACTGTATTGATGCGGCATAAATTCGGTTTATCGGTCTGTGTGACCACCCAGGTCGGCTGCAACATCGGCTGCAGCTTCTGCGCCAGCGGTTTGCTGAAGAAAAGCCGGGATTTATCCGCAGCGGAAATTGTGGAACAGGTCATGCAGGTTCAGCTTCACTTGGATCAAAAAGGCAAAAGCGAGCGGGTCAGCCACCTCGTAGTGATGGGGATCGGGGAGCCGTTTGATAATTATGAGAACATGTCGGATTTCATTCGCGTGATCAAGGATCATAAGGGGCTTGCCATCGGTCCCCGTCATATTACGGTATCGACCAGCGGACTGGCTAACAAAATCATCGAGTTCGCGGACAGCGATCTGGGCGTAAATCTGGCCATCTCCCTGCATGCGCCGAATGACGAGATCCGGACCCGCATTATGAAGATTAACAAGGCGATTCCGATCGAGAAGCTGATGGGAGCGATTGATTATTATCTGGAAAAAACGAATCGTCGCATCACGCTGGAGTACATTCTGTTGAAGGATGTAAACGATCAGCCTGAGCATGCGCTCGAGCTGGCAGAGCTTGTTGGCAAGCGACGCAATCTGGCGAATGTGAACCTCATTCCGTACAACCCGGTAGATGAGCACAGCCAGTATCAGCGCAGCACGAAAGAATCGATCACCTCTTTTTATGATACCTTAAAAAAACAGGGCATTAGCTGCAGCGTTCGCCTGGAGCATGGAACCGACATCGATGCGGCCTGCGGGCAGCTGCGAAGCAAGCAGATTAAGAAAGCGCAGTAACAAGAATAACGTGCAATCTCAGGTGGATTTTTCCGCCATATGGATTGGCCAGTTGAAAGGGCGTACCCACTCATAGGGTATGCTCTTCTTAATAAGGTGTCCGAAGTGCTTTATATTACATTCGAATCGAGAGGAATGAAACTTAAACATGCTGGAGACACATCCAACCGTCAAAAAGCTGCAATTCAAAGACCTCGGCCAGCCGGTTCTGATGCTAAACGCGCCACAGGCTTATCATGAGGTCATCAATTCCCTGCAAGGGGAAGTCCATAAGGAGCCTCAGCAAGTACCTTACGATTTCGTGCAGGCCTTCGGGACAAGCAATGAGGAGTTGCAGCGGTTAGCCAAGATCGCAGCTAGCTCCGTGACTGACAACGGCCTGCTGTGGCTGTGTTATCCCAAGAAATCATCCAAGACCTACAAGAACTCCGATTGCAGCCGGGAGAGCATTACGGGCATTCTTGCTGACGAAGGCTATGAGCCCGTTCGGCAAATCGCTATCGATGAGGATTGGTCGGCCATGCGCTACCGTAAAGTGGAGTTGATCAAGTCCATGACCAGATCGTTTGCAGCAACCGCGAAGGGGAAAGAACGGACGGGTCAAGAGGACGATAAATGAAGGTCGGCTTGCATACGGTAGCTCGGGTATATTGATATTGGCTGCCCGGCCCAAAAATGCGCTGTTGTGTATAATGAATAGAGTGATAGAAAGGATGGGAATATGCTGACAATCAAAGAATACAGCGTTGAATTGGTGAAGGATCCCTTTGGAATCCTGACAGGCAAACGCTTTGAGTTTGTATGTGATTTGGACGTGCCGGAGGACGATGAGCTTTATTCGGAGCATGGCGTCTATTTGAGAGTGATTTACCTGGATGATGAGGAGCGTTCGCGCATTGTAAAGTACGACTTCTATGAGCGGACAACGGACCAGTACCTGGACTTCGATATGGAGCCCGAGGAAGAGGAAGAACTCATGACTTTTTGCAAAGAGCATTTGCAGGAAGCGTAAATAGAGCCGGAAGATGAGAAACAAGCACTTGCGGGTTGACTTGGTCATGCTGTGCTGAATCATTACGGATTGCAGCTTCTTCCATGGAAAGTGGAAATATTGCCGTAACATGTCTTGCAGACTATTGATGGTTTTGGTAAAGTTAAATACAACTTATGATGAACGGAGGGTTACGTATGTTGGATTATTCCCGATTGAGATCTTTTCGCGGCTAATGAAATAGCGCTAAAGAGACCTGCACAGATGCAGGGTAATCGGGATGGGTCCGTCTTTTTTACGTAACCCATTTTTATGATATGTCTATAGAAATACACGTCTATTCATTTGTGGGATAACGGTGTTTTCACCTTCCTGTTTTATTTGGATGTGTATTTAGACTAGGCATTCCAGGAACGGTGGACAGCTATAGAACCCGTTCCGGTTACCCAGCACAGGCAGCTCGATGCCTGTGCTTTTTTTGTTGTTATGACGGCTAGGATGCAATGAAATATGGAAGGGGATTGATTCCTTATGACAATAGCAAAACACAATGATGAGTATACACAAGTTATACAAGAGATGCTGGAGATAGCCGGAAAACACGGGGTGAATTTGAATCCGGAGGGAATTGAAATGAATGAATCCGGCATGGATTTCCTTGTTGGATTCGCAGAGGAAGCAGGGACCGGAGCACGGTGGATTCTGCGTAAACCGAGACGATCGGATGTGCTGGAAAGGGCTGATAACGAAGCCCGGGTCCTGAAGCTGATCCCATCCTATCTTCCGGTTGATGTACCAGATTGGCGGATTTATACGCCGGAGCTCATCGCCTACCCGCTGCTTAGTGGGGAGCCTGCCGCTTCCGTCAGCTCCGAAGGCTATGCATGGAATATGGATCATGAGAATCCGGGTGACGGATTTGTCCGCTCATTGGCTGAGACGCTGGTTTCCTTGCATGGCATCGATCATGATGCGGCGCGAGCAGCAGGTCTGCGGGTGAAGAGTCCCCAGGAGGTTCGTGAAGAGACGGCGCGAAATATGGAAGACATCAAGAGCCGTTTGGGCGTCTCCGATGCGCTGTGGGAGAGATGGCAGAAATGGCTGGAAGAGGATTCCTATTGGCCAACGCATTCTGCCCTCATCCATGGCGATCTTCATCCCCCGCATATCCTGATTAATGAGCGCGTGCAGGTTACCGGGCTCTTGGATTGGACGGAGTCGGAGGTAGCAAGTCCCGCCAAAGACTTCGTGTTATACTACGCTATTTATGGCGAGCATAATCTCCGCGTCCTGTTGGACCGGTATAAACAAGCCGGAGGGAAGGTGTGGCCGCGCATGTTTGATCATATTGTAGAGCAGCATGCCGCCTATCCCGTGCTGATTGCCCAGTTCGCTCTCCTGACGGGTCAGGAAGAGTATATGACGATGGCTCGGAATGCCCTAGGATTGACGGAGGAAGCCTCCTCGAACTAGGAGATTGTCGGCCAGGAATTTTATGCTGTTTGGTGAGACGGCAAACCCATTGAATACAGCTCTCGAGAAAACTACAAGCCAACCGATGCATACATTCGGTTGGCTTTTTGCATGATATAAATTAACAGAATTCAACATTATTTTGGATGAGCCGTAGGACATATAATGAAATCATGGTGAAATAAGAAGTAAGGTTAACAGATTTTTACTACATTCGTAACGCAATTTACATACCTGTAAACCTCTTGTAAGAGTAAATATGTTATCCTAGACATACTAAACTTACATACATCATTCATTTAGGGAGGGGATTGACCGTGAATATTGAGGTACGTTTATGCCCGAAGGAACAGTCATTTATTCTGCATAACATCTATCCACTGTACTTGCATGACATTGCTGAGATATGGGGGGTCCGTCCTAACCGGTTCGGTGTATTTGAAAAAGAGGATGTGCCGACCTTAAGCGAACAGAGCAAGCAGCTCGATATGTGGTGGGAGCAGCCATCGGTTCTTTTTCCTTATCTGATCTCTGTAGATGGTATCGCGGCAGGGTTGGCCCTAGTGGCGACCACCCCGTACATTCCATCGCCGAATATTCAGTACTACTTGAATGATTTTTTTGTGCTTCGGACTTTTCGAAGACAAGGTGTAGCCCAACGAGCGGCTGAGCTTGTGTTCGATCAGTTCCAAGGTGCATGGGAGCTACAAACGAATCCGACCGAGCGCAATATGAGTACCCAGATTTTTTGGCGCAAGACGTTGAACACGTACACGGGCGGAAGATATACGGAACATGAAGGCGTCCATCCGGAAAAAGGGGATATGCTGGTCTTCCGTTTTAATAACAAATAAGCATTTCTTCATATGTGGAATCGGGCTTGACAGCTGGATGCTGCTGGGAGTAAACTGAGTTAAATTTTTCGAAAATGCTAGGATGAGGACGCCAGGGTCGCAAGTGGAAGCTGAATCAGAGAACTGCTGGGTGGTGCGAAGCAGTCAGCGGCGATGTATGGCCATCACCTCGGAGCAGATCCGCCGATCGTTTATAACTTGAGGCGTATCCGGTATTCCCTGCCGTTACCATGGGGCATCATTGATGGATGATGACGAGAGTGCGTACCGGCTTGACCGGTGCGAATCAGGGTGGTAACGCGGAGACAAGGCTCCGTCCCTACAAGGGACGGGGCTTTTTTGTGTTCCTTTAGACCATGGAAAAGAGAGGAGTGTGCGTATGCTTGCGAAATTGATGCCTCAGGACGAGGTGCTGTACCAGGAAGATTTTATTCAGGATGAGGTGTCATACAATCTGATTCATCTCCTTGCTGGGTCACCGCAGAACATGGGGCTGAAATCGCCGGATGGACGGATGATCTTTGCGCAGTCTCCCCGGGGGAACGCGTGGTTATGGATTTCCCGGGAGGTTTCCGGGGATAAGCGGCAGCACCTGCTCCAAGAGCTGGTAAGCGAGCTTGAAGCGGTGACCCTGCCTGGGGTGACCGGGGAGCCGGGTGTGGCAGAGCAGTTTGCACGTTGTTATGCAGAGGAGCGTCAAGGGACCTACCGTCATCATATGACGATGGAGTCTTATCATGCCCCCGCTGTGGAGCCTCCTCATTTTGTCGAGGGCGCGATCAGGCAGGCCGCTGAAGAAGATACGCAGCAGGTGGCCCGGTTTCTGGTTGGATTTTCGGAGGATGCTTATGGGGTCCGCGCGAATGCGGCAAGCCAAGTCGAGACAGCGCAGCGACTCATTCGGCAGGGCGGGTTGTATTTATGGATAGCTGGCGACAAAGCGGTCTCGATGGCTAATCTTGCACACCGTTCGCCAAGGCACGGTCGCATAAACGCAGTATACACGCCGAGGGCTGAACGGAAAAAAGGGTATGCCAGCGCCCTGGTTGCAGACCTTGGACTTCGTCTGCTGCAGGACGGTTTGGTACCCATGCTGTATGCCGATCAGGTCAACCCGGACTCCAATCGATTGTACCAAAATATCGGGTTTATCCGGTGCGGAACGATTCGCGACTTCAAGTTTGTTAACAATGAATAGTGAATCCATACAGTGGCACGGCTTGGACAAAGCCGGGGAAGACGAGGGGCATCAACAAATGTTATTCTATAAAGGTAGCTAAGAAATGCCGGGCCCGATTGGATAGTACATGATCCCTCAGCCAGACAATGCCCACGTCGGACTGGAAATCAGCGCTCGTAATGGACAGTGTCCGGATGTTGGGAATCGCAAATGAGGACATCACTGACTCGGGTAAAATGGTGGCACCGATGCCTTCAGCTACCAGAGCAACGATAATGGCAACGCTGGAGCATTCGCAAATGACATGCGGTTCAAGTTCGCCGCGCTTAAATTCTTGGATGACCCGCTCATGCATCCCGATCGTCTGATCGGTTTTTAAGGACAAGAACGGATATTCCGCCAGCTCGCGCATCGAGATTTCCGAATGGGAGGATACACTTTCCCAGCTGCTTGGAAGGACCGCGACGAACGGGTCGGAGGGCAGAGGCCGAACGGCATAACGCTCAGGCCCGAAGCTGGATTCGAAAGGGAGCCGGGTCACTGCCAGCTCAATATTACGCTTGTCGAGTTGATCCGCCAGCAGGGAGTGATCGCCTTCCCGAATCTTGAAGGTGACCTCGGGATATTGCTGCCGGAAGATCTGGATGCGCTGGGGCAAGAGCGAAATACAGGAGACGACGGCGCCGATGGAGAGCATGCCGCGGATTCCAGCGTGGATCTCCTTCACCTCGGTTAGGGTTTCATTGAACTGGTTCAGCAGGGATGCGGCTCGGTTCTGCAGCAGCTCGCCTGCGTGTGTGAGCTGAAGCTGCTTGCCGCTGCGTTCAAACAGCAGAACGCCGAGCTCTTCCTCCATCAGTTTCAGCTGACGGCTTAATGGAGGCTGCTCCATATTGAGCTGTTTTGCTGCACGCGTGATCTGTCCTTCCTGCGCAATCGTCAGGAAATATCGTAGCTGTCGAATGTCCATCTTCATACCCCCTCTCCATACCTTTAAGGTATGGTATCCCTATAAATCAGATATTTTTAATATAGGGTATTGATTGATATGATTCAACTAATAACGTTTACAAAATAAGGAGATGTGTGCACATGACTTACGCGATACCCGTGGAGTTAACGACCACCCCGAAGACAAAGCCGAGCCACTACAAACAGGCTTTCGGCACGGTATTTACGGACCACATGTTTATTCTCGATTATGATGCTAGTCAAGGCTGGCACGATCCGCGCGTCGTTCCGTATCAGTCGATCGAACTGGACCCTGCCGCCAAGGTATTTCACTACGGGCAGACCGTATTTGAAGGCCTGAAGGCTTACTTGACGGAAGATGAGCGAATTCTCATGTTCCGCCCGAGCAAAAATATTCAGCGGCTGAACCTGTCCAACCAGCGCCTGAGCATTCCGGCATTGGACGAGGAACTTGTTATGGAAGCGCTCAAGCAGCTGGTGCTCGTGGACCGCGACTGGATTCCTTCAGAGCCGGGCACATCGCTCTATATCCGTCCGTTTGTGATCGCAACCGAGCCCGTGCTTGGCGTAGCGCCATCACTGCAATACAAGTTCATGATTATCCTGTCGGTGGTCGGTTCGTATTATGCGGAAGGCATCAATCCGGTCAGCATTTATGTGGAGCCGAAATACGTGCGTGCCGTAGCCGGCGGCGTGGGCAATGCCAAGACGGCTGGCAACTACGCGGCAGGTTTGAAGGCGCAGGATGAAGCAACGCTTAAGGGATACTCACAGGTGCTGTGGCTCGATGGCGTACATCGCAAATATATCGAGGAAGTCGGCAGCATGAACGTGTTCTTCAAGCTGGGCGATACGGTCGTAACCCCGGCGCTGAATGGCAGCATCCTGGATGGCGTTACCCGGAACTCGGTTATCCAACTGCTTCAGCATTGGAATATCCCGGTAGAAGAACGGGCCATCTCCATTGATGAAATCGTGGAGGCCCACCGCAGCGGCTTGTTGACCGAGGCTTTTGGTACCGGTACGGCAGCGGTAATTTCACCGATTGGATCCCTGGAATGGCAGGATCAGCAATTGAAGATTGGTGAGGGAGCAACGGGCGAACTCTCTAAACGCGTATATGATGCCATCACAGGCATCCAGCTCGGAACGGTTGAGGACCCGTTCGGCTGGACGGTTGAGCTTACGTTATCTTAATGAACCTATAAGGACCCTGCCGCAGGCATACTGAGGCAAGGTCCTTTTTTGTTCATCACTGCTCTCTGTGATCCAACTCTTAATTGGCCTTCGGGCTCTTCGTTATATGCGGTTTGTCTTCTGAGAAGATACGTCGATAAACGTTTTTCTTATGATAAGCGTCATGTTACGATGAGGGTAAATTGTTGACACGTTGACGTACGAACGCATGGAGGTGCTTTTTTAGTGAATCGTCCGCAGAGTGTCGTTCCTGATGCCATAGATTTTACGAACGCGGCCTTTCCTTTTACCGCGTCGACCACGCACGGCATATTTGCCGGAGCCCAGCGCCTGCATTGGCATCATGCTTTGGAGCTCAATTATATTCAAAGCGGGACCGGATTTATTCTGATCAACGGGATGAAACTCCCGTTTCAGCAGGGAGATATTATTTTCATCAACAGCAATGATCTTCACCGGGCGTATGAGACCGAGAACCTGGTGATGGATGTCATTATGTTCGAGCCTTCGCTGCTATCCATCGACCTCAAGTTCGATCCGGATCTGATGGCTCCTTTCCGTTCGCTCGGAAACATGGACAGGCAGTCCCCCGTACACGATGAATTGGCTCACCTGCTGGGGCGCATGATGGAAGAGTATCAATCCCGAGGTACCGCTTATATGAGCCTGATCCGTTCGGATCTCATTCGTTTCCTAAGTTTGGCGAACCGCCATCTGTCGACTCCGATTCAAGCGAACAGGCCGATCAAGGGCAGGGGAATGCATGCGTTAAAAGAAGTCCTGCGTACGATGGAGCTTGATCTGGACTACAGCTGGACGCTGCAGGAGCTGTCGGATTTAACGCATTTGAGCCCTTCCCGGTTCAGCGCTCTGTTCCAGCAGGCGGTCGGCACTTCACCGCACCATTATCTGATTCAGCTGCGCTTGACGCATGCCGTGCACTTGCTAGAGACGACGGACCAGAAGATTATCGAGATTGCGGAATCCTGCGGGTTTCGGAATCTGTCTAATTTCAATCGTCTGTTCAAGCAGCATGTCGGTGCATCGCCAAGCGAAATTCGGGAGCGTGCTTATGCAGGCAGTCCCGTGATCCCTTCCACTACAAAAACCAAGAAACAGTAAGATAGTATCACTCCTTGATCGTATAACAGTAGATGGATGTCAGTGGAAGCGGTATCTTAAATATATACCACCACATGACGCCGCTGTATGGCGGGTAGGAGTGAAGTGCATGAGTTTGTATCTGGGTGTAGATGCCGGCGGTAGTAAGACACACGCCGTGATCTGCGATGAGCAAGGGAACATTCTTGGCAAGGGAGCGTCTGGGAACGGCAATCACCAGATTCACCGTGAACATGCGGCCCGTAACATTGAGGAAGCCTGTAATGCGGCTCTTCAAGAGGCTGGAGTTGCCAAAGAAAATATCAGTTATGCTTATTTTGGCTTGGCCGGAGCAGATCGGGAAGCCGATTACGAGATCCTGCGTCCGATGATCGGGGCTCTCGGTTATCCTAAGCACGATATCGCATGCGATACCATTATCGGGATGAGGGCTGGAACGAGCCGTCCGTATGGCGCCGCATTGATCTGCGGTACAGGCTTCAACAGCGCGGCCCGCAACCGTGCGGGAGAAGAGCTGCAGTATGGCGGATTCGGCTTCTTGTATGGAGATGGATACGCGGGCGGTTTCGGATTTGCCACGCTGGCTTTCCGGGCAGTCATTCGGGCCTGGGATGAGCGAGGCCCGGCAACCTTATTAACATCGCTCGTACTGGAGCAGATGGGATACACGTCCGTAGAACCGATGTATGAGGATGTCCTCTACGGTAAGACAAAGGTTCCGCCAAGCCTGGTGAAGACGCTGTTCCAGGCAGCTGAAGCAGGTGACGAGGTGGCAACCCGAATTCTTGAGAATGAAGGCGAAGAGCTGGCTAATGCGGTATGTACGCTGATCCGGCGGCTGGACATGACAGATGAAGCCTTTGACATTGTTTATATCGGCAGTGTGCTGAACAGGCCGAACAGCTCGATCCTGACGGATGCGATCGAACGGATTGTTGCGGTCCAGGCACCACATGCGAGCTGTGTAAGACTGACATCCGATCCGGTTTCCGGCGCGCTTCTCTGCGCGATGGATGCCGACGGTCATGCCATTGATGCACAGGCGGAGGCCAAACTAAAAGCATTTACGTTTGAGCAGGTAACCACAGCCTGATCAGTTTATCGTTTTGAATAGAACCTGATAAATACGGATTGATATCATACCTTGGAGGCGATTAATGTGGCAGCAGGATTGAAGATAGCGGTCATCGGGGGAGGTTCCTCCTATACCCCGGAAATTGTTGAAGGTTTCATTCGCAATTATGAGCAAATGCCGATTCGCGAATTATGGTTCGTTGATATTGAAGAGGGCAAGCATAAGCTGGAGATTGTAGGCAATTTAGCGAAACGCATGGTAAAAGAGTCCGGCCTGCCGATAGAGGTTCACCTGACACTGGATCGCAGACAAGCGATTGCAGGTGCCGATTTTGTGACGACCCAGATGCGTGTCGGCTTGCTTGCGGCACGTAAACAGGATGAGCATATTCCGATTATGCACGGCGTTATCGGTCAGGAGACGACGGGTCCTGGCGGCATGCTGAAGGCGCTGCGTACGGTTCCGGTGATTCTGGACATTTGCCGTGATATCGAGGAGCTGGCACCGAATGCATGGATGCTGAACTTCACGAATCCGGCGGGCATTGTTACCGAGGCGGTTGCAAAGCACAGTAAGGTGAAATCCGTTGGTCTGTGCAATTCGCCAATTAACTTTCAGAAGTTCCTGGCGGCCGAGTACGGCGTGTCGGAGAAGGACGTTCTGGCCGAGTTTGTCGGGATCAACCATCTTCACTGGGTGACGTCGGCTATCGTTAACGGGGAAGAGAAGATGCCGGAGCTGCTGGACGGCGGCAAATCGTATACGGCGAAGAACGTGCCGACCTTCGGATGGGATGCAGACTTTATCCGTTCGCTTGGAGCGATTCCGACATATTATCTTAAATATTTCTACATGACCGATACCATGTTCGCGGATATGAAGGCATCGCTGGAGAAGGACGGAACCCGAGCGGATGTTGTCAGCCGGGTAGAGCAGGAGCTGTTTGAGCTCTACAAGGATGAGAATTTGGCCGTGAAACCGAAGCAGTTGGAGCAGCGGGGCGGCGCTTATTACTCCGAAGCGGCAGTTAACCTGATGACGTCCATCTACAATGACCGCCATGATATCCAGACATTGAATGTCGCAAACGGCAATATCTATGACTTCCTACCTGCGGATGCCAGCATCGAGATCAACTGCGTGGTAACGGGCCAAGGGCCGATTCCACTTACACCGCAGAACGTTCCTTCCCATGTTAAAGGACTGATGCATGCGGTGAAAGTGTATGAACAATTGACGATTGAAGCGGCCATTACCGGTGATCGCGGAATTGCGCTGCAAGCGCTGGTTCACCATCCGCTGGTGCCTTCCGTAAGTGTAGCGAAGCAGCTGCTGGGTGAAATGCTGGAGGCGAACAAAAAGTACTTGCCTGCTTTTTTTAAGCCGGAGACCGTGCAGTAAACCGAAATGAATCTCAAACGTGCGGTTATGATATAGAGCCATAAAACCCCTCTTCGTATTGAAGAGGGGTTTTATGGTAGGAGTTCCGAAATCATGGATGATATAAATTTTCGGATTAGATCTTCATTCCTGTCACATCTGGGTATCCTCGCCCGTCATACCCGTATAAAACCGAAAGGGATGATGACGGATGCTAAAATATGACGTAGCTGTTGTAGGTGGAGGCGTAGCCGGTTTAACAGCCGCAATCTATGCGGCAAGAGCCGGGAAGCAAACGATACTTGTTGAGAAGCAGGAACGTTTAGGTGGTCGAGCCATGACCCATAAGAAGAAGGGAGCCTATTTCAATCTGGGCGGGCATGCCTTATACCATGGAGATGCCCTTTCAACCTTTCGCGAATTAGGGCTTCAATTGCGGGGAGGTCAACCTTCGATTGACGGGTACGGGATATGGAAAGGGAAACTAAGTCCGTTACCCATGGGTGTGAAATCCCTATTCACTACCCCACTATTAACCTGGAAGGGCAAGATGGAGCTCGGTGCCTGGCTTGCGAAATTAGGAAAACTGGATACGCAGCTGTACGACAACATGAGTTTGCGCGAATGGATTGAAGGTAACGTGCAGGATCCCATGGTACGAAATTTATTTTATTCGCTATTGCGTACAGCGAGTTATGTGGTAGCCCCTGACCTGCAGGCCGCCGGTCCCGTACTGCAGCAGCTTAAGCACGCGCTGAAGGGGGTGCTGTATCTGGATCGGGGCTGGGGAGCCATGGTCGATGAATTAAAACAAAAGGCTCTCGAGCAGGGAGTTCAAATCGTAACGAAGAATAAAGTGATTTCAGTTGATCATCACGAGGGAAGGGTACGGCATGTCCTATGCGGGGATGGCATGAAAATAGAAGCAAACCATATTATTCTTACCACACCGCCAGCTGTTGCTCACGAACTGGTGCCTCATGCAGAAGAAACTGCCCTTCATACTTGGAAGGAGCAGGCGGTCGAAGTGACAGCGGCTTGCTTGGATGTAGCCCTGCGTCGTCTTCCGGAACCGAAGCAGCAGTTTGTGTACGGCCTCGATCAAACCGTCTTTCTCTCGAATCAATCCCGAGCGGCTTACCTCAGTGAAGATGGCGCACAAGTCATAACCTTGCTGAAGTATCAGGGCAAGGAGAAGGATGCAAGAAGGGATTTGCAGGAATTAGAAGAAACCTTAGACTTGGTGCAGCCGGGTTGGCGCAACGAGCTCGTTGAGAAACAATACCTTCCTAACATCACGGTCTGCCACGATTTTATGCATGTGAACCGCCAAGAGAACCCGGGTCCAGCGGTCCCGGAAATCATCGGGTTATATGTAGCGGGAGAATGGGCAGCGCATGGCGAACTCTTGGTTGATGCTGCAACCGCAAGCGCCAAACGGGCTGTACAGCATATACTCTCGCTTGAAAGTGAGGCAAGGATCCCGAATGATGAGCACAGAGTCATTGTATAAAACCTATCGATCCGCTCTTTTCTCGTTAGCTTACCGAATGCTGGGAAGTGTGATGGATGCGGAAGATATCGTGCAGGAGGCTTTCATCAGTTATAACCAATTGCCCCACCCGGAGGATATTCGCAATGAGAGAGCGTTTCTGTACAAAATCGTAACGAATCGTTGTTTGGATCTGCTGCGCTCTTCTGCCAAAAAACGTGAACTGTACGTCGGCCCTTGGCTGCCAGAACCCCTGATCGAGAATATGGCGTCAGAGACGGACCCATCTCATATCGTAGAGCAGCAAGAGTCCATCTCTACAGCGTACCTGCTGCTCCTTCAGCAGCTCAACGCGGAGGAAAGAGCCGTGTTCCTTCTTCGTGAGATTTTCCATTATTCCTATGATGAAATAGCTGAAATTCTGGGAAAAAGCAGCATCAATTGTCGTCAAATCTTCCGCCGTGCTAAGGGCAGCATTCATTTTGTTCCTGATCAGAGTCCATCGATCTCGGTGGCGGAGGAGCAAATCAAGGAATTTGTAGACTCCCTTTTACAGGGGAACACGAATAAGCTGCTGTTGCTGTTAAACGAGAATGTTGTGTTCTACTCGGATGGCGGCGGTAAAGTCAGAGCGGCGCAAATTCCTGTGGTTGGAGTCCATAAAGTGATCCAATTGCATTTGAACCTGCTTAAAATGTATGAAGGGAAATATGTATACTCTTATCTTACCGTCAATGGTCTGCCGGGAATGCGGATCCAGTTGGATAACGGAGTCCAATTTATTTATTCTTTTGCTTTTAAAAACAATCGGATCGAAGCGATATATACCGTGGCAAATCCAGATAAACTCAGGCATATACAGTTGCCGTGATATAAAAAACAGGGCCGGTTTTAAGATCATAGGATCTTAAACCGGCCCTGCTGCTGTATCAGGTTAAGGAAATAATCCGTTATACCCCGGAATAAGCCATGAAGCCGCCGTCTACGGGAATCACCGTTCCGGTGACGAACCCGGAGGTCTGATCATCCACAAGCCAGAGCAGGGTGCCGAGCAGATCCTCCGGCACGCCAAACCGTCTCATGGGGGTATGGGAGATGATTTTATGAGAGCGCTCGGTTAATGAACCGTCACTATGGGTCAGCAGATTGCGGTTCTGCTCGGTCAGGAAGAAGCCTGGCGCAATCGCGTTCACGCGAATGCCGGATTCCGCGAGATGAACGGACAGCCACTGCGTAAAGTTGTTAATGGCCGCTTTGGCTGCGCTATACGCCGGAACCTTGGTCATCGGGCTCGGTGCGCTCATGGACGAGATATTCAGCACGACGGCCCCGGGACGCCCCAGCATCCCTTCCGCAAAAATTTGCGTCGGTATGAGCGTGCCGATGAAGTTCAAATCGAATACGCTGCGGAAGCCAGGCACACTTAACCCGAAGAAGGTTGTCAGATCCGGCTGCCCCACATCCTCCGGACGGAGTATCTCGTTGGTTGTATTCGCGTCTTTCCGGTTGCCGCCGGCTCCGTTAATAAGGATATCGCAGGGTCCGAAAGACTCGCGCACAGCCTTCTCGGCTTGCCGGACGCTTTCCACGTCCGTTACATCGCAGGGAACGGCAATCGCTGTACCGCCGGCAGCCGTAATTTCGTCCGCTACCTGCTGCCCTTTCTCGGCCGTACGATTCAAGACGGAGACCTTGGCGCCTTGCCGACCCAGCTCCAGAGCCATTGCTCGGCACAGCACCCCGGAGCCGCCCGTAATGACAACCGTCTTCCCGTTTAATGATGGATGGATAGGAAGGGCTGGCGTCCCTTGCGGCGTGGATGCATAGGAAACGCCGCTTGATCTGGATTCAGAGGTATCTGTTGTATGCTTATTTACCTCACTCATTGAACGGCCTCCTTCAGCTGAGCTGCGCTGCCTGCGCGCTCCCGGCTGTAAGCGTCCCACAACCCCCAGAGATACATAATGCCCAAGGCGCGGTCATATAGACCGTAACCCGGACGGCACTGCTCACCCCAAATATGCCGCCCGTGATCGGGCCTTACATATCCAGTGAAACCGTTATCATGATAAGCCTGCACGATGCCGGAAATATCGACGGTACCGTCTTCGGTGCGGTGGGACGTTTCGATGAAATCGCCATTCTCATAGACGCGCACATTCCGGATGTGTGCGAAAGGAATCCGGTCGTGGAACTCATGGATCATGGAGACGATGTCATTGTCCGGATTGGCGCCGAGCGATCCACTGCACAGGGTCAAGCTGTTCGCCGGGCTATCATATAGCTTGAGGAATCTCCGCAGATTGTCCTGGCTGGTAATGACCCGCGGCAGACCGAAGATCGGCCAAGGCGGATCATCCGGGTGAATGGCCATTCGAATACCGTTCTTCTCGGCAGCCGGGATGACGGCGCTTAAGAAATATTCAAGGTTGCGCCACAGATCGTCCTCGGTAACGCCGCGGTATGCTTCGAACAGGGAGGTTAGATGGGCCAAACGTTCCGGCTCCCAGCCAGGCATCGTAAGCGTGCTGTTTCGGTTGATCGTCTGAACCAGCTCCATCGGATCAGTGCCGTGGATTTTGGCTTTCTCAAAGAAGAGAGCCGTCGATCCATCGGCAGACTGCTTATGAAGATCGGTTCTAGCCCAGTCAAATACCGGCATGAAATTGTAGCAGATGACTTTGACGCCGACCTGGCCCAATTTCTCAATCGTCCGGATGTAGTTGGCTATGTACTGATCCCTTGAGGGGAGCCCAAGCTTGATATCCTCATGCACATTCACGCTTTCCACGACGTCAATATGAAGGCCGTACGCTTTCGCTTGGCCTACGACTTCTTCAATCCGCTCCATCGGCCATTCCTCGCCGACAGGAATATCGTGAAGTGCCCATACGATGCCCTCCACGCCGGGGATTTGTCTAATCTGATCCAGCGAGACCGTATCGTTGCCCTCACCAAACCACCTGAATACCATGCGCATTTTCTTCACCGCCTTTACAAGTTTAAGGAGTTAACGCAAAGCTGCTGGGAATTTTGCAAATTACGAGTGCACTGCCAAGATGGAAGCCTGCGAGTCGGTCAAAGTCTATCCACTAGCATAGGCTTATTTAAAATAATCGGGATGTTTCTCTTTCAGCACGGCCAGATTGGAGATGATCAGGCTCAGATGCGCCTGCATTTCTCGTTCGGCATGATCGGCGTCATGGCGTGCAATCGCGTCCGTGATCTCCCGATGCTGCTCGTACAGGTTGGTCCAATTCGGATCGGCGGACAGCCATAACATCCGGCTCCGGTTTAGATGAGCGTTCATCTGCTGCAGCACGTTCCATGTGCCGACCTTACGGCAGCCTTCGAACAAAATACGGTGAAAGGCCTCATCCAACTCAAACATGTGCTTGCCGTCATGCTTCTCGATGCTCTCGCTTTGCTCGGACAGATTTTGCTCCAGCTCGGCGAGTTTATCCTCGGGAAAGCTTTCGCAGGCAAGCCGGACCACGGCTTTCTCCAGCTGTTCGCGCATGAAACGCGCTTCCTCGACCAGCTCCGAATCGATGAGCGAAACACGTGTACCGCGCTGGGGAAGCACAACCACAAGGTCCTCCTGGGCCAAACGGACAAAGCTTTCCCGAACTGGCGTCCGGCTGACCTCGAAGGAAAGGGAAACCTCCTTCTCGGATAGAGCCGTTCCCGGCGGCAGCTCTAGACTGACAATCTGCTGTTTAAGCCGGGAGTACACGATATTTCCGGCCGATCCTGGCTGTAATCGCAAAGATTCTACCACTGCATCACCTCCTAATGTATTCCATACTACCATACTTGTATGGTAGTATGGAACTGAAAATCGAAATAAGAATCGGAGGCGATCACATGAGCCGTTTGGACACGGAAAATCTGCTCCTAAACAGCAACAGCGCGAAGAAACTCTTTTATGATTATGCGGAAGGGATGCCGATATTCGATTACCACAACCATTTAAGTCCGAAGGATATTGCCATCAACCGGCAGTTTGATAACCTGACGGAGCTATGGCTGGATGGGGATCATTACAAGTGGAGGGCGATGCGCTGGCTCGGCGTCGACGAAGAGTTGATTACCGGCAGCGCAAGCGCCGAAGCGAAGTTTATGGCTTGGGCGGAATGTGTTCCGCGATTGGTGGGCAATCCGCTCTATCACTGGACCCATCTGGAACTGACCCGCTATTTCGGGATTCAAGAGCGGTTGACTGCGGATAATGCCAAGGAGATCTGGGGAGCTTGCAATGAGCAGTTGAAGGCCCCTGCCTTGCGGGCAGGCGGAATTCTGGAGAAATTCAAGGTCAAAGTGGCCTGCACGACAGATGATCCCGTCGATTCGTTGGAGTTTCATCGCTCCATTCGCAATCATGGGGAGCTGTCCACCGTCGTTGCCCCTGCATTCCGTCCGGATCGGGTCCTGGATCTCACGCACCCCGACTTCACTTCCTATGTCGAGACTATAGGAACGACGGCCAGTTTAGCTGTGGATACTTATCAAGGGTTGCTGGATGCACTGCAAGAACGGATTCAATATTTCCACGATCATGGCTGCCGCCTGTCGGATCACGGCTTCGGCGCGTTTCCTTGTGAACAAGTCGATGAACAAGAGGTTGCGGACATTTACAGCAAAGCGATTAGTGGGGGCAGCATCACACCGCTTGAGGAACGGAAATATCGCACCTACACCCTGCTCAAGCTTGGGGAAATGTATCACGCCAAGGGCTGGACCATGCAGCTGCACATTGGGGCGATTCGGAACAATAATGCGCGCATGTTCGCGAAGATCGGCAAGGACAGCGGGTATGACTCGATTCTTGATTTCCATCTGGCGGAAAGCCTGAACCGATTTCTGAGCAGGCTCGATAGGAACGATCAGCTGCCAAAAACCATTGTGTACAGCCTATATTCTTCTCATTACGAAATGATTGCCACCACGATCGGGAATTTCCAGTCGGCTGGCGTTGAGGGCAAGCTTCAGCTTGGTTCCGCTTGGTGGTTCCACGATCAGAAGGAAGGGATGCTGAAGCAGCTCACCGCGTTGTCTTCCATGGGGCTGATCAGCACCTTTGTGGGCATGCTGACCGATTCCAGGAGCTTTATGTCGTTCCCGAGGCATGAATATTTCCGCAGAGTGCTGTGCCGCCTGTTCGGGGACTGGATCAGGGAAGGGGAATTGCCCGCCGATTATGAATATATCGGTGCCATTATCCAGGATATTTGCTACCGCAATGCTGAGCGCTATTTTCAAATCCATTGACAATTCCGTGCGGAGCATGAACAATGGACTTACTATATGAAAGCGTTTGCTGTTAGTCGGATAGAAGATATGTAACAGGAAGATGTGCATGAACAGGTGAGGGGGGGACATACCGTGCAATGGAACCGGGCGATATTGGTGGATGACGAGGTTTTTACGCGCAAAGGGCTTCTGAAGCTGATTGATTGGGAAGCCTGCGGCTTCCAAATTATGGATGAGGCGGACAACGGGGAAGATGCGCTGGAACTGATTGAACGGCTACAGCCGGATGTGGTCATCACCGATATCCGCATGCCGGTGTTGGATGGACTCGAGCTGATCAGGCATGTCGTCATGAAGGACATCGTGAAGCCGTATTTCATTATTGTAAGCGGATACGATGATTTCAACTATGCACAGCAGGCTGTCCGCTATGGTGTGCATGATTTCATTCTGAAACCGATTGACGAGACGGAGTTCAGCCATGCGCTGGTTCGGCTCAGCGAACGGCTGGAGTTACACCGCGAGGCCCGCATGAGAGAAGAGAGGCTGATGTCAGGAGCCTTGATGGAATCACTCATTATAGGGGAAGCCGATGAGGCGCTGCTGCAGGAATGGGAGCAACGCCTTGAGCTCCAGCCGGAGGGTCATCTGTTCTACGTCTTTGTCGAGCTGAATGACCACCCGCTGGCTTCGAGGGCGAACGACAATGACGGTGGCAGAGCAGAATTCAAGGACAGGGTGGAAGCGGCTCTCCTAGCGATCTCGAGTGGAGAACAGCCCTTCTACCTGCATGAGCACCGCAGTCGAATCGGCATCATCGTCCCGGGCAGCATCCTGCACTCGTTCCAAGGGTGTCAGCGGGGATTTGCCAGACGCATTCAGCAATCGCTTGCCGACTCGGGCGACGAACGAGTCTTTGTTTACTTTGGTCAACCGGTTATGCAACTGTCCCACATTCAGAAGGCTTACGAAACAGCCAAAGAATCACTCCTGTACAAGTACATTTATGATGAGAGTGGCATTGTGATCCATGAGGAGGCCTCCCAGCATGCCCTTCACTACATCGGGCTGGAAGAGGGGCTTTACCAGCAGCTTCTGGAGCAGATCGAGGAGCTGCACTTCGAGAAGCTGGAAGTGACGATTCGTTTGCTGTTCGAATCCTTTCGGAAGAAGCTGTACGCTCCCGAAGCGGTGAAGACGGCAATCAACCAATGCGTGCTAGGCGTGGTCCGGGTGCTTAGCAGTATGGATGGGGATCAGAATCAAATATCCAGCCTAGAACCGATGACCGAGTGGCATGACCGTAACCTGTCGCTTCAGGGGCTGATGCGGCTGTTTACGGATTTTGCGATTGAGAGCGCAAACTATATTGCTCGTCTTCGCAAGGAGCAGCACAAGGGCGGAATTCAGAAGATTAAGGCGTATATCGAAACCCATTATCATGAGAATATCAGCCTGAAGGGCATCGCAGGGAAGTTCTATATGAACCCTGTTTATCTGGGACAGCTCTTCAAAAAAGCATATGGCATGTACTTTAATGATTTCCTGCTGCAGCTGCGCGTGAACGAAGCGAAGCGATTGCTGCGCCAGACGGATCTGCGCATCTATGAGGTGGCGGAACGGGTTGGCTTCGGCAACCCGGACTATTTCGTTACACAATTCGAGAAGTTGGAGCGAATGACGCCAAGCGAGTACCGGAGCCGCTTGATGAAGGAGGCTGCGTCCGAAGGGACGGATCGATGAAACCAAGCCTCAATAACGTCCGTCTGCGGGACAAGATGCTGCTAATGTATTTTCTGGCCGTATTTTTGCCCATCCTGGTCACCAATCTCATCTTCTACAACGTGACATCCGGCAGCGTGAGGGAGCAGCGGATCCAGGATATAACGGTGGCGCTTGAGCAGATGAAGAATGAGTTCCGTCGTGAAGTCGAGGACGCGCTGGAGATATCCTCCGTCTTCTACACGGACATTCAATTGAACGAGATCGTGGAGACGGTATACGATCATCCGGCTGATTATATCGAGGCCTATGATACCTATCTCCGCCGCATTTTGAATTCAGGCAGTGCAGTGTACAATTCGGTGAGCGAGATTACGGTTTATGTGGATAATCCAACCTTGCTGTATTCCGGGGGCATTAATTATATCGATGACCAGGTGAAGGAAGAAGCTTGGTACAAGGCGATCGCGGGCAAGAACGTAACCCAGCCGATCGTGATGCGTACGGGCAAGAACGGTCAATTGGACAGCTTCAGCATCATCCGGAGCATGAATTATTTTAGCTCCCAGGATGACCATGCCAAGTATCTCAAGATCGATATGCGGATGCCCTCGATCCGGCAGATCATGAGCAATCTGAATGTACAGGGCAAAGTGTACCTGCTGAGCAGCGCCGGAAATATTGAATACACCACGGATCCGCAAGTCGATGTCATACAGGGTTCCGTACCGTACAGCGGCATCGTGCATGGCGATAACTTTCTGGAGTTTCATACCGATACGTTCACGACCAACAATCTGAACTCTTGGACGATCATGGCCGTGACGCCGGAGGATGTGGTGCTGCGCGACGTGCATCAGTCCCTGCGGTTCGTCATTGTGCTGACCTGCCTGAATTTTCTGCTCCCGACCCTCGTGATTGTCTGGATTAGCCGTTCTCTGAACGTACGTCTGGTACGGATACTCAAGCATATGAAGAAGGTCAAGAACCAGCATTACGACACGATCCAAGAGGCTGAGGCACGTGACGAGATTGGTCAGCTGACGGGTGAATTCAACCGGATGACCCTGCAGCTCAAGAGCTTGATTAACGATGTGTATGTGGCGGATATCCAGAAGAAGAATTTGGAGCTGCAGCGGCGGCACGCGCAATTGAACGCCCTTCAGAGCCAGATTAATCCGCACTTTCTCTTTAACGCCCTGGAGACCATCCGCATGCGCAGCCTGATGAAGGATGAGGATGAGACGGCAAAAATCATTCATAATATGGCCAAGATCTTCCGCAATTCTTTAGTTTGGAAAAAAGACATGGTGACGCTCAAGGAAGAAGTTGAGTTTATCCATTGTTTCCTTGAGATCCAGAAATACCGGTTTGGCGACAAAATCGATTATTCGGTCCATGCGCCAGCCGAAGAGGGACACCTGCAAATACCGAAGATGGCCATCGTTACTTTTGTGGAGAATGCCAGCATTCATGGCATTGAGCCGCTCAAGCACGGGGGGCGCATTGAGGTTCATATTGCACGCGAGGGACAAATTCTTATCTGCAACATTCAGGATAACGGGGCGGGCATGTCCGCAGAGCAAGTAGAACGCATCTATCGCTACCTGGATACGGAGGACGAGATGGGCGAGCGGATCGGCATTCAGAACGTGATCTACCGGCTGAAGCTGTATTACGGAAGCCGGTTCCAGTTTGAAATCGACAGCTCGCTTGGACAAGGTACCCGGGTAAGGCTGTCTATCCCCATCGAAACATAACGTCGGCAAATCCTGCTTGGCACTCCGGTTCGGAGTGACTATAAGCAGGATTTGTTCGTTAATCGGTAGGGGTGCAGTTGAGAAGGCTACCGATCTGCCATTTTTCACGACATAAGATACGGTTCTATAGTTTTCTAAGTATCACCTAAAGATTGACGGGTGAAAATCGCTCCAGGGCTCTCTTATAATGAAAGTGCTTACAAATAAACGAGACCGAAAGGGGTAGGTCAAGAGCATGAACAAGAAATTTTGGCTGAGCTGTCTGACCGTGGTTATGATGGTATCGCTTCTGGCAGCTTGCGGCGGCGGTAAAGAGGCAGCGGATGACACACCGGCAGCCGGCGGGGATGGCGAGAAGAAAGAAGAGAAGGTCACCTTCACCTACTTTAACTCAGCAGCAGGTAAAGACAAAAATACGAACGAGACCACCATCGGTAAAATTTTTGAGGACCAAACCGGCGTGAATTTTAAAATGGAACATCTGGTAGGGGACGAGAACACCAAGGTGGGAACCTTCATTGCCAGTAACGATTATCCCGATGTGATTGTACCGGGGAGCTCGATCGACAAGCTGGTCGGGGCTGGCGCCTTCATTCCGCTCAATGACCTGATCGATAAGTACGGCCCCAACATCAAGCGCGTGTACGAGCCGTATTACAACCTCATGAAGGCCGAGGACGGCAACATTTACTTCCTGCCGCTAAGCGCGGTTGTAGGCGAGTACACGTCGGCTCCCAATATCGAGCAAGGAGCATTCTGGATTCAACGCCGCGTCCTGAAGGAAGCGGGTTATCCGAAGATCAAGACGTTCGACGAGTACCTGGGCCTGATTCGAGACTACGTGAAGAAACATCCGGAGGAAGGCTTGACCGGATATCTGGCACTGACGACGCAGGATAAATTTTTTGCCTTGACCAATGCCCCAATGCACTTGGCCGGCTATCCGAACGATGGCGGGATCATCATTGACATGGAAACCCATGTAGCGAACGATTACGCGGACGATGACATTACGAAGCTTTACCTGCAGGAGCTGAACAAGCTGAATGCGGAAGGCCTGTTCGATAAATCCTCTTTCGTGGACAACTATGATCAATACCTTGCCAAACTGACTTCCGGTAAGGTTCTCGGCTTCTTCGACTATAGATGGCAGGTAGGCCAAGCGATGAACAACCTGCGCGAAACAGCCAATAAATCGGGTGACGACGATCTCGAATATATGGCGTTGCCGATTGTATACGATGAGAATACCAAGGATCAATATCTGGATCCACCATCCTTTGTTAACAACCGCGGTGTAGGGATCTCCGTCAGCGCGAAGGATCCCGAGCGCATTGTGAAGTATTTCAACAACCTGCTTACGGACGAGAACCAGATTCTGTCGAACTGGGGCATTAAGGACGAGACGTATTCCGTCGATGAGAATGGACGCTTCTATCGTACGGAAGAGCAGATTGCACAGACCAATACGGAAGCCTTCCGCGAGTCGTTCGGCTTCAAGTACTTTGAATACAACTGGCCTCGTTACGGCAACGGTTCTACGCTTCCTGACGGTAATTCCGTGGGTGCAGGACGCCAGCCTGAGGTTGCCAAAATGTCCTACTCCGAACCTGACAAGAAATTGCTGGAAGCATACGACATCGATTCCTTCTCGCAATTGTTTGCCGCACCGGACGACCGTCCATGGTACCCGGCTTGGAGCATTCCGATTGACCAGGGTTCACCGGCCCAAATCTTCACGCAGAAGAAAAGCGATTTGCAGCGTAAATACTTCCCAAAACTGGTTCTTGCCAGCCCTGCGGAGTTTGACGGCATCTGGAACGAATACGTGGGCGAGTTCGGCAAGCTGGACGTGAAGGGATACGAGGATCTGATCACCGAGGAAGTAGCCAAGAAAATCGCAAATGCCCAAGGACAATAATAGATGAAGGAGAGGCGAACAAGGGCGGACCACACAAAATGGTTGTATCCGTCCCTCCTCTTCTATAACAGCATAATTGATAGGCTGGATAGGAAGGAGAAGAAACCGTGGATAAGGCGAACCCGATTGGACCTGCAGAGACTACGGCGCTACGTGAAACGCCGGCGGTATCGAAAGGTTTCTTCAATAAACAACGGAAAAACGATACTGAATTAAACAATAAACCGCCAACAGGCGAAAAAGGCTTTTTCCAGAAGCTGCTGCAACAGAAGGCGCTGGTCTTCATGTCGATTCCTTTTTTGATATGGTTGTTTGTCTTTAAGTACATGCCTTTATGGGGCTGGACAATCGCGTTTCAGGATTTTAAACCGGCCAAGAAGATTTTCGATCAGCAATGGGTAGGCTTGCAGCATTTTACCTTCCTGTTTCAGGACGAACACTTCCTCCGGGTCATGCGCAACACGCTTGCCATGAGTTTTATCAACCTCGTCTTAGGTTTTGTGACGGCAATTGTGTTAGCGATTCTGCTCAATGAGCTGCGTAATTTGATGTTCAAACGAGTCGTGCAGACGATCAGTTATTTGCCCCATTTCATCTCTTGGGTTGTGGCTGCGAGCATTATTTCGACGGCCCTGTCCGCAGACGGCGGGATTATCAATGAACTCCTCATGTGGTTCGGGATGATTAAGGAACCGATCCTATGGCTTGGGGAAGGGGAATATTTCTGGGGAATACTCGGTGTTTCGGAAGTATGGAAGAATGTCGGCTGGAACACCATTATATATTTGGCTGCCATGACGATGATCGATCCCTCGCAGTACGAGGCGGCGGAAATCGATGGCGCCGGACGCTTTCAACGGATCTGGAACATCACCTTGCCGGGACTGAAACCAGTATTCATCATCCTGTTGATTATGAATATCGGCAACCTGCTCGAATCCGGTTTTGAACCGCAATATTTGCTTGGCAATGGCATGAACGTGGATTATTCCGAGAACCTGGATATTTTCGTGCTGAAATACGGTATTCAGATGGGCAACTTCTCGCTCTCGATTGCAGCCGGTATGTTCAAGACGGTCGTCAGCTTCATACTCTTGTTCACGGCCAACCATATCGCGAAGAGACTGGGCGAAGATCGATTGTTCTAAGCGAAAGCTTGCGAGGACCGTTCTCTATCAGAAAACGTACAGGAGGATTCATATGGCGAAGATGTCAGATTCACCACGAGCTCATGCCCGGTTCAAGTCTCCTGCGGACCGGTTATTCGATACCTTTAACATGGTGTTTATGATCTGTCTCATGATTATCACGTTATACCCGTTCATCAATACGCTCGCGGTATCCTTCAACAATGCGACGGATTCGGTGAAAGGCGGCATTTATTTATGGCCGCGGGATTTCACGTGGGAGAATTATAAATATGTATTTAACGAAGCAACGATATTTCACGCTACCTTCATCTCGGTTCTGCGTACGGTGATCGGAACGATTACCTCGGTATTCTGCTGTGCCATGGTCGCCTATACGATCAGCCGTCCGGAATATGTGCTGCGTAAATTCGTATCGATTGCTTTCATCTTAACGATGTATTTCAGCGGCGGTTTGATTCCGAACTTCCTGCTGATTCGCGAATTGGGCATGCTGGGCACCTTCTCGGTGTACATCATTCCAGGCCTGATCGGCGTGTTTAACGTGATCGTCATCCGTTCCTTTATTGAAGGACTACCAGAGGGAATTCTGGAATCGGCCCGGATCGACGGCGCCGGCGAATTAACGACTTTCATGAAAATCGTGCTTCCGCTATGCGTGCCCGTGCTTGCTACGGTATCGCTGTTTACGGCGGTATCCCAGTGGAATTCCTGGTTTGACGTATTCTTGTACAACTCTTCATACAGTGAGCTTAGCACCCTGCAGTATGAACTGATGAAAATACTCCAGAATTCGAACTCATCGCTGAATTCGGGCAACGATTACGCAAGCCAGTTTGCAAGCTCCGAGAGCGGTGCGAATCAGGTTACGCCGACCTCCATTCGGGCAACGATGACCATTGTGGCCAGCGTGCCGATCATTCTGGTATATCCGTTCCTGCAAAAATACTTCGTACAAGGGATGACTCTGGGCGGCGTGAAAGGCTGAGCTCCGGGAGCCGCTAATTTAAGTACATCGTGCGAACTACTCCCTATGCGCACGGTGCGTGGTTCGGGGCATGAATGGATGGCTGTCGACCAACCGATGCCTGTGGCATCACGATCATAACCATCAATCTTGCTATTATCTATAATTTAAGGAGGGACTGGATGTGTCCAACACGCAGCGAAATGAACCGAGGCTTAAGGAATGGTTCGCGAATGACTTTCTCATTGGAGCGGCCGTGAGCCCGCGGACGATCGAAACGCAAGAGGAATTGCTATCCTATCATTTCAACAGCATCACAGCGGAAAATGAAATGAAGTTTGTCAGCGTGCATCCGGCGGAGGATAGATATACGTTCAAGGATGCGGACCAACTCGTCACCTTCGCCCGCAAGCATGGGATGAAGATGCGCGGCCATACGCTGGTGTGGCATAACCAAACAACCGACTGGCTGTTCGTAGACAAAAACGGGGATTTGGTGGATAAAGCCACGCTTTTTGAACGGTTGAAATCGCATACCGATACGGTCGTAAAGCGGTACAAGGATGATATTTACGCCTGGGACGTCGTCAACGAGGTCATTGCCGATGAAGGCGCCGAGCTGCTTCGTCCATCCAAGTGGCTGGACATTGCCGGTCCGGAGTTTATCTCCAAGGCATTTGAGTATGCTCATGAAGCCGACTCGTCCGCGCTGTTATTCTATAACGATTACAATGAGTCCCATCCGAACAAGCGGGACAAAATCCATACACTGGTCAAGTCGCTGCTGGATCAAGGAACGCCGATCCATGGCATAGGATTGCAGGCACACTGGAATCTGTACGATCCGGGTCTTGACGATATCCGCGCCGCGATCGAGAAGTATGCATCGCTCGGCCTGCAGCTTCAGCTCACGGAGCTCGATGTGTCGATGTTCCGGTTTGACGACAAGCGGAAGGATCTGACCGAAGCGCCAGAAGAGCTTCTGGAGGCTCAAGCCAAGCGGTACGAGGCAATGTTCGGCATTCTGAAGGAGTACAGGGAACATATTACGTCCGTCACCTTCTGGGGCGCAGCCGACGATTACACTTGGCTGGACGATTTCCCGGTACAGGGACGGAAGAATTGGCCCTTCCTGTTCGATGAGCGGCATCAGCCGAAACCGGCGTTTCACCGGTTGGTGGAGCATACGATTAAGGTGTAAGGATACTAGGGCTTAAGCTATCATTTTATATAACAATAGCGATAATACAGGCGGCTGAAGACGCCATCAGTTTGTCATGATGCCGGTCCTTGTGGCCGGCGTCTGCATGTTCGAGCTTAAGGAAGCAGGCGTTGAAAACAGTGAGATGCTGGGGAGAAACGTTGACTTTGGACAAAAAGGGGGAGTTTACATTGAACAGCACTTTATATAAAGCGTGGCTGCAGTATGCGCCCATCAAGGACCGGGAGCTTGCCTCCGGATACAGCAGACTGCTCGGCACGATTGTAGCGGACCTGCAGCAGTCGCGGGTTGCGAACACTGCCATTGAGGAACTGAAGCGTGCGTGCCAATCCATGCTGGGGATTGTACCGGTCATCACGGTCGAGGCCCCGGCTTCATCTTATCTCGAGGTATGCATTCTTGCGGCAGCTGAAGCAGACATGGGAGAAATGGATGGGGTCGGCTCAGGCGGGGACAGATCAGGTCGAGATAGGGGCCGGATGGCAGCCCAGCTAGGCGCAGAAGGTTTTCAGCTGGAGCATTCAATCCAAGGGCAGCAGGAGAAGTTGGTATTGATCGGTGGATCCGGTAAAGGCGTATTATATGGGATGTTTCATTTATTGAGATTGCTGGCCTCTGACCAACCGTTAACTGGACTGAACGTGACCGAGCAGCCAGCGAACGGACTGCGGATGATCAATCAATGGGATAATGCCGACGGCTCTGTGGAACGCGGGTACTCGGGGAACTCGATTTTTTACGAAAACGGACGGTTTGCCGAAAATCTGGATCGCGTGAGAGATTACGCTCGTCTGTTGGCTTCCGTGGGTATGAATGCCATCTCCATTAATAACGTCAATGTGCACGAGATCGAGACGAAATTCATTACCGCGGAATATTTGCCGACGATTGCGAAGATCGCGGATATCTTCCGGGAATATGGGATTACATTGTACTTGAGCATTAACTTTGCGGCTCCGCTGCATATCGGCGGCGTATCGACCTCCGATCCGCTGAACGAAGAGGTTCAGCAATGGTGGAAGGACACGGCGAATGAGATTTACGATCATATTCCGGACTTTGGCGGCTTCCTGGTGAAGGCGGATTCGGAGCATCGCCCCGGCCCGTTTGCCTATGGCAGGGACCATGCCGATGGCGCCAATATGCTGGCTGAAGCCTTGGAGCCGCATGGCGGGCTCGTCATCTGGCGCTGCTTCGTCTACAACTGCATGCAGGATTGGCGCGACCGCTTCACAGACCGCGCACGGGCGGCCTATGATCATTTTACCCCGCTGGACGGCAGGTTTAAGGACAATGTGCTGCTGCAGATTAAGAACGGGCCCATGGACTTTCAAGTGCGGGAACCGGTATCGCCGCTGTTTGGCAGTTTGAAAGAGACCAATCAAGTGCTCGAGTTCCAGGCCGCCCAGGAATATACCGGACAGCAGCGTCACGTATGCTATCTGGTGCCGCAATGGAAAGAGGTGCTGGATTTCGATACCTATGCGAATGGGGCGGGGTCCGAGGTGAAGAAGATCGTGAATGGTTCCCTGCACGGCATGAAATACAGCGGAATCGCTGCCGTTTCCAACATTGGAAATGATGAGAACTGGACGGGTCACACCTTGGCGCAGGCGAATCTGTATGGCTTCGGACGCCTGATCTGGGATCCGGAATTGTCCTCAGAGGGGATCGCGGAAGAATGGACGAGACTAACCTTCGGCAATGACGACATGGTGGTCAACACGGTATGCGACATACTGATGCAATCGTGGCCGATCTATGAAAGCTACACCTCTCCGCTCGGGGTGGGCTGGATGATTACGCCGCATACGCATTACGGTCCGGATGTGGACGGCTATGAATATTCAAGGTGGGGTACGTACCATTTCGCGGACCGGGACGGAATGGGCGTCGACCGCACGGTGGCGTCGGGCACAGGCTATACCGCACAGTACTTCCAGCCGAATAGGGTTCGATATGATTCGCTGACGGATTGCCCTGACGAGCTGCTGCTGTTCTTCCATCATGTGCCGTATTCCCATGTGTTGAAATCCGGTAAATCGGTGATTCAGCATATCTATGATGCGCATTTTGACGGGGCGCAAGCAGCGGCTGGATTGCTTGAGGCATGGACCTCGCTGGAAGGAATGGTCGATCCGGAGCGTTTCGCTCAGGTGACGGACCGGCTGACTGATCAAGCCGAGCATGCGAAGCATTGGCGGGATGTAATCAACACATATTTCCTCCGTAAATCCGGCGTGCCGGATGAGCAGGGGCGGACGATTTATTAAGATCATTTATAACTGGACGTGGAAATTAGGATGCCCCATCAGATGTTGGATCTGATGGGCATCCTTTTTTCATGGCTGGATACTTTTCGAATGCCTAACCTTTCTATGAGCATGTATTTTTACTACGGCATGAATCGTGCGGATGCTGAAGAAGTGCTTGGCACGGGCCAAGAGCATTTTTCTTAAATAAATGAATCGCCCTTGGGCAAACGCACCTCGAAGATTGTACGGATCATGCTGCTCTGTGCGGAAATGGTTCCACCATGCTGCTCCACGATGTTTTTGGTAATGAAGAGTCCGAGCCCCGTGCTTCCCGTTTGATGGCTTCGTGCCCGATCGCCGGTGTAAAACATATCGAAGATATGCGGAAGCTCCTCAGGTTCAATACAATCCCCATAGTTGATGATTTGAACGACAACCTCATCGGCATCCACATATGCCTGAATGTCTATGAATTGGCCATCATTCCCATACCGGATCGCATTGGTGAGGAGATTCTCAAATACGCGCGCCAGTAAATCTCCATCTCCGCCTATAATCAGCTGCTCCGCAATGTTCATTCTGGAGGTAAGGCCGTTTTTTTCAAATATAGGATATAATTCCTCGTTCAGTTGGTTAAGCAGCTCATCGAGATCGATCATGTTCTTCTCAAGCTGGACCTTGCCGTAGTTCATTCGGGTGATTTCAAATAACTCATCGATAAGTTTCTCCAAGTGTTGAGACTTGGTGTAAGCGATATGGGCATAGTGCCTGGACTGCTCCGGAGTCAGCTGATTGTCTTTAATAATGAAATCCAGATACCCGATAACGGAGGTCAGCGGTGTACGCAAGTCATGGGCCAGGTTTAGAACCAGCTGATCCTTGCTGCTCTCAGCAGAGTCGCCCCGTTCTACGGCTTCCCGCAGGTTATCCATGGCTAAATTAATATCTCGCCCAATCGTACCGAACTCATCTTTGGACGTAATATGGACCCGATCAATGAAATTGCCGGCTGCGAGCTGATGGATCCCCTTGGAGATTTCTTTGAAGTATTTAGCATAAGGCTTGGTGAACAAGAAGAAAAACATGATGGCAAGCGGTACAAAAATAATTAAAAACGAGTTCACATCTCCAATTTCGTACCTCATGAAATATCGAATTCGAGTTAACGGATTCTCAAACAAAACTTCAGAACGATAGTACAGTTGGAGAGCTTTATAGATCCCAAAGGTAATACCGCCGGATGCAAGCATACTAGCCATGAGCAGCAGAATCATTTTAGTCCGAAAGCTAAATATCATGTTAGACATGGATGGTATAACCTACTCCCCATACCGTCTTGATCAGTTTATGCTTGTTGGTATCTTCCCCGAGCTTTTTCCGCAGCGTACGAATATGTACCATCACCGTGTTTCTGCCTTCATAGTAGTCTTCGCCCCATACCTGCTGAAATATATGTTCGGCACTATGGACTTTTTTGGGATGCCTGGCGAGCAGATACAAGATATCAAATTCTTTTGGCGTCAATTCAATGGGCTTACCGTAGAGCTCGACCACTCGCTGATCCGGATAAATGACGGCGCCCCCGATCTCCACGATAGGTTTATTCACTTCCGCTGCTGACTGACTCAACTGCTTGGTACGCCTGAGATGAGCGTTCACGCGAGCTACTAATTCCATGGGGTTGAACGGCTTGGTCATATAATCATCCGCCCCTCGCACCAACCCCTCGATCTTATCAAGGTCCGAGATTTTGGCACTGAGAAAAATAATAGGCAGTAAAAACTTTTCGCGAATTTGCCGGGTTACCTCATAGCCGTCGAGCTTGGGCATCATAATATCCAAGATGGCCAGATCAATCGGATACGTTTGAACCGCATGAATGGCATCCTGGCCATTGCGCGCTTTAATGCAGTGGTAACCTTCTTTTTTTAAATGCAACTCAATCAGATCCGCAATCTCGGATTCGTCATCCGCGATCAGTATGGTGATACGGCTCATTTTATTCACTCCCGTAAAATGATGATTACCTTTTGACCATGTTATATGAATCGTTCTAAAATCTCAATAAATGAATCGATCCCGATGTAAATCCGGATATAGTCGGGTTATATATTCCATAAGCTGGGCTTTATAGGGTGGGGGGCTATATGATATACTGAGAATAGGGTTAGAATAAGATGAAGTAATGTGATCAAGGGGGGAATGGGTATGACAGTCGAGAAACATGTACATGATGCATGCGCAGTAACCAGTGAACGGAAGAGCCATCATTCCGATAAAACGAAAAGCAATCTCGTCAGCCGGTTGAACCGGATTGAAGGACAGATTCGCGGTGTAAAGGGCTTAATTGAGAAGGATACGTACTGTGATGATGTATTAAACCAGATCTCCTCGATCCAGTCGGCCTTGAACGGCGTCAGCAAATTGCTGCTTGAGCATCATATGAAGAGCTGTGTGGTGGAACGCCTGCAGGAAGGTGACGACGATGTTATTACCGAGCTGTTAACAACCATGAACAAGTTAATGAAATAATGGAATTCCTGGCTGGAGACGGTCTGGTTATGATGAGTGTCCATGGAGCTGCCACCTTCTAAAGGTGGCAGTAAGTGTTTATTCAGGGTGAAGAATAGCGCATGGTTATGCGGTTAATTCATAGCGAGGACATAATTTTTCAAAAAAAATGAGAAAACCCATTGACTATATATAGGGTAGGGGGGTATACTAACATCAAGAAACGAGAACAACCAGTTCAAAACTTATTCCGGGCACGCTTTTAGAAGGGCTGCTCAAAATAAATTCATAACCCAAAGGAGAGATTGAACATGGAACAGGTAACAATAAAAGTAGAAGGTATGTCTTGCATGCATTGCGTGAATTCCATTGAGGGAGCTTTAAAGAATGAGAACATCGAGGGTCATGTGGATTTGAAGGCAGGCACGGTCTCCGTCAAATATGACGCAGGCAAAGTCAATTTGGATAAAATCAAAGAAATTATCGAGGAACAAGGATATAACGTAGTTTAACCAAACGGCACGAGGATGAAGAGGGGTGAGGAGAAGATGGGAGCAGGAACAACATTGGAACAGAAGAAAACGTCGCTGCAGTTAACGGGTATGACATGTGCCGCCTGTGCGAATCGGATTGAGAAGGGCCTAAACAAAATGGAAGGCGTCCAGGAAGCGAATGTGAATTTTGCGCTGGAAAAAGCGTCGGTTACATTTGATCCGAATGTGGTTACCGTCCAGCAGATGGAAGAGAAAATTGAAAAGCTGGGTTACGGAACAGCAAAGGAAACAGTGGACCTGCAGCTGATTGGCATGTACTGCGCCGCTTGTGCTTCGAAAATCGAGAAAGTGGTAAGCAAGATGCCAGGTGTTAATCAGGCCAACGTCAATTTTGCACTGGAGACGGCCCGGGTGGAATTCAATCCCGCAGAGGTAAGCCTTAGCGATATTCAACAGCGTGTGGAGAAGCTCGGGTATCAGGCGGTTTCCAAACAGGAGACGCTTGATCAGGAAGGTCACCGCAAGGAGGCCATCACCAAGCAAAAGCGGAAGCTACTCCTGTCGGCGATACTGTCGCTGCCGCTGCTCTGGGCCATGGTGAGTCATTTCTCCTTCACCTCCTGGATCTGGATGCCTGATCTGTTCATGAACCCTTGGTTCCAGCTGATCCTGGCAACGCCGGTACAGTTTTTTATCGGAAAACAGTTCTACGTGGGAGCCTATAAGGCTCTTCGCAACAAAAGCGCCAATATGGACGTTCTGGTCGCACTCGGTACCTCGGCAGCCTATTTCTACAGTCTGTATTTAACGATCGATTGGGCCGCTGCCGGAGCAAATGCACACCATGGGCCCGAAATGTACTATGAAACGAGTGCGGTGCTGATCACGCTGGTCATTATGGGGAAACTGTTCGAATCCCTGGCCAAAGGCCGTACCTCGGAGGCCATTAAAACCCTGATGGGTCTTCAAGCCAAAACGGCGCTGGTCGTTCGTGACGGTCAGGAGATGACCATCCCGGTGGAACAGGTCCTGGTGGGTGATCTTGTATTAGTAAAGCCGGGTGAGAAAATCCCGGTGGACGGTAAAGTAGTTGAAGGCACGTCGGCAGTAGATGAGTCGATGCTGACAGGTGAGAGCATTCCGGTTGAGAAAAAAGCGGGCGATGCTGTTATCGGCGCTACCATAAACAAGAACGGGCGCTTGACGCTTGAAGCGACGAAAGTGGGTAAAGAGACCGCTCTAGCCCAAATTATCAAGGTGGTTGAGGAAGCACAAGGCTCCAAAGCTCCGATTCAGCGGGTCGCTGATGTCATCTCCGGCATCTTCGTTCCGATCGTGGTTGGCATAGCGATTGTTGCCTTCCTCGTATGGTACTTCTGGATAGCGCCTGGTAATTTCGCGCAATCGTTAGAAATTGCTATTGCGATTCTGGTTATTGCTTGTCCGTGTGCGCTGGGTCTGGCTACACCGACCTCGATCATGGCGGGTTCGGGCCGTGCTGCAGAACTGGGCGTCCTGTTCAAGGGCGGGGAGCATCTGGAGTCTACCCATAAAATCAATACGATTATTCTGGATAAAACAGGAACAGTCACGAAAGGTAAACCCGAGTTGACCGATGTGGAAGTGAATAACTTGGAACAAGAGCTGTTCCTTCGTCTGGTCGGATCTGCTGAGAAGAGCTCCGAGCATCCGCTTGCTGAAGCGATTGTGGCCGGGATTGAGGAAAAAGGTACGCAGCTTCCGGCTGCCGAGCATTTTGAAGCCATTCCAGGTTACGGCATCCGTGCCAGCGTGGAAGGGCATGAGGTGCTGGTAGGCACACGCAAGCTGATGGCACAGCATAACGTACCGATTGATTCGATCCTCGGCAGAATGTCAGAGCTTGAAACCGAGGGTAAGACTGCCATGCTGACAGCGGTAGACGGCCAATATGCGGGTCTTGTGGCTGTGGCGGATACGATCAAGGAGACGTCCCGTGCTGCTGTAGCGAGATTGAAAGAAATGGGCATCGAGGTCATCATGATTACCGGTGACAATGAACGCACGGCACAGGCCATCGCGAAGCAGGTTGGCATCGACCATGTGCGTGCTGAGGTGCTGCCCGAAGGCAAGGCAGATGAAGTGAAGAAGCTCCAGCAGCAAGGTAAGAAGGTCGCCATGGTTGGCGACGGCATTAACGATGCGCCGGCACTTGCGGTTGCTGACATTGGAATGGCTATCGGAACAGGTACGGATGTGGCGATGGAAGCTGCTGACGTGACGCTGATGAAGGGCGACCTGAACAGCATTCCGGATGCCATCTACATGAGCCGCAAGACGATGAGCAACATCCGTCAGAACCTGTTCTGGGCGCTGGGCTATAACTCGCTTGGCATTCCGATTGCCGCCATCGGGCTTTTGGCACCTTGGGTGGCCGGGGCCGCCATGGCACTGAGCTCTGTATCGGTCGTGCTGAATGCCCTTCGCCTGCAGCGAATGAAGGTATAACGAAAGCAGACTGACCGTTCATATATAGTGTATGAAGCAACCTAGCAAAGATATGATTATTAGGGCGACTTGATGGGGGTGTAGACATTGGCAACGCAAAAATTCGCAGTGACACCCGGCTTTGAAGTGGGCGGAACGCTGTTCCGCCCGGATCAGCTGTCCGTATTGGGCTCCATCGTGGGTGAGGATGCCCGCATCGAGATGACTACCTTTAAACAGCTCTACGTGGAGATGGACGCAGAGCGGGTGGAAGAAGCAAAGGCTAAGCTGGAAGCCGCCGGACTTCAGGTTCATCCTGCCGGTTTTGTCTCCAAGAGCCTGATCACCTGCAACTTCTGCCGGGGGGCGGAGGATTCGGGACTGGATGTTGCGAAGATGCTGGATGAAGCGATCGCCGATCATCCTGTACCTAATCCGCTAAAGATCGGTTACGCCGGCTGCGCGCTCGGCACCAGTGAACCGCTGCTGAAGGATATTGCCGTTATTAAGATGAGAAATACCTATGATATCTATGTAGGTGGAGAGCCGAAAGGGTTGAAGGTTGCTCTGGCAAAGCCGCTGCATAAGGATTTAGCGCCGGAGCAGCTGGCCCCGATCATCCTGAAGCTGATCGTCGTCTATCAGGAGAACGGCAAGAAGAAAGAGAAGTTCTCGCGCTTCGTAGATCGCATGACACTCGATCAGCTGCGTCAACTCACGCTGAATGCGCGGATGGATACGGCAGGGTAACAAAAGGCTTGGAAGGCATCACCTTAGGGTGGTGCCTTTTTTTGTTAGCGGACGCCGCGTATTAGGGATCTCCTATTTCGTGCGACTTCATCAATTAGCTGCCCTTGTCTCGTCGGATCGGAATGGCGGATTTACTGAAGCGGTGATCTCACTCTTCGCCACTGGGAATGGCAGAGAAAGCGCGGCTCGCGCCTACTATGAATACCGGCTATTTCTCGTAACGGATATGCCGAAACGAGGATGGATTTACTCTCAAGAGCACCTGAGGGTGCTCTTTTTTTCTATAGATTAGAACGCGATATCCACTAAAATCCTTGCTTGGTTCGATCAAGCGAGATTCACTTTGGGCGCATTTCGTCTTCTCTACTTGCGACGATGGGAATAACAACCAGATTGGGCATTTTATCGTGGTTGACGAGCGATATGAAAGGGTATACAATTTAGATTGTTAAAAGCTTTTAACTATTTAAATTTGTAATATATTTGTAAGTACTTCGTTGTGCATCGAGGTGATGAAACTGGATAAGAGGGAACAATTATCTAACATGGTGGCTCGTCAGATGATGACGCTTGTGGCGAACTATGCCAAGATTCTGGACAATGATTTGACCGGCCCCCAGTACTACGTGCTTCAGACTTTGGCGTATGAGGGGCAGCAGACCAGCTCGTATTTTGCCAATGCCTTGAATGTTACGCTGTCGGCTGTGACCAACTTGAGCAACAAGCTGGTCAGCAAGGGTTATATTGAACGGGTGGCGTCAATCGAGGACAGACGTCAGGTCTATCTTAAGATTACGGAGCAGGGCCGTGAAGTTGAAGCCCGGATGATTGCGAAGTACCGTGATTTGAATGAAGGCTTATGGTCGGATTTCTCGGATCAGGAGATGGATGTGTTGATCGCTTCATATGAGAAGATGATTGAACATCTGCAGCTTAAGATCGGGCAGTCCAATGAAGATAGCCAAACTAACGACTAATATATCAGGAGGTATTCTCATGGGGAGATTAGACAATAAAGTAGCAATCATTACGGGTGCAGCAGGTGGTATGGGTAAAGCTGACGCTCTTTTGTTTGCGCAAGAGGGAGCTAAGGTTGCGATTACGGACCTTCAGGAAGACAAGATCAAAGACGTCGTAGCCGAGATTGAAGCGCTTGGCGGCAAAGCGATCGGATTCAAGCATAACGTAGCTTCTGAGGAAGATTGGGTTCGTGTTGTAGACGAGACGGTTCAAAAATTCGGCAAAATCGACATTCTGGTCAACAATGCCGGTGTCTCCAATGCAACGCCGTTCATGGATTTGACGGTGGAAGGCTGGGAGAAGACGATGTCGATTAACGTTACGAGCATATTCCTCGGTCAGAAATATGTCATTCCGCACATGATCGAAGCCGGGGGCGGTTCCATCGTCAACATCTCCTCCATTGCCGGCCTGACAGGCGGCAGCGGCGCTGGTCCCTACACGGCAAGCAAAGGCGCGGTGCGCATGCTGACTAAAGCCACAGCCGTTGACTTTGCGAAGCATAACATCCGCTGTAATTCGGTTCACCCTGGCTACATTGAAACGCCAATGACCGTGGACTTGTTCAAGGATGAGCAAATGATGCAATGGTTCCAATCCCAGACTCCGCTTCCACGCTTGGGCAAAGCGGAAGATATCGCTCGCGGCGTATTGTTCCTTGCTTCGGATGAGTCTTCTTATATTACAGGCGTTGAGCTGCCGATTGATGGCGGATATTTTGCGAAGTAAGTCATTCTTCCATTGGCTTGTCTATAGGCTGTAGACGGCAGAAATGTTCGTGATACTACTCGGTCAGACCTAATTTATCTTATCATCAAGGGGAGTGTTATTTCATGTCCGATAACAAACAGATCGCTGTCATTACAGGCGCAGCCAGCGGGATCGGCAGAGCCAGCAGCTTGAAATTGGCAGAGAACGGTGCAACGGTAGTGCTCGTTGACTTCAACAAGGAAGCCGGCGAAGAAACGCTGCGTTTGATCAAGGAACAGGGCGGAGAGGGAATCTTCGTGCAAGCGGATGTAACAAAAACCGAGGATGTTCAGAACTATGTGAACAAGGCGGTTGAAGCTTACGGCCGAATCGATTTCTTCTTCAACAATGCAGGCATCATGCAGAAGTTCTCGATGCTGGACGACATCGACGAGAATGAATTTGACCGTCAAATGTCTGTGAACGTCAAGGGCGCTTTCCTTGGCATGAAATATGTGTTGAAAGTCATGAAAGAGCAGGGCAGCGGACATATCGTTAATACCGCTTCCACGGCGGGTATCCGCAGCGAGCACAGTGCAGCCGCTTATTCGGCAAGCAAACATGCGGTGGTAGGCTTGACGAAGGGAGCAGCGCTGGAATACGTGAAGCAGGGCATTCGCGTGAACGCGATTTGTCCGGGCGGCGTTCAGACGCCGCTTACGGCAGCGGTGGCCAAGTCCTTCATGGAAGGCGGCTACGTGCCTGAGGAAGTGGGCAACATGCGGATGGGACGTCCGGCTGAGGCGGATGAAATCGCGAACGTGGTTGCCTTCCTGGCTTCCCCGGACTCCAGCTACATGACAGGCTCGCTGGTTACAATTGATGGCGGATTGACGCTCTAATATATAAAGAAAAAAAGACCAGTCAAGCACCGGAATACCGGGTTTGGCTGGTCTTTTTGGTATAGCATTTATTTGATACCGACGACATCCGCCAGCAGCTCATATGAACGCAGGCGTGCCTCATGATCGTAGATGGCGGCTGCGACAATAATCTCGTCTGCGTTCGTCGACTGCTGGAACTCCTCCAACTGCGCACGTACGGTTGCAGGGCTGCCGATGGCGGAGAAGCTGAGCTGGCGCTTCACGATAGCCTGCTCCTGCAGGTTCCACAGATCATCCATGCTGTCCACCGGCGGGCTCAGCTGGCCGGTACGGCCGCGGATGATGTTCAGGAACTGCTGGTACGGCGAGGTAGCAAGATGCTGCGCTTCCTCGTCCGTGTCGGCACAGATTACGTTCACGCCGATCATGGCATACGGCTTGCTCAGCTCGGATGAAGGGTGGAAGCTGGTACGGTACAGATCGAGCGCGGCCATCAGATAATCCGGAGCAAAGTGGCTTGCAAAAGAGAACGGAAGCCCCAGCTGGCCTGCCAGCTGCACACTGAAACCGCTGGAGCCGAGCAGCCAGATCGGTACATGCAGGCCTTCACCGGGAATCGCCCGAATACGCATGGACGAGCCTGAGGTGGGCTGGAAGTAATTCCGCAGCTCGCCGAGGCGATCCGGGAAATCCTGCCCGTCGCTGCCCGGACCGCGGCGGAGTGCCCGGGATGTGAGCTGATCCGATCCCGGCGCACGGCCAAGACCGAGATCAATCCGGCCGGGATACAACGATTCGAGGGTCCCGAACTGTTCGGCTATAACCAGGGGAGCGTGGTTCGGCAGCATAATGCCGCCGGATCCGACGCGGATCTTGCTCGTGCCCCCGGCGACATGGCCAATGACGACCGAAGTGGCCGAGCTGGCGATCCCCGGCATATTGTGGTGTTCGGCAAGCCAGTAGCGGTGATACCCCCACTTTTCGGCATGCTGGGCCAGATCGAGTGTATTCCGCAGCGACTGTGCAGCTGTGCTGCCCACTGTAATCGGGGCGAGATCCAGGATGGAAATAGGGATATCGCGAAGCGTTTTGGGCGCTGTATGATCAAGATGGGGTTCTGTCATATGGGTTGACCTCCTTATTCGTGCGCGGCACGGTAAGTTTTTATATAGGGAGAAGACATCCGTCTGGATGTTGGAAAATATGAAATCTATTATCGATAGTTGATATCCCTATATAACGAACATTATATACCTACTTAATCCATAAGAAAAATGTACTTCGAAGAACCTTCACAGAAGCCAGACCGCATAAAGAGGAACCTTTTCTTGTGTTATATAACTGCTCCATATAATATATGCCTTTATTCTGATCTAATTATCGGTGAATCCCATTCGGTGTATTTATGACGGAGCTTTGGCAAGCTTTTTGTTAAGAAGGTAATAATAGCAAAACAACGCAGCCTTGACGGCTGCGCTGTGGAATGTTCAGATTATGTTGGTTTTGTTCATTTTGTTTCACTTGGAGGCTCAATCCGCTCCATCCCGTTCATGTAAGGTCTGAGCGCCTTTGGAATGAGGATCGAACCGTCGGCCTGCTGATGGTTCTCCAGCAGCGGGATGAGAATTCGCGGCGAAGCGACGGCTGTGTTGTTCAGGGTGTGGCAGTAGCGCAGCTTGCCTTCTGCGTCCCGATAGCGGATGTTCGAGCGACGCGCCTGAAAGTCGAGCAGATTCGACGACGAGTGAGTCTCCCCATAAGCCCCGCGGCTTGGCATCCATGTCTCGATGTCGTATTGCTTGTACGTTTTCTGCGACATATCCCCGGTACAGACGGCAACGACACGGTAAGGCAGTTCGAGCTTCTGTAGCAGCTCCTCGGCATTGGCTGTGATCTCTTGCAGAAGCTGCTCCGAGGCTTCCCCGCTGGCCTCGCAAAGAACGACCTGTTCCACCTTCGCGAACTGATGCACCCGATACAGGCCCTGGACGTCCCGGCCGCCCGAGCCGACCTCGCTCCGGAAGCACAGCGATGCTGCTGCCAGGCGAATCGGCTGCGTCACATCGACGATTTCACCGCTATAGAACGATACCAACGGCACTTCCGACGTACCGACGAGCCACTTATCCTGCTCCATAATTTGAAAAGCCTGATCTTGACCAAGCGGGAAGAAGGCTGTGTTCTCCATGGCCTCGGTCCTAACGGTTAACGGTACGTCCATAAGGGTAAAACCCTTGGCGACCAGCATATCCACTGCAAGCTGCTGGACGGCCCGATGCAGCATGGCGCCGATGCCGGTCAGGTAGTAGCTGCGTGTGCCGGCGGTTTTGACGCCGCGGGGAATGTCGATCATCCGGTGCAGCTCGCCGAGCGTGACATGATCCCTGTATTCATAATCAAACACGGGGGGCTCGCCAACCCGTCTGATCTCTACATTGTCCTCATCCGAAGCTCCGACTGGCGTATCCGGCGAAACGATATTCGGTACAAGGATGAGCAGCTTGTTGTAGGCGTCGTCAACCTCCCGGTATAACGCTTCCTGCTTGCCCAACTGATCGTTGATGTCCTTGACCTGTTGTTTCGTCCGCTCGGCTTCTTCCTGTTTACCTTGTCGCACGAGCGTGCTGATCTCCTGCGAGATGGCATTGCGCTGCTGCCGCAATCTCTCCACGGCCAGCAGCAGTGTCCGGCGCTGGTCATCCAGCCGGACAAGTTCGGCAACCGACAGGGCGATGCCTTTCTGGTCAGCCACTCGCTGCAGTTCTTCCTGATTTTCTGTGCTCTCTCTGATCCATTTCATATCTAGCATAATCACCGCGCTCCTTCTTCTGAAAAAAATAAAAAAGCGTCCTAGTCCATATGGGACGAGGGACGCTTATGCGCTCGCGGTGCCACCCAAATTGATTGAACCGTAACCTAATCACGAAACAGGTTGGTCCGTGTTCAATCCACTTTGATTCCGCGGTAACGGGCGGGTCCGGTTAACTTAGGGAGATGTCTGATCGATTATAGGATCAGATCCCCTTGACGAGAACGCCTCGGAGTTGGAAGCTCTTCATCGGCCTGATGTTAATATTGTTGTTCAGTATACCGCATGAGGTGTCTTTTATACAAGGGGCTCATTGGATTTTTGTACGCTGTTACATCGACGCCGCTTTCTTCGCAGCTGCCCGCTTCCATCCGGCAGGCTGCTCCGCATCCCAGCGGAAGGTCCATGCGGCTGCGCCGAGGATAAGGACCGTGAGCCCGCAAGAATCATGAGGGGCATCCAGATGCCAGAGATATCGCCTTACGGAGAAACGGCAATGGACATGCCGTTCGGCCCGATGATCGCAAGCACTTCACCTTCTCGTATATCTAGAGCCACATCATGTACGACCGTTCGCTGACCATAGGTTTTTCTTAAACCTTTCGCTTGAATGAGAGCAGGTAACATCATCTCGTATTCACGTTCCTTATTAACCAATATTATATATCCAACGTTGGATATTGACCGGAAATGAAAGCCGCAGCTGATGCTGAGGCTTATTCTTGAACGAGTGTTATGATCTTGTTGAGAAAGGCGATGTCTTGTTCCAGGCTTGAGATCGCATTATCGAAGGTAGCAAGAGCGATCTTCGATAAGCCGTACTGTCCCTTGATTTCTTTACCTGAACGCCATTGTGCCAGCGATTCTTCCACTTGCTTGAGGTTTTGCTGCAGCAATTCCACCGCTTCCTGCTTGGGAATGTTCTCGATCCAGACCAATCCAAGAGAGAAGTTGGATTTGACGGTATGGGGAGGAAGCGTCAAGGTTTCGCGGATCATCTTCTGGAATAACTTCTCGCCTTCATCCGTAATACTGTAAATTTTGCGAAGTCTCGCACCGGTCCGCTCTTCAGCGGTGGCTGCAATCAGACCGTCGCTTTCCATCTTGTTAAGTGCATAATAGATGGAGCCGGATAGTATATTCGTCCATAGGTCCATGCGGCTGGCCTGAATAAGCTGCTGAATTTCATAGCCGTGCATCGGGCGCTGGCGCAGGAATGAGAGCAGGATGAGGTTGGTCATGTTGGGTCACTTCCTTAGGATGTATAGGTGAAGAATAATTTCAAAACTGGATATCCAACGTTGGATATCTAATGATTGTAATTATAAGTATGATGGAATGATTTGTCAACAACTTGCGGAAAATAGGTAAATGTCATATATGGATTGAATGAAAGCGATTTAACGTTTAGTCTATTAGTGTGAACTAGTATGGCAGTTGGGTGAGGAGGCTATATGGTCGATGAACTACAGACAATTGGGAAATACGGAGCTTCACATTAGCGAGGTCAGCTTCGGCACTTGGGCGATCGGAGGTTCATGGGGGGAGACCAATGATGAGGAAGCCTTGAGGGGATTGGATCGGGCCATCGGCGAAGGTGTGAACTTTTTCGATACGGCCGACGTATATGGAGATGGGCATGCGGAGGATTTGCTCGCACGCGCAACCAAGGGCAAGGAAGATTCGGTGCATATCGCCACCAAGTTTTGCCGTGCAGGAGACATTCATGATCTTCAGACCTATTCGGAGGACTCCATCCGCCTTTATTGCGAGAATAGCCTGAAGCGGCTCCAGCGGGAGCGGATTGATCTCTATCAGGTTCACTGCCCTCCCTTCGATGTGTTGAAGGACGGAAGGGTGTTCGAAGTGCTGGACAAGCTGCAGGCGGAAGGGAAAATCCGGCATTATGGCGTCAGCGTGGAGACGGTGGAGGAAGGACTGTTTTGCCTGGGGGTACCTGGCGTAAGGTCCCTGCAGGTTATCTTCAATCTGTTCCGTCAAAAACCACTGACCCAGCTGCACCCGAAAGCCAAAGCGTCGGGCGTCGGCATATTGGTGCGCTTGCCGCTTGCCAGCGGTCTGTTAACCGGGAAATTTACGGAGAACACCACATTCAGCGAAGGGGATCACAGGAATTTCAATGCGAACGGGGAGCAGTTTAACGTGGGTGAGACCTTTGCCGGCCTCCGGTTCGAAAAAGGAGTTGAGCTCGCCAGAGAGCTCGCTTGGATTGCCGAGGGCCGAGGCGACATGGCTCGTGCATCCATGCGCTGGATCCTGGACTGCCCCGAGGTCAGCGCTGTCATTCCCGGCTTCCGCAGCGTCCGTCAGATTGAAGATAATCTGGGCACGCTGGAAGTGCCCTCATTCACCATGGAGGAAAAGGTACGCCTGGCCCGCTTCTATCAGGAGCGGGTAGCGGAGCACATCCGCGGTGCCTATTAGGCTGCATTCCGAGGATAAATAGTAAGAAGCCTCCCGATCATTCGGGGGGCTTTTTGTGTAGGAGGATGACTTTGTTCAGAACGATTGCAGCTGCTGCAGTGCTGCTTTAAAGCATATCCTATGCTTAATCATGGTAATGATACTATAATATAGGCAAAGATTCTGAATCGGAATGTGTTCAGCAGGAGGATTGTCGTTTTGAATGACTTGTTGAAGCGGGAGCATGACATCATCAAGGTCTGCTTGTTAGCAGGAAAAATCATGTTACAAAGCGGTGCCGAGACCTATCGGGTCGAGGATACGATGATGCGGATCGCCGCGGCTTTCGGCGTGGAGAACAGCCACTGCTATATGACTCCGACCGGGATTATCTTCTCGGTGGAGGAGCCTCAGCATATTACGCGGCTTATTCGTATTTCGGATCGGACAACCAATCTCGATAAGATCGATCAGGTCAACAGCGTGTCTCGGAGCATAAGCCTCGGTGAGCTGACGATTGAAGAGGCTCATAGGGCGCTTGAGAAAATCGAACATGAGCAGGCGATATATCCGACATGGCTGCTGATTCTCCTGTCAGCGATCGCAAGCGGCTGCTTCCTCATTATGTTTCGCGGCGTCTGGCCGGATTTCGTACCGGCGGCCATTTCGGGCGGTCTTGGCTTCTCCTGCTTTCTATTCATGCATCGGGTCATACCGGTGCGATTCTTCGCCGAATTCTCGGGAGCGCTGGTCATCGGCATAACCTCCGTATGGATGGTCAAATACGGATTCGGCCATCAGCTGGATACGATCATTATCAGTTCCGTGATGCCGCTGGTACCGGGCTTGCTGATCACGAATGCCATCCGCGATTTAATGGCGGGGCATCTGATATCCGGCTTGTCCAAAGGCGCGGAGGCTTTTGTTACGTCCTTTGCCATCGGAGCGGGAATTGCGTTTACGTTGTCATTCTAAGAGATGTGTGAGTGGAGGTGAAGATGGTGGCAACCTTTTATATACAGCAGCTCATCACGAGTTTTGTTGCTTCGGCGGCCTTCGGGATCATATTCAACGTACCCAAAAAAGCACTGCTGCAGTGCGGGTTTGCCGGCATGGTGGGCTGGCTGCTCTACATTATGCTGCAGAACATGATGGTTGAGCCGGTGACGGCCACCGTGTTTGCGGCTTTTTGCGTGACGATCATCAGCCATTTTTTCGCCAAAAAATACAAGACGCCCATTATCGTGTTCAGCGTGTCGGGGATTATTCCGCTCGTACCGGGCGGAGTCGCCTACAATGCCCTTCGGCATGTCGCCCAGAATCAATTTGATCAGGCTGTTCAGCTGGGAGCGCAGGCCTTCATGATTTCAGGCGCCATCGCGCTGGGTTTGCTGCTATCGGAGGTGACCAATCAGATCATTCGGAAGTGGTCGATATCCCGGAGAAGAGCTGGAAAACCCAATTCGACCGGCTCGTAAGCTCTCGCGATTCCAAAGAGACCTAACAGATCAGGACGAGGAACAAGTTCGGATATTTTGGCCTTGCAGCTGCTTACTGGCCGTATCTTTCGCTTAACTGCGGGGGATATGGTTTTTTTGAGTGCACTGAAGGGTATACCCCCTGCGTGAATATTTTTACATAAGTTTCATGTTATTCCTTTTTATTGTCCAAATCCTCGCTGTACTATATAATCTTTACTGCATGAAATGAAACCGCATTCACATCTATCCTATCTATTGATACCGTCTACTGACGACAGTTGAAGATTCCTAGTCTACCAAAGAAGAGGGATGTCCATGCAGGAGTTGACGCTGCATCTGTTCGAACGGATGGGCATGCTGCTCATCCTGACGTTTATACTGACGAGAATTCCGTTGTTCCGCCAATTGCTGGACCGCAAAGAGATGTCTGGCACGCGAATGTTCATCTATTCCTGTCTGTTTGGCCTCTTCGGTATCCTCGGGGTGTATGCAGGCGTTGTGGTGGAGAATGGCGAGTCGAGCTCCTCCTTCTGGCTGATGCAGCTGACGGAGGAGCAGGCCCTGGCCCATTCCGCTCTGGTCGGCGTTGTCATTGGCGGGCTGATCGGTGGGCCCCGCGTTGGCATCGGGGGCGGGCTTTTGGCGGGAGCCCATCTGCTGTATATCGGGGGCTACACGGGGCTGGCAGGAGCTATCGCCGTACCGCTTACGGGTGCCCTGGCCGGGGGCGTGGCCCGATTCTTCTCGCAGGAGCGGGTTATCTCGCCGGCAAAAGCGTTATTCGTGGGGATGTTCGCCCCGATCCTGCACATGGGGGTTATTTTGATCTGTTCAGATGAGCCGGACCGCGCGGTTGAGCTGGTCAACCTGATCGGTCTGCCGATGGTGCTGACCAACAGCATTTCCATTGCGATCTTCACGACGATGCTGCGGGTTGCGCTCACCGAGGAAGAGCGGGCAGCCGCTTACGAGACGGAGAAGGCATTCCATATCGCGGAAGCGGCGCTGCCGCATCTGAAGCAGGGCTTGACGTACCGTACGGCACAGGCCGTGGCCACCTTGCTGCTGCGCGAGCTGAAAACAACGGCAGTCGCCATTACGGATACGGAGCGGTTCCTGGCCCATGCCGGTGCCGCCAGCCGTACCATTGATCCCGGAGAAGAGATCACATCCGACTTGACCAAGAATGTCATTGCGACCGGCGAGCTTCGGATCATAGAGAATGCGGAAGATATTCAGCCCCGTCATTCGGCGCTCGGCGCCGCCATTCTTGTCCCGATGATCGAGGGTCACGAGATTGTAGGTGTCATTCATTTCTATTTCAAGCGACCGCAGGATATTCGGCGCGTTGAACTGGTCATGGCTCAAGGGCTTGGACAGCTGATTTCTTACCAGCTCGGGGCCACGGCCCACGAGAAGATGAGCCATTTAATGAAAGAGGCGGAGCTTAAGCTTCTGCAGGCGCAGATCAATCCGCATTTTATGTTCAATACGCTCAATGCGATCCATTCGTTGATCCGGAGTGATCCGCTGCTGGCAAGACATGCCACGATGCAGCTGGGGGCGTTCATGCGCTTGAACGTCAAGGTCATGGCCTCCCGCAGAACGACCATTCGTGAGGAAATGGAGCTGTTGAATGCCTATTTGGACATTATTCAAATCCGGTTTGAGGATCAGTTCACGTTTGAATGCCAGCTGGATCCGGTGCTAGGCGAGCTTATGATTCCGCCTGCAACACTGCAAATGCTGGTGGAGAACAGCATTAAGCACGGCTTGCGCGATAAAGCGAGCGGGGGCATCATCCAGTTGACCCTAAAGCGGGCGGGCGATATGGCGGTTGTACAGCTGCGGGACAACGGGGCAGGTATCTCCCCTGAGGTGCTGGACAGCCTCGGCGAACAACCGATCATCGGCAGCGAGGGTACGGGGAACGGCATTTACAATATCAACCAGCGTTTAATCAGCATGTTTGGCAAGGAAGCCAGACTCATCGTAGAGAATCTTGCAGAGGGCGGATGCAGCATATCCTTCAGCATCCCCTGCAGTCTATCGGAAGGGAGCCGGTACCGTGAAGCGAATTAAAACGATGATAGCGGAAGACGAACGATTGGCAAGGGAGGAGCTGGCTTACCTGTTGGAACAGGAGCCTGATATCGAGCTGCTTCCTTATGCCACGAACGGCCGGGAACTGCTCGAGCTGGTTCCCTTACGGCAGCCGGATGTCGTCTTTCTCGACGTTCATATGCCGGAGCTGGAAGGATTGCAGGCTGCGCGGATGCTGAAGGCCTCCCCGATCTCGCCCTTGATTGTCTTTACGACAGCCTATGACGAGTATGCTGTCGAGGCGTTTGGTCTGAATGCGATTGATTATCTGCTGAAGCCTTACAGCCATATGCGATTAAAGGAAACCCTGCAGCGAATTCGCAGCAGGGTTCATGAAGGGCAAGTCTCCCCAAAGCAGGAAGCTTATGATGTCGCCCCCCAGATAGCTCCGTATCCATCCACTGAGGCTGCTGCCCGCAGTATGCGTGGCAAGCTGCTATTCGATGATGGGGACAAGCATGTGCTTGTCGATCCCGAGGCGATACTGTACGCGGTGCGCGAGGAGCGGGTCATCCGCATATGGACGGCGGAAGGCCAGCGGATTACGAGCAAAAGCACGCTGCAGGAGCTGGAGGAGAAGCTGGCGGGTTACTCGTTCTTTCGTCCTCATCGCAGTTACCTGGTTAACGTGAACCGGATTGCGGAGCTGTCCCCTTGGCAGAACGGCGCTTACAATATTGTGCTAAACGATGAGCAGCGGACGATGATTCCCTTGTCGCGGGAAGCCGCCCGGGATTTGTTCCGGTTGCTTAGAGAGGCGTAGGGAGAAGCGCGTGAGGACGGTGGTTGTCTCCCGGTTGAGGCGGCATATCCGCCTTTTCGCGCACCCTATCGGACGTTTCGCGCAGGAGCTGTGGTCGCAGACAATCCTCCTGTATATAATCATTATAAAGCGCTTTCATATATGGGAGACGCAATAGAATCCTTGATCGTTAATGGAGGGAAAGGCAATGGAAGAAAAAAGCTATACCGAAGTATGGCATTCTGAAAAATTCAAAACGCTGCTCTCCCGCAAGAAACGGTTCATTATTCCGATGACCGTCTTTTTTCTTCTGTTTTACTTTGCACTGCCGATTCTTACTTCGTACACCGACGTGTTGAACCACCCGGCGATTGGCCCGATCACGTGGGCATGGGTATTTGCATTCGCGCAGTTCATCATGACATGGGTCTTGTGCATCCTGTACTCCCGCAAGGCGGCCCAGTTTGACCGTATGGTAGACGATATTAAAAAGGATATGGGGGCGTAATCGACTATGGCTATCGCGTTGTTTTGCGGAATTGTATTTCTCACGCTGATCATAACGTATTACGCTGCCAAGAAAACAACCAACACCAGCGACTTCTATACGGCAGGCGGAGGGCTCAAGGGCTGGCAGAATGGAACAGCCATTGCCGGCGACTATATGTCTGCTGCCTCCTTCCTTGGCATCGCAGGCTCGATCGCGTTAGTTGGCTTTGACGGCTTCTTCTATAGCATCGGTTTTCTCGTGGCTTACCTGGTGGTGCTGTACCTTGTTGCCGAGCCGCTTCGGAATCTCGGGAAGTATACGGTGGCGGATATGATTGCCGCTCGTTTCTCCGACAAGAAAGTGCGCGGCGTTGCAGCGCTGAACACGATTTCCATCTCCATCTTCTACATGATCGCACAACTGGTTGGAGCAGGCGCGCTGATTAAGCTTTTGCTGGGACTGGACTATGTTACGTCCGTGCTGATTGTCGGCGTGCTTATGACCATCTATGTTGTCTTCGGCGGCATGCACGCCACGAGCTGGGTTCAAATCTCGAAAGCTATACTGCTCATGGCCGGCACGTTCATCATCTCGCTGATCGTATTCGCCAAATTCGATTTCAGCCTCACCCAGATGTTCCACCATATGAAGTCGGCTACCCCGCTGCAGGAGGCATTCCTGAACCCGGGGAATAAATACAAAATCCCGTTGGAGACGCTGTCGCTCAACCTTGCCCTAGTACTGGGCACGGCAGGTCTGCCGCATATTTTGACCCGTTTCTTTACCGTTAAGGATGCTAAGACGGCACGCAGCTCCGTGGTATACGCTACCTGGATTATCGGCATCTTCTATGTCATGACGATCTTTCTCGGTTTCGGGGCTGCCGCTTTCGTAGGCGCGGCGGATATTACCGCGGTCGATAAAGCCGGCAACATGGCTGCACCGCTCCTGGCCAAAGCGATTGGTGGCGACTTCCTCTTCGCGCTCATCTCGGCGGTTGCGTTCGCGACGATCCTCGCGGTGGTGACGGGGCTTGTGCTGTCCGCCGCATCGGCCTTCGCCCATGATTTCTACGGCCAAATCGTGCGCCGCGGCGAATCGTCGGAGAAGGAGCAGCTGAAGATGGCACGGTACGCATCGATTGGCGTATCCATTGTCTCCATTCTGCTCGCATTGTTCGCCCAGAAGATGAACGTGGCATTCCTTGTCTCGCTCGCCTTCGCCGTTGCGGCCAGCGCGAATTTGCCGGTCATCCTGTTCACGGTGTTCTGGAAGAGGTTTAATACGACAGGCGCGGTTACCGGGATGCTGACAGGATTGATCAGCACGGTGATTCTTGTGGCGCTTAGTCCGAATATATGGGATCCGGCCGGCAAAGCGATTTTGATTGGCGATCCGATCTTCCCGATGAGCAACCCGGGCATTATCTCCATTCCGCTAGGCTTTGTGGCAGCTTATATCGGGACGCTGTTATCCTCTTCCAAGGATGAAGCGAAGTATGCCGAAGTGCTGGTCAAGGCCAATACGGGCGCGTAATCCGGATTTAATTCATTGACCAAAAAGGGTGTATCCAGCTGCTTAGCAGCACAGGGGATCGCCCTTTTTTTGTCATTTTATCGTAAAATAAAGGAGTGACAGGACAGGACTTTGAGGCTGAAGCGGAAGGAGGCATGCAAATGAACATATCCGGCATCGTTTTTTTTCTGGCGATTGTGGTCGGCACGTTAATGATCACGTATTATGCCGCCAAGCGGACAACAAGCACGAATGATTTCTATGCAGCGGGCAATCGCCTGAGCGGGCTGCAAAACGGCTTGGCCATTTCCGGTGACTATATGAGCGCGGCGTCCTTTCTTGGCATCGCGGGCTCTATTGCTGTGTACGGCTTCGACGGCTTTTTCTATTCGATCGGCTTCCTCGCCTCCTATGTGATCGTGCAGTACATCATAGCCGAACCGCTTCATAACCTGGGCAGGTACACGATGGCGGATGCGGTGGCGGTTCGGTTCAGCGAGAAACGGCTGCGCGGATGTATCGCCGTCAACAACATGATGATCACCGTCTTCTACATGATTGCCCAGCTCGTTGGTGCCGGGTGGCTCGTCCATTTGCTGTTCGGGCTGGAAACGTCGCTAGCCATCGTGCTGGTCGGAGGCTTAATGACCGTCTACGTCACGTTCGGCGGCATGCTCGCGACTTCCTGGGTGCAGATCGTCAAGTCTATTTTGCTGGTCAGCAGCACTTTTATCGTGAGTCTTATCGTACTGGCAAGGTTCGATTGGGATCTGCTCGGCTTATTCGAATCCATGAAGCGGGCGACCCCATTGCAGGAGCGGTTTCTGATGGCGGGTAATATGTTCGACCATCCGCTGGACATGCTGTCGTTTAATATGGCGCTGGTGTTAGGGACAGCGGGACTTCCGCATATTATTGCGCGTTTCTACACGGTAAGAGACCCGCGTACGGTCCGTTCTTCGGTAAAAATGGCAACGTTTACGATCGGCATCTTTTATGCCATGACCATATTTCTTGGTTTTGGGGCGGCTGCCTTCGTCGATTGGTCCGTTTTGTCAGAGCGGGTTGAGCTGGCGGCGCCGCTGCTCGCAAGCGCATTGGGTGGCGAATTCTTAATGGCCTTTGTATCGGCTGTTGCCTTCGCAACCATATTGGCCGTGATCTCGGGGCTTGTGCTGACGGCATCTTCCGCATTTGCTCATGACGTCTACAGCAGCATTTTCCGCAGAGGACGGGCGACCGAGGCACAGCAGATGAGAGTGGCTAAGCTTTCGGCCATCGTGGTTGGCACCGCTTCGATTGTGCTCGCCCTCGGCGCGCAGAAGCTGAACGTGGCATTCCTCGTTTCGTTTGCGTTCGCGGTAGCGGCCTCGGCTAATCTGCCGGTGCTGCTGTTCACGTTATTTTGGCGGAGATTTAATACGTATGGGGCCATGTCGAGCATTGCGGCCGGATTGGTATCCTCCTTGCTGTTCATGGCCGTGGGGCCTAACGTGATGGATCCTGGGGCCGGCTGGATCCGGGCGGAAGCGATCTTCCCGCTCAAGCATCCGGGCATCGTGTCCATTCCGATTGGTTTCGCGGGCGGCATCCTCGGTACTCTGCTATCCGGTAAAGTCGGCTCAAGCGGCCAATTCGAGACGATGCAGGCCATTGCCCATGTGGCCCCTAATGAGATTCGTACCCGCGAGCCGGGATGACAGAGCATACATACAAATGATGAAGGAGAGGCAGGGGATAACAGTGAAGCAGGATGGTGTAATTGTCCCCTGACTACCGCTTAAACCGGATCAAGCAGCTGACAGGCAAAAACCCGCGCCATATGCTGGATCTGTTCGGATTGTTGTGCGGGTTGATGTGGAGAAAATAGCGAAGCTTTATCATTTAGGTTTCAGCAGCTTGCCAAACTCAGAGGGATAACAGCCGACATATTCCCTGAACAGATTCGTAAAATGCCGGGTGCTGTAATATCCGACTTGCTCTGCTGCCTCATTGACCTTCATACCGGGGATAGACAGGAGTTCCTTCGCTTTCATCATCCGCAGCCGGGTTACGTATTGGCTAAAGGTTACCCCCATTCGTTTATGAAAAAGGGTGCTGAGGTGGTTCGGTGAAACCTCGAACCGCTCGGCCACGGCGGAAACGGTAATATCACCGCAAAAGTGCGCCTCCAAATAAAGGACGACCTCTTCAAACCATTCTTTGGCTGTGGGGTCACCCTCCGATTTTTTGCGGAGCAGCCGGGTCCCTGTTTCTTCATAAAGCTGTTCTAACCATGGATCAAACCCCTCAAACATCGGTGTCGGCGTTTCCTTGGCCAGGCTGCCTGCCAGAAAAGCCAGCAGTCTGGATTGAAGTTTACGCGCGGCTTCCCGTTCATCGGCCCACAGCATCCTAAGTTTATCACCGCAGGTCATAAAGGCGGTATAATCCCCCTCGGCATATGCTCTAACGAGCTGGACCGCAGTTGTGCCAAACCGGGCAGTCACCGGATCTTTTGCCAGCCGCCGCATATCGGCGAGAAGCAGGGGCTTCCCATCGTCTGCGACGCTACGCAGGTAGGAAAGGGAACGCATCTCCAGCATTTCATTCCGCAGCGGTTCGAACGAATCATAGGTTCCCGATTCCAGCACGGCTGCCGGACGGCTCCGGGAATGTTCAGGAGAACGGCTGTTCACCATGTCGTGAAGCAGCTTGGGTAAGCGTCGCAAGTTTGCTTCCGCTGGGGAAGTGAGCGCTTTTCCAATCAGTGCATATTCGCCTCGCTCCAGTCCGATCAGGGCCAGAAGCAGCTCCTTGGAGTTGTGGTCGGCGATGACCTGGCGTGCAGCTTGCGGCAGAAGTCCGGTTTGTTCGGGTCGAGCATCATTGCCATCGACGGGCCGCGTTTCATAGAGCAGCATGCCCGTCCATTGGCCTTCCCGTTCAGTTGTCTTGCGTTCCGGTCCGGTCTGCATGATCGGGTTATGCCATAGCGATGTGACCACCGATTCAAACTCGCGGCTGAGCGATTTCGCGTCCTGCCCGATCCGGGCGGCTGCACGCTGCACGATTCGTTCCACATCGGAGGGCTCGATTGGTTTCAGGAGGTAATCCAGAGCACCCAACTTCAGGGCTTGACGGGCATAGTCAAATTCCGCAAAACCGGTCATGATGATCCACTGTGCATGGGGGGTATGAGGGAGTGCCTCTTCCATCGCTTCAAGTCCGCTCTTGCCAGGCATCCGGATATCGACGAATATGATGTCGGGCCTCAGCTCTGACGCCTGCTGTACCAGCTCCAGGCCGTTCTTGGCCTCCGTCACGTCCAGACCTGGCCGAATGTCCTCCAGAATCAGGATCAGCGTCTCTCTTGCCAGCATTTCATCATCCGCTACGATAATCTTCATTGCGCAATCCCCTCCTCTTCCAGTTCCATCGTGATCGTAATGGTTGTTCCCTGGTCAGGTTGACTTTGGATATGAAGTGAAGCCTGACCGTCTCGAATGAGCGCAAGCCGTTCCTGTGCATTGCGGAGTCCGACGCGATCGCTGTGTTCAAGCTTCTTAGGGTCAAATCCGGTGCCGTTATCCTTGATAAGGATGACGGCATGGGCCCTCCCGTCTGCAATCCGCGTGTAGGCGTTGATCTCGACATGGCACGGGTGGGCGCATGGCTCGGCGCCATGCACAACGGAGTTCTCGACCAGCGGCTGCAGCAGCAGCTTGGGAATTCGCAGCGAAGCCAGCGAGGGCTCCAGCGAGAAGGAGAAGTTCAGCCGGTCTCCAAAGCGCATGGACTGCAGCTCCGCATATTTGCGGATAATGTTGAATTCCGCTTCCAGCGTGATCGACATATCGGCCGACAGGATGTCGCGCAGCAGCCCGCTGAGCGAGCGGATGGCCCGGTCGAGCTTCTGCTGCTCGCCTTTGCGGTTCAGGCCGATAAACCCATTCAACGTGTTGTACAGGAAATGGGGGTTGATCTGTGCCTGCAGAGCCTGCATTTCCGCGTCCTGCTGCTTGAGTTTGGCACGATATTCGCTGATGACCATCTCGTCCAGCCTGACGATCATGCGGTTCAGCGCGCCGCCCAGCTCCGCGACCTCGTCCTTGCCGTGGATGTCGACCCGCTTGGACATATCGCCGCGCTGCACGTGACGCATCACGCCGATCATCTCCCTAAACGGAGTGAGCAGCTTGCGGGAGTAGGCAAGAAACAGAAACAGCGTAAGGATCATACCGCCGCCGGCAAAGATCATGCCGACGTTATGCATCCACTGCACCTTCTCCGTAAATCGGCTTTGAGGGATCAGGGAGGTCACCATCCACGAGCTGGATTCAATCGTCTTCGACACTTTAACGTACGTCTGATTATGATATCTGACCTCGCTTGCCGAGAGCTGGCGCAAGGTTTCCTCGGGAATTTGTTGGCTTGCATAGACCAGCTGCCCATTCTTGTCCGTGATGACAACGACCGAGTCGTTTGTAATCAATTGGCGCACAATGCGGTCGATGACGACGGTATCGGCATCCGACATGATGACCGCAATCGGTTTGCGTGTATCCATGTCGCGAATGAGCCTGGCGACGGAGAAGACCGATTGGAGACCGTCCATCTTCACATAATCCTGATCATGGACTTTCACGAAGGTGGCTTTACCGCCTGCCTTGACCGCATCGATGTACCAATCCTGGCCCGTGTAGTCGTAATCGGTACGGGCGGTGTAGAGGGTGGAGCGGCTATCTTTGTAGAATACGGAGCCGTCGAATGGCAGCAGCAGGGTACCTAGAATCTCCTTGTGCATATTTTCGAGCACGGTTGGCAGTGTGTTGTACAGGGCGTAATCCGCTTTATATTGGGTATATTGATCCGATTTCGGGTACAGGCCGGAGGATCTGAGTTTCAGGGCATACATGACTTCGTCGTAGTTATAGGGGATGGATGTCACCCGTTCGAGCTCATCCAGATAATATTGGATGTTGCTGGTCAGCCCGACAAGGGACGACTCGGTCAGCTTCTCCGTTTCCGACGTAATCAGCTTTGTATAATAGGAAGGCATCACGTAAGCGATGATAAGGACAGGGACCAGTATGGTCACGGAAAAGAGGATGATAAGCTTGGAGCGCATGGACAAGGTGCGGTTCTTCACGGGAGCAGCCTCCATTTCGCTAAGTCTCGAATAAGCATGTTGGTTCTATTGTACTGGAACCTGGACGGGGCGACAATACAGATAAAATAGCGCTTACATCGTAGTTTTGGATCATATGTAAGCGCTATTATGTATGCTAACCTTAATGATGCAAGGATTGTTACACTATACATTTTCGAATGAGGTGGGTATTGATGAAAAAACGTGCATGTTGGATCATGGCCGTCGCCTTGCTGTGCTTGATCACGGCGTGCTCCTCGCGGCCGGACGCAATAGAAACAGGCGCAGGCACGAACAACGGCGGCAGCGGCTCCGGCAAAATTGGCTCCGGTGAAGCGAAAGTCACGCTGTCGATGATGGTCAACGTCGCCGATGAGTCGCTTACCGAGGTGTATCGCGGGATCGTGGACGGCTTCACCAAGGAGAATCCCGACATCAGCGTCAACCTCCAGTTTGACAGCACGGGCTATGAGAACACCATGAAGGTCAAAATGGCCGCCAACGACCTGCCTGACATTTTTGATACGCATGGCTGGGCCAAACTCCGTTATGGGGAGTACTTGGCGGATCTGAGGGATGAACCGTGGGCCGCCAATCTCACCGACACGATTCGTGACGTGGTGACGGATGAGGATGGCAAGTTATACGCGCTGGTACTGACCGAAGCGAAGGACGGACTCCTGTACAATGCCGATATGCTGAAGGAATACGGGATCGAGGTGCCAAGCACGTTCGAGGAGTTAATTGCGGCCGGCGAAAAGATCAAGGAAGAAAGTGGAGGCAAGACGAGACCCTTCTATCTCTCGGGCATCGACGATTCGATGATCGGGCAGTACCTGGACAATTTTGCGAGCCCGCTTCTCATTACGGCCCCGAATAATCAAGCCGAGGCTCTCTTGAACGGGACGTTCGACTGGTCCGGCTTCACGCCGCTGGCTCAAAGCTTGGTCGATCTGAAGGAACGGGGCCTTATGAACGAAGACGTTCTGACGGCGAAGCGCAGTGACCTTCCGGCAGCCTTTGCCGCAGGCAAAGCAACGTTCGTGCTGGTAGGGCCTGCATTCATGGATGACGTCCATAAAATTGATCCGAACATAAATATCGGTATTATGCCGGTGCCTTCCATGATCGAAGGCGATACGCCGACATTCGCCGGTGGGGAGCGCAATACGCTTGCGCTGTGGAAGGATTCCAAGCATCCGGATGAAGCCAAGAAGCTGCTACAGTATTTTGCCAAGCCGGAGAATATGGCCAAGCTCTCCAACGTGTCGAAGAACCCTCCCGGGCTCAAGGATGTGCAGACGGACCATGAACTGACCACTTACTATGAACAATACGCCGATATTCGCGTCTTCCCTTATTTTGATCGTGTCTACCTGCCGAACGGCATGTGGGACGTGCTCTGCAAGACGGGCACCGAGCTCCTGGCCGGCCGGGTGACGCCGGAGCAGTTCAGCGAGACCATGAAGGTTGAGGTGGAACGGTTGTCCAAGGAATAAACATGAAGGCGCGCGAAGTGCAGGCAAGCTGCGCTTATGCGCGCCTTATCACTTGGCAAAGAGGAGTGTGAGCGAGAGTGAAGACAGGCATGGCTAGAAGTGAAGCCGCTCCGGTCCGGGGCACCAAACGGTTTACCCATTCGAATTTTATGCTGAACTGGATGTACGTTCCCGCATTGCTGCTGTTTATCGTATTTATTTTTTATCCTTTTTTCCGCGGATTGCTCATTTCCTTCACCGATTGGAACGGGTTCTCTCAGGCGATGAATTACATTGGACTTGATAACTACCATAGAATGCTGACGGATAGCCGAATCCACACCGTTATTCTGAACACGCTTATTTACGGCGTCGGCAGTACGCTTTTTCAGAATATATTGGGCCTCGTGTATGCGCTGTTGTTGAACAAGTACGGCAAAGGCCGGACCTTCGTCAGAGTTATCGTCTATATTCCTGCGATTGTCAGCCCGATCATCATGGGTTATATATGGTATTTCCTGCTCCAGTATAATGGCGGGGCCATCAATGACATCCTCATGCTGTTTACCGGATCACCGGTCAATCTGCTCGCCGAGCCGAACATTAACGTGTGGATCATTATGGTCGTTAACACCTATCAGTACCTTGGGATCGCGATGATGATCTTTCTCTCGGGGCTGCAGGGCATTCCGAAGGATTATTACGAAGCGGCTGAAATCGACGGAGCCACGGCAAAAAACCGGTTCTTCCGGATTACGTTTCCGCTGCTTGCACCGGCCCTCACCACCAGCATCATCCTGAATCTGATTGGGGGATTAAAGCTGTTTGATGTCATTAAAGCGCTGACGAACGGCGGACCGGGGTATGCCTCGGCTTCCCTCTCCACCATGATGTATGAGCTTTATTTTGCCCGTCAGGATGCGGGGCTCGCGGCTGCGCTCGGCAACCTGATGTTTCTGCTCATTACCGTCATCAGTCTGACAGCTCTGTACTTCTTACGTCGAAAGGAGCTGTCCCAATGAAGCATCGAAAGCGTACGTGGATTTATACGATCATCGGTTTTGCCGTGGCGTTGGTGCACATCATCCCTTTTTACATTCTGCTGACCGTTTCTTTCAAGGATATGCGGGACATGAGCTCGAAGTGGCTATTTCCGGGGTACTGGTTTACCGACAACTTCGTAAGCGCCTGGCAGAATGCCCGGCTGGGCCAGGCCTTTCTCAATACCGGTGTCATCACGATATTATCAGTCGTGCTCATACTGGCTTTTGGCTCGCTTGCCGCTTTTCCTCTGGCGCGCTATCAGTCGAAGCTCAATAAATGGGTCTATGGTATATTTGTCAGCGCGCTGATCGTTCCTCCGCTTACGATTCTGGTGCCGCTGTATAAACTGTTCGTGGATATCGGATTTATGAATACGTATCTGGGGATCGTGCTGCTGCATGTGACGTTTCAGCTGTCGATGGCGATTTTCCTCTATACCAGCTTTATCGGAACGATTCCGCGGGAACTCGATGAGGCCGCCATGATCGACGGGGCAACGCGGACCGGGCTGTTCTTCCGGATCATTTTCCCGCTGCTGAAGCCTGTAACGGCTACGATTCTCATCATGAATGCGAACTCGATCTGGAATGACTACCAGTTCTCGCTCTTTTTCCTGCAGGAGCCGGATTCGAGAACGATCACGGTTGCGTTATCCAGCTTCTTCGGAGAGAACAGCGCGCAGATCGGCTGGATTGCGTCAGGCTCGCTGCTGGCTGCCATTCCAAGCATTCTGGTATATATCTTCTTGCAGAAATATTTCGTTGATGGAATTTCGGCAGGTGCCGTGAAGGGTTGAGCGGGTGGTGGGAAATGCACGATTCTTCTATACTCCTGGCATGGTTAACGGTTAAAGGGACAGCTCAAGGGTCGATAACCTTGGGCTGTCCCTTTCGTCTCTCTTTATTTAATGCCGAGCCGCATGCGGTAGCTGAGCATCACGGGAAGTGTCCGCCCCTGGAAGTGCTCCTCGACCAGCGCATGGAACTGTGCGATTTTATCGTTCAATTCGGTTTGTTTCAGCTTGAGCACGGTCTGGATACCGCCTTGACTGACGGCAAGGCCGGTATATCGTTCGGCGGTGAACGGCTCCATATGATGGAATACGATCTCTTTGGAGAACCGGAACACTCCGCTCTCCCGGATATGCTTCAGATGCTCGTTCTTATTCCCTTTATAGGCCTTTTCCTGTGCCTCCACATGGCGGTCGATGATGTCCTCTGCCCATTCGATGAGCTCATGGTAGGATTGCTCGACCTTCCAGGTCAGGCTCGGCGGCCAATCGCAATCATATACTGCGAATATCCCTTCCTCACGCAGTACGCGGGAAACCTCCTTCAACGTACTGGCCGGGTCCATCCAGTGAAAGGATTGGGAGCAGGTGATGATGTCCGCAGACTGATCCGGAAGCGCCAATTGGTTCGAATAGCCGGAGACGAACTTGATGTCGGCAAGCTGCACATCGTGGCTGGCGTCAGCCTCTTGCTGCAGCGATTGCAGTTTGGCCATGGCCTTGCTCCGCATATCGTCATTCGGCTCGACACCGATGACTTGGTCCGCTGCGTCTCTCCATGCAAACAAGGACAGCCCCGTCCCGCATCCCAAGTCGACAACAAGAGAGGGCTCGCGCTCCAAATATCCTGTCAGCAAGGCGACAACCTCCTGGGGTGCTTCGGGGCGATGCTGATCATAGGTATCCTCAAAGCCGGTGAAACGATCCACGTTGCTGGCACGGTTGCCCTCGGGAACGAAATCCTTACTCCACACGTCGGTCATATTCTTGGTCATCATTAGTCATCTCCTTATCCGGGTACATGAATCGGGCATTGCAATTGGCGCTTTCCTGGCTTCCGAGAGTACGGACGAAGGCTCCCATTGCCGTTTTCTGCCGCTTTACTGCCATCATATCATAGGAAAGGAACTTATTAACAGATAGGCTTGACCCAGGGAGTGCCGATGCGGGTACAATAGAGAGATCGAATGAGGAAGAGGGATGCGTATGAAGACACCAATATCACCGAAGGGGATCTTCTTCGATGTGGATGATACATTGTATGACCATCTGGCGCCTTTTCGCGATGCCGTTCAGGAGGTTGCCCGGCCTGATGGTGCGTTTCCTTATGAAGCCGCCTATCACCGGATGCGCTATTACAGCGATAAGCTGTCCGTAGAGCTCGGAGGAGCTGGCACGGCAGCTTATGGGGAAGCGGTTGAGGATATGCGCAGGCGTCGTTTTCAATACGCGTTGGCCGAATTCGGCATACAGCTGACCCTTGAGGAGGCCGAAGCGGTACAGCAGACATACCTGGACAGGCAGTATAACATCACGATGTTTGAAGGCGCCCGGGAGCTGCTTAAGAAATTGGCGGATGGCGGGCATGTCGTTGGGTTGATCACCAACGGGCCGGCGGAACACCAGATGAACAAAATCGCGGCTATGCGGCTGGGTGACCTCATACCGGAGGAGCGTCTGTTCGTATCCGGAGCCGTGGGCTGGGACAAGCCCGATCCGCGGATCTTCCACCATGTGAATCGGCTGACCGGAACGGTGCCGGAGGGCTCCTATTACATCGGGGATTCGTGGCGCAATGATGTGGTTGGCGCCCTGGCTGCGGGCTGGCATGTGATTTGGTTCAATCACCGGAGCGTTGGGCCGGAATCGGAGCATCAACCGCAGCATACCGTGACGAGTTATGGCGAGCTGGAGGGGCTCCTTGATGAGGTTATCGGATAAAAAAATGCTGTGGCGAGCGTAAAGTGCTGCCGGGGCAGGATCGAGTAAAAGAATTATCGTAGCCAGACCCTTTAAGTGGAGGGCTTGGCTTTTTTTGTTGCCCTATATTCAACCAATTGGTTGACTTTGCGGGATTTATCTACTATAGTTAACCACATGGTTGAACAAAATAACGAAGAACAACTGGATCACATCTTCCACGCACTGGCTGACCCGACCCGAAGAGAGATGGTGCGTATGATCGCGGCGCAGGAGCGGACCGTATCCGAGCTGGCCGAGCCGTTTGACATGTCGCTTGCGGCAGCCTCCAAGCATATTAAGGTGCTGGAGCGCTCCGGCCTGCTGGATCGATCCATTCAGGGACGGACACATACCTGTCGTCTCAATCCGGGCGTCATGTCCAGGGCGATGGAATGGCTGCAATTTTACGAACGATTCTGGACCCGGCAATTTGATGCATTGGAACGTGAGCTGAACAAAGCGAAGAAGGAGGAGCATTAACAGGAATACGGCTGAACATCCTGGACAACGATGAGAACTAGGGGGAACAGACGGAATACCACTTTAATAAGAGAAGGATGATTTACATTGGAGAAAGCCTCTACAACTACACTGGTCATGAAACGCTTGTTTGAGGTAGCGCCGGAACGAGTGTTTGATGCCTGGTTAAACCCCGACATGATGCGCAAATGGTTGTTTACGATGGAAACGACGAACAAGATCGCCCGTAATGATCCTCGCGTGGGCGGAACCTGGGAGATTGTTGACGTTCGGGAAGGCAAGGAGTACCGGGCCATTGGGGAGTATCTTGTAATCGACCGGCCGCACAAGCTGGTGCTTACCTTCAGGATGCCCCAGTTCAGCGAAACCGTGGACCAAATAACGGTTGAGTTCAAAGCCGTGGACACAGGATGTGATATGACATTCACGCAAGAGATTGTTGTTCCTCACGAGGAAGATTGGACCGCAGCGGATATCGAGAAGGCGCTCACGGAGTATCATACCCAAACCGAACATGGATGGGGTTATATGTTTGAGGGCTTGAAGCAGCTGCTCGAGACAGGAAATATTAACTACCCATCCTAATCAGATGAACAAGGAGAGTGTATTGTCCATGAAGAGTGTTACCCCGTTTTTGATGTTCCAAGGTAATGCCGAAGAAGCCATGAACCATTACGTTTCCATTATTGAGGATTCCGAAATAACCAGCATTGCCCGTTATGGCCCCAATCAGCCGGGAACCGAGGGAAGCGTTATGCATGCCGCCTTCTCGTTGAAGGGGCAAACGTTCATGTGCATCGACAGCAATGTGAAGCATGATTTTACGTTCACGCCTTCCTTCTCCATCTATCTGACTTGCGAGTCGGAAGCGGAGATCGAGAAGGTGTACGGGGCATTAATTGATGGCGGAGGTGCGATGATGCCGCTGGACAACTATGGATTTAGCCAAAAATTCGGCTGGATCGCGGACAAGTTCGGCGTATCATGGCAGCTTAATCTGCCGAACGAAGCGTAACGTTACGTTACGTAATCGATTCATTAGAGACTGGCCCTAGAGGGGTCCGTCTCTTTTTGCTGCTGATAATGCATCGCCAGCTCGTTGCTCTGCGATCAAGGCCCCGCCGATTTCCATTGCCAACCGAATGGCAGAGTGTAGGGTGTCTCGAAGCTGGCCCCATCTTCGCTTCTTACTCCGTATACTGCTTTCGGAATTGCAGAGGCGATAGGCCGAAACGTGCGGAGAAGCGGCGGGAGAAATAAGGCGGGTATTGAAACCCCACATGCTCCGCAATCCGCGCCATCGACCACTGGGTGGTTAACAGCAGCTGCTTCGCCTGGTCCAGGCGGTATTGCAGCAGGTATTCCGTTGGCGTCACGCCGTGCGATTCTTTCATGCAGCGCGTCAGGTAATTGTAGTGGAAATGCAGGTCGGACGATAAACGTGCGTTGCTGATGGGCTCACGGTAATGCATTTTGATATAGGACTCTACCTGCTCCGCTATTTTGCGTACCCGCGATTGCTCCTGATCCGATCTTGACGGGTCCAGCAGCTCCAGCAGCTCGATAAACAGCGTTTGTTCCCGCCAAAATGCCGTGGACCTCGGTTCCGTTGCCAGCAGGTGCAGGGAATCGAACAGTTGATAGGCTTGCTCCGGATAAGGGATAGGGCCATGCCTCGGCAGCTTTATATTGTGTGAGATCGAATCATCGTCGGCTGCGCTTGATGCCGCGGACTGAAAATGCAGCCAATAAAAGGAGGTTTCCTCTTGGCACCCCTGCACGGCGTAATGGTACGCATCCGGCAATAATACAACGGAGTCCCCTGGGCCAAGCGCCCACTGCATATCCTCCTCGCCCAGGAACAAGCAGCCGCGTTGAACCAGGATGAGATCGAAAACGCCAAGGTTTCTCCGGTTGGGATGCGACTCGCCCGGCATATAATGTGTTTTTCCTGATTCAAGGAAGTAGGGGAGCGGCGGCGAAGGAAAGGAAAGAACACTCCGTTCCGTCATGGTAACACCTCCAGGGAAGTGTGAAATCGTATAAGAAATTAGGTCAATTCTGTTATCGTTTTCATCCTATCATAGAACGTAGAATGGGAAGTGTCGAGGCTTTATCTTATGAATTCCAAAAGGAGTGTATATCCAAGATGATTACTCTTACTTCGCGTTCAGCCGCCGTCCCCCTTAAGCAAGTGAAACTGACGGATCCTTTCTGGTCCCGTTACATAGAACTGGTAAGGGAAGTGGTGATCCCATACCAATATGAAGCTCTCCATGATCGAATTCCGGGTGTGGAACCGAGTTATGGCGTGTCCAATTTTCGAATTGCTGCCGGCAGGGACGAGGGTGAATTTGGCGGCATGGTGTTTCAGGACAGTGATGTCGCCAAATGGCTTGAGGCTGCGGCTTATTCGCTTGCCATTCATCCGGATCTGAAGCTGGAGGAGCAGGTGGATGAGCTGATCGATCTTGTGGCCGCTGCGCAGCAGCCGGATGGCTATCTGAATACGCACTTTACGGTGAAGGAGCCAGAGAAGCGCTGGACCAATCTGACGGATTGTCATGAGCTGTACTGCGCCGGCCATATGATTGAAGCCGGAGTTGCGCATTACCGGGCGACGGGCAAGCGAAAGCTGCTGGATGTGGTGTGCCGCTTGGCGGATTATATCGATACTGTTTTTGGACCCGAGGATGGCAAAATCCATGGGTTCGACGGCCATCAGGAGATTGAGCTGGCACTGGTCAAATTGTACGAGGTAACCCAAGAACCGAGATATTTGAGTCTGAGTCAGTATTTCATAGATGAGCGCGGGACAGAACCCCACTTCTTCCTTCAGGAGTGGGAACAGCGAGGGAAGAAGTCGTTCTACCCCTCTTTACTGCATCCGCCGCATTTGGCTTATCATCAGAGCCACCTGCCGGTCAGGGAACAGAAGGAGGCGGTCGGGCATTCGGTCCGTGCCGTTTACATGTATACGGCGATGGCGGATTTAGCCGCCAGAACGAAAGACCCCGCTCTGCTTGAAGCTTGCGTTAATCTGTGGCATAACATGGTCCGTAAACAGATGTACATTACCGGGGGAATCGGTTCCACCCATCACGGCGAGGCGTTTACCACGGACTATGACCTGCCGAACGATACCGTATACTCGGAGACCTGCGCATCCATTGGGTTGATCTTTTTTGCCCAACGCATGCTGCAGCTGTCACCCAAATCGGAGTATGCGGACGTGATGGAGCGCGCGCTGTTCAACACGGTTATTGGCAGCATGGCACAGGACGGGCGGCATTTCTTCTATGTGAATCCGCTTGAGGTATGGCCTACGGCCTGCCGCCATAATCCGGGCAAATTCCATGTGAAGCCGGTTCGGCCGGGATGGTTCGCCTGCGCTTGTTGCCCGCCGAACGTGGCGAGATTGCTGTCGTCGCTGGGTGAATACGTGTATACGATGAATGACGACACGCTGTATACCCATCTGTACATCGGCGGCGAAGCTGAGGTCCGGTTCGGGGACGTGCCTGTGAAGGTAACCCAGACCAGCGCGCTGCCGTGGGACGGGAATGTTATGCTTACGATTCAACCTGAGCAGGCAGCCGAGTGGACCGTCGCTCTCCGCATTCCGGACTGGTCGCAGGGCAAAGCCGTTATGCGGGTGAACGGGCAAGAGATGGTCGTGGAGGATATTACCGAAGATGGCTATGCCTACGTGAAGAGAGTGTGGGCACCGGGGGACACGGTGGAACTGGCATTCTCGATGGAGATCCATCAAGTAAGAGCTAATCCCAATATAAGGGGGAATGCCGGCAAGGCCGCGATTCAGCGCGGGCCGCTAGTATACTGCCTGGAAAGCGTCGATCATGGAGCGCCGGTATCCTCACTGTCGCTCGCAGGCGATCCGAAGCTTCATTCCCGATTCGATCCGGATCTTCTCGGCGGAGCCGTTGTCATTGAAGGGGATGGATGGCTTGAGGAGTCTGATGATTGGGGCGATGAACTGTATCGTTCCTCTCCGAAAAAGAGGCTTCCTGCGGCATTAAAGGCCATTCCTTACTATTTATGGGGCAACCGTGGCGAGAATGAAATGGCCGTTTGGGTGCGCGAGCTGCCGCACACGGTATAAAGATCGTACAGTCGGCTCTCCCGAATAGGGAGCTGACAGAACAGCCAGCATACAAAGGATGCAATGGTAAAGCATTGACGATGCCAGACCGCATGACGTGAAGGGCTTGCCCAAGGTCGATGGACCTCGGGCAAGCCCTTTTTTAAGCCGAAATGGATATGGGGATGTGTGTTTCCTTGCTTTTATAACAGCTTCTTGATATCCTCTTCAATTTTCTCCGGAGTATCGGTTGGTGCAAAGCGCTTGACCACCCTGCCGCTGCGGTCCACAAGGAACTTGGTGAAGTTCCATTTAATCGCTTTAATGCCCAATGCGCCGGGAGCTTCGCTCGTCAGATGCCGGTAGAGTGGATGAGCGTTCGTGCCATTCACATCAATCTTGGAGAATAACGGGAAGGTGACGCCATGATTGAGCTTGCAGGCCTCCTCGATCGCGGAGTCTTCCTCCAGCTCTTGATTCATGAACTGACTGCTGGGGAAACCGAGAACGGCCAATCCTTGGTCGCGGTAAGTTTGGTGCAGCTTCTCCAGACCGTCGAATTGAGGGGCAAAGCCGCATTTGGTCGCTGTATTGACAATGAGCATGACGTCGCCTTCATAAGATTTGAGCGTTTGGGACTCGCCGCGTATCGTTTTTACTTCATATTCATAGATGGACATCGCCGTAGAACCTCCTCCAATGAGATGTATATACAATCAGAGTATATTCTTTCGCCATGGATTGCAATTTGATAGAACCGGGAGCGGCAGATATGGTTATATGCATGACAAAAGCTGGAATGCAATACATGATGCGGAAATATAGAGAGTAAAATTTTGTATTTTCATCTGGACTAATTTAGGAGATATATGGTAGTAGTAGAATAAGTATTTAAGCAGATGAAACAAGAGGTACTGCTGAAACTATGTGTGGGAGGACTTTATGAGATTAAAAACACAAATGCTCAAAACGACGGTAACCAGCCTGCTCGCTTTTATGTTCATCGTCCTCATTGTCCTGGTTCCGAGGGATTTGAATCTGTCGCTGGACAGCAATTTGTGGGTGACGAATTATTCCTTTGATCTGGGTGAGTATGTTACGTATATTCGCGATTATTTTGCAAATGCCGTTCAGAACGGGACGCTGGGGGAATCGCAGTATACCGGCCAGTCTTCGGAAGCCGCCGCTTTTGGAGCCGTCGGTAAAAGCCTGCTCGTTATTGTATCCGCTTTAATCATTGGATTCGTGTTCGGCATTCTGAAGGGAGTCCTTGACTACAAATTGTCCAAGACCAAATTCAATGTGCTGGGACACTGGACCACATGGCTGTTCCAATCCATTCCGGATTTTTTTCTGATGCTGATCGCCCAGTGGGTGCTCATTAAGTATGTTCCAGCTATCCGCTATTTTGCGGTTGATGGCTGGGAGGCTTTCGTGCTGCCTTCGCTGCTCGTGTCGATTTACCCGATTTTCTTCATTGCTCGAATCACTTCGGCTTCTCTGCTTGCACAGGAGGGAAAGTTATACATACTGCTGGCTAAAGCCAAGGGGCTTAGTGACCGGAAGGTCGTATACAAACATATGCTGCGCAACGGCATCGCGACCATCCTGACCCATCTTCCGGGCCTGCTCGTCTTCATATTGTCCAACCTGCTCGTCGTGGAATATTACCGCAACTATCCGGGAGCGGCATGGAGACTGTTTCAGGCGCTGGACTTCAACACGTTCAGCGGCACCGGGTCCAATTATGAGCCGGGGGTCATTATTTATATCACGTTTTCTTTCATGGTGCTGTTCATGATCGTTCAATGGATCAGTCAATCAGCACGCAAATACTTTGATCCACGATAAGAAATGAGGTGAGTCGACTTGAAGAATGTCCCTTTATGGATTGGCGGCACGCTGCTGGCCTTCTTTGTTTTTGTTATGCTGGCGGGGCCGTATATGCCCTTTATCGATAAAGAGTTGAAACAGGAAACCTCCAGATGGGTGATGAAGGACGGGAAGCAGAAGCTGACGCTTCCGCCCTTTAAACCTTCTTCGAAGAACTGGCTGGGATCGGATAAGAAGGGGGTCGATAACCTGAGCAAGCTCGTTGTGACCGCTAAGGATACGATCCTGCTTGTGCTGGGGATTACGGCTGTTCGATATGCGATAGGTGTGCCCTTGGGATTGATCGCTCGTAAGAAAAAAGGCTTCACCCACCGGTTCATTACCTTCTGGAACCAGTTGTGCTCCTATTTGCCGCCGGTCTTCGCCTCGGCCCTGCTGCTTGCGCTTCCGTTCTTTCTCTTCTCCCAGCAGCGGATGGGCTGGGCCATACTGATTCTGGCCAGCGTTGAAGCCGGACGTGTTGCGATAACGATACAGCAGCAGGCCCACAAAATGGCAAGCGAGCCTTACATGGAGGCCGGAACCGCCTTAGGACTTCGCACGAGGACATTGACCAAGAATTATTATATTCCGGTCATGTTCCCCGAGGTGATCGTCAACTTCTGTTTGGATATGGGAAAGGTCATGCTGCTGCTTGGCCAACTTGCGATCGTGAACATCTTTCTTGGTCATGAGTGGAAGGAAGTTAATTATTATGTCATGGAATTTGTGGAGACCGGGTATAACTGGGCGACGATTCTGTCCAAGAATCGAGCGGATATATGGTTAGGAAAGTTCCAATTCGTTGTCTATCCCGCATTTGCGATGATGCTGCTAATCATCACGTTCAACCTGTTAGGCGAGGGCCTGCGCCGTCGTTATCAGGTTAAAGGCTGATCGGTACGTAGCCGTTAACGCGAAAAACCGGAAGGATGAGGACTTGCGCCAGGTGTTTTCCTACACATTAGGAGTGCTGGCGAAACCCATCCTTCCGGTCTTTTTTTTGTTCAAATGCTGCTGCTTACCCTTTTACGGGAATATCCGGATGAGCCCAGACAGATACACTGCCGCCGTTCACCGGAAAAGAAGCGAAACCATCCTTGCCGATCGTTATGCGATCCTTCCGGGTGCGGGTCAGATCCACCCATACCTCTCCGGCTCGATGCTCGCCGACAAACATCCGCTTATCCCCGGCTTCGCCATTGGCAATGACCACCGCGCAGCCGGAGAACTCGATTTCCTGGATGCCGCGGCGAACCCAGCCTATCGTATTCGGATGGTCAAAATAATCATCCTGCTCGCCATACGCCCGATTCGCTCTGGCATAGAGCAGCGGGTCAATCGCTTCCCTTTTGCCGGGAATGGGCTTCTCGCCGCCGATTCCGTAATAATCGCCATAGAAGACGGAAGGATAACCGTCCTTTCGCAGCAGGATTAACGCATAAGCGCTCTGCTTGAACCAATCCTCCACCCAGGATTCCAGCGATTCCTGAGGCTGTGAGTCGTGGTTGTCCACAAACGTGACAGCATTCATCGGGTGCGATTGCACAAGCGTATCGTCAAAGATCGTCCGCAGGTCAAAGGAACGGCCGGCTTTGGAGGCCGCTTGGAGTTTATAGTGAAGAGACACGTCAAACAGATCGATCCTGTAATCCACCGTATCCAGAAAGTTTCGGCAGTCTTGAAGCTCGGGATTCCAGAACTCGCCCACGATGTAAAAATCATCTCCACGCTTTTTCTTCATGGCGGTGGCAAATTCTTTAATGAAGTCATGGTTAATATGTTTGATCGCATCCAGCCGGAAACCACTGCATTGCAGCGTATCCACCAGCCACTTGCCCCATGCCACCATTTCCTGGCGTACATCCGGATGACTGTAATCAATGTTGGCAAACATCAGGTAGTCGTAATTGCCGAATTCATTGTCAACGTTATCGCTCCATGACTTATTCTCGCCGACGATCCGGTAAATGCCTGAACGTTTGCTGATATCGTCATAATCGGTACCGTTAAAATGCGTGAAATTCCATTGAAACGAGGAGTATTGATCCCCTCGGCCAGGGAAGGTGAATTTGGTCCAGCCTTCAATCTCGAATGGCTTGGATATATCTTTGGTCCGATCCATCTCGTCGACCTGCACAACCCGAAACCGCTCGGTTTCATCTGCGCCCGCCTTATGGTTCATGACCAGATCCACATAGACGGCAATTCCGTTCTTGTGGCAGGCCGCAATGGCCTCGATCAATTCCTGTTTGGTTCCATACTTCGTGCGAACCGTTCCCTTCTGGTCGAACTCTCCCAGATCATACAGGTCGTATACGCCATAACCATTGTCCTCAGCGGACGATGCCTTCGTCACCGGAGGAATCCATACCGCATCGATCCCTGCCTTGCTCAGCTCCGGGGCTGCGTTCTTGAGTCGGTTCCAGTGCGAGCCATCGGCAGCAACATGCCATTCGAAGAATTGCATAATCGTATGATTTCGTTGCATACATCCATCTCCTCTATCATGATAGCTCTGCATGAATACTGCATACTAAGCTCAAATACCCAAGAAAGCAGGGGAGCTAAACCTTCCACCTGGAATGGGCGGACCGCCTACATTTAGTTTTACCCTAAAATGGAAAGAAAAAGACGGGGGTTTCTTGGGAGACTTGGAGAATCTGCGTCGCGGGTTTTTGATTTGGGGGAGGATCGTAAGCTCTACACATTGGGAGACTTGTTCATAGGGAGTCTTTGGCATGAGGGTGTTCATCAAGGAGTGATTGATAGCCTTAGAAGATCCATCTAATGTGTGAAGAGGCAAATCAAAGCGAATACCTTCATGCCGCCTGGATAAGCTCCGGTAATAAGGAAGCGAGGGGAGGAAGATCCCGAAACCGGCGGCAACACACGCCCCCCAGGCTGATCATGTACGAAAAAAACACCATCCCCTGCGCAAAAGTTCAACGCTAGGGATGGTGTTCGTTCCTTACACACTGGCTGCCTTCCGCTTACTTATGCCATGGCATAAGTAAGCAGGATCAGCAGCACGGTGGTGATGGACATGGCCAGCAGCGGCCGCCAGGCACCGCGTATATCCTTCAAGTGGACATTCAGGCCAAGTCCCACCATGGCCATGGCAAGAATGAAGGAGGCTGCCTGAGAGATCCAATCCTTGATTGGCAGGGGAATGATCGGTTGTCCGGTAAATTCCCAGCTCCCCAGTACACTCGCTGCCATGAAGCCCAGCAGGAACCAGGGAAACTCCATCCGTGTTTGACTCTGTAAACGCCCGGTGCGCTTCATCCAGACCATGAGTGCGATACTGAGTGGTACAAGCAAAAATACGCGTCCCAGCTTGGCAAGCAGACTAATCGCAAGGGCGTCCTCACCTGCCGGAGCAGCTGCCAGTGCCACATGGGCGATTTCATGAAGACTTACGCCAGACCACACGCCGTATTGAGTGTCTGTTAAAGGAAGCAGCGGCTGGACAAGGGTATATCCGATAGCAACGATGGTTCCAAGAAAGGCGATAAGCCCTGCTCCAAGCGCGGTGTCCTTCTCCTTCGCCTTGAGAATCGGGGACACGGCAGCAATGGCCGCCGCACCGCATACGCCGGTTCCAATGCCGAGCAGGAGGGACAGGGACATATCGGCCTTCAGCCATTTGGCAATCAGCAGGGTAAGCGCAATGGCAAATACAACGCTGATGACATCCCTCATCATTAAACCAAGGCCTTGCTGGAACACGATGCCGATATTCAGCTTTAAGCCATATAGTATGATCGCTACACGCAGCAGCCGCTTGGCCGTGAATTGGATTCCAATGCGAAGTCTCTCCGGGTAACCGCGCAACTGCCGGTATATCGCGGCGATGAGAATCGCCCATGCGAGCTGGCCAAGGTAGCCAAGGCCTGGCACGCTTGCTAATGCGTAACCGATGAGGGCGATGACAAAGGTAAAGGCAATGCCGCCTGCGGCTGCGGGCAGCGTATGCTGTGTCCATCGAACCAGGCGATGGACGTGTTCTTGTGATTTGGAATAAGCTGGCTCTGTCATAAGATGTAACCTCCGATTCGTTCGGTTGGTCTGAACCCATCGTATCTCATTCCACTGGATAAGAAAAATAAATCATTATGATGATCATCATAAGTGATAAGTTATGATAATATAACTCATAACCATTCGTGGATATTGCAAACGAAGGAGGCCAAAAGCGTGGATCCAACATTGAAGGTATTCGTTACGGTGGTAGAGAAGGGGAATTTCACCCGTGCGGCCGAGGAACTGCTGATGACACAGCCCGCGGTAAGCCAATATATCCAAGCGCTCGAGCGGTCTGTTGGCACCAAGCTGCTGGAAAGAACCAATAAATATGTCCGGCTGACGAAAGCCGGAGAGATCGTGTACCATCATGCGAAGGACATTCTGGGTCTGTACACACGTATGAACACGCTTGTGGACGATTTGATGCATCGGGCAAGCGGCAATTTGTCCATTGGCTCCAGCTACACCTTTGGGGAATACATGCTGCCGCACTTGATCGCTTATATGAGGGAACATTATCCCTTGATCCGCCCATCGATTATGATCGGGAACACCACGGAGGTGGCGGAGATGATACTGCGCCATGAGGCGGATATCGGCATCGTGGAGGGGGATTATCAGGATGATAAGCTGCATATCGAGGCCTTTGCCGAGGATGAGATGGTGGTGATGGTTCCCCGTGTTGGGCGGTATGACCATCTGCAAGAGCTATCGCTCTCCGAACTTGCGGATGAGACCTGGATTGTCAGAGAAGCTGGATCAGGCACCCGCGCGGCAACGGAGCGGATGTTCTCACGGTATCATATTCACCCTCAGCATATCGTGGAGTTTGGAAGCACCCAGCTGATCAAGGAATCCGTGGAGGCAGGCCTTGGCGTCACGCTGCTGTCGCGATGGGCGGTGCGCAAGGAGGTTCAGCTCGGAACGCTGCATATGCTGCTACCGAACGGCAAGCCGGTGGCCCGGCAGTTCTCATGGATTACACAGAAGACACCTTATCATACCAAGGCGGTTGAGGTATTTCTCGAGCTTCTGCATCATAAACGCGGTTTCCCCAAGGGAGTCTAAAGGAAGAGAACGATCTCGGTGCAAGAACATCCCGGTTTTAGGGGATGTTTTTTTGTTCGGGCATGATTACAAACGCCGTAAATGGTTAAAAATAGATACTAAAATCCTTAGAATAACAAACCATGTAACGAATGATGTGAAAATCGGACGCAAGGGGGTGTTAAGCGATGAGAACATTTAATACAATTGCTTTGCTGTTATTGATTATTGGGGGCATTAACTGGCTTTTGGTCGGCCTGTTTCAATACGACCTGGTAGCTGCATTATTTGGAGGACAGAGCTCCGCAGGGTCCCGTATTATCTATACGATTGTCGGTCTGTGTGCATTGTACTCGATCCGCTTCTTTGGTGATGTTACGAATGACGACCGAAAGACAGCTAGATGAGTTACATTTAATGACATATAAATGACATAAATAAAGAGAGATATCGATTCTCTCCTAGATGAAAAAAGCCGTTCCGTGTTCAGGAATGGCTTTTTTTGTGTGCAAATTCTAAGATGGTCAATGAATTGTAAACCTCATGTAAGGTGCAAGATCAACATATACAGTATGAAATTTCCAGTGTTTATGAGGCTTTGTATGCTCTATAGTTAAAGATAAAAACGACATATTTACGGAGTTCGGAAGGAACTCCTAGAATAAAGCCAAGCCATTGCAGCGAAATAATCGGAAGTTAACAGTATGGAAGGAAACATTACATTTCATCTGTCATCAGCCTCTTTTTTTGCGTAAGCAGTGAAAAAGGACTCCTCCACCATAAGGAAAGAGTCCGGAACGAATAGCGAAATAAAGACACGCTGAGGGGGAGTGAGGCTGTTAGGCTCAGGCAAGTTTCTGCTTCCTTTAGGAGTGGAATGCTTTGTACATTGCATCCAGCAGGTTGTGTGTCGCATCACAGCTGTATTCCCAGAACATAATACCAGCCAAGCCTTGATCTTGTATATATTTGCATTTATGGGTCAGGGATTCGGCATCATCGTAAGTGATGAAGCTGCTGCCGTCGAATAAATAGGGTGTTTTGGCTTCATCGTCCCAGTACCGCTTATATGAAGGATTGTTAAAATACTCGGCTGCGAGCTGGGTATAGGTCGGACCGTAACCACCAGAAGATGGAGCTACCTGGAGGTAACCGTTGTTGACATCCGGCACATCCGTCCACTTCCTGGAGTAGAATGCGGCGCCGATCACGATTTTTTCGCGCGGCACACCGGCTAGGGTGAACAGGCGGACGGAAGCATCGACACTGATTCGGAACAGATCGCCGGTGGAGGTGTACAGGTTGGTGTGATGGCCCGTCATCGTCTGGAATCCGCCGCGCATGTCGTACGTCATCAGCTGAATGAAGTCGAGATAGGGGTGGATGTTATGGATCTCGGTGCCATCGATATAATATTGATCGGCTCCGGCCGCGATCGTGAGCAGATAGTGCTTCTTGCCCCGCCCGTACTGATCCAGTGTTTCCCGGAGCTCCTTCAGCAGCAGTGTGAAGTTCTCCTTGTCACTTGGCGATGCCTTCGTTCCGGCTATCGAGTAGCATGGATACTCCCAGTCCAGGTCAATGCCGTCGAATGGAAACTCTTGCAGCAGCTTGATCGCTGATTCGCACACGGTTTGTCTTCCTTCGGGTGTGGCTGCAGCTTCCGAGAATCCGTCGGAGCCCCAACCGCCAACGGACAGCAGAACGGTTAACTGGGGATTGACGGCTTTCAGACGTTGGATCTCATAGATGGTGTTCGTATCGGTATACGTAATCTTGTCTTGTTGGATATGGGCGAAAGCGATATTCAAGTGAGTGAGCCGCTTGGCATCTTCGGAAGTGATCTTGGATAAAACCTTGCGCCCTGCGTAGCCGGCTAAAATCCAGGAGGATGGCAACATGCGTAATACCTCATTTCTTTTAGAATATGTCAGTTTTGCTTTTACGGTTTATTTTTCCAACTTACGGTCAGATATGACATCTGTCAAGGCTCATCCCATTGGCCAGAATGACAATTTACCGGAGGGGAAGGGGTCAAAAACCACATGTTTTCTTGCCCGAAAACGACAATGAAAAGCGTGGGAGGGACGTAAAAAGCCCGTCATACCAATGCTTGAAGCCGTTTTCATTAGACCATTGAAAATGACATATTTACGGATAGTGCCGCGGTCCATACACTTGGTATGTAAGCGTTAACATTTCTGAAGCGGGCGAAAATCCGCACGCTAAGGAGTGGTCAGGAAGGCTCTTTCTTTTACATTAAACAGGGGTGCTTTTCCGAAAAAAATGGCCGGATTTTCATTAGAAAAGGAGGGGGCAACCTATGCAGCAAGATGGTCAATCCGCCCTGTCGCAAAGCTTATCGGTTAACACGATGCCGAATCGTAAGAAAAATACATTATGGAGGAGGATGATTCGAAACTGGGAGTTGTATTTGTTTATAGCTCCGGCATTTCTGTATTTTGTCATTTTCCATTATGGCCCGATGTACGGGATCCAAATCGCCTTCAAAAACTTCATCCCGACGTTGGGAATAACGGGAAGCCCGTGGGTCGGATTCGACCACTTCGAACGCTTCTTTAACTCTTATTACTTCTGGGATTTGCTCTGGAATACCTTGAGCATCAGCTTGTATGAGCTGGCTATCGGGTTTCCGCTGCCCATCATTCTGGCACTGGCCTTCAATGAAGTGAAGGATTCGTTCTTTAAACGTACCGTACAGACCGTCACATATGCACCGCATTTTATTTCGGTCGTTGTCATGTCCGGTATGATCATTACCTTCTTGTCGCCTTCGTCCGGCATGATTGTTAACTTTGTGGAAATGCTTGGCTTTCAGGCGCCTCAATTCCTGACGGACCCTGCATGGTTCAAGACGGTGTATGTGCTGTCCGGCGTCTGGCAGAGTGCAGGCTGGGGTACCATTATATATCTCGCAGCCTTATCGGGTGTCGATCCTCAGCTGCATGAAGCAGCTGTCGTGGACGGAGCAAGCCGGTTCAAACGGATTCTGCACATCAACATCCCGGCGATTATACCAACGATTACCATCCTGTTGATCCTGAATATGGGCAGCATTTTGGGCGTCGGATTCGAGAAAATCCTGCTGCTGCAGAACCCGCTGAATATGAGCTCTTCCGATGTCATCTCGACTTTTGTTTATCGTTCCGGTCTGGTTGACGCACAGTACAGCTTCTCTACCGCCGTCGGATTGTTCAATTCGGTCATTAATGCGATTCTGCTGATTGCGGTGAACCAAATCGCTCGTCGCACCAGCGAAAACAGTCTGTGGTAGAAGGGGGAATAACATATGTCATCCACGGTAAGGGAAAGCAAAGGGGATAAATTATTCCTGCTATGCAACTACATCTATCTGACGATTGCGCTTGTCATCGTACTGTACCCGCTGCTGTACATTGTCAGCGCCTCCATCAGTGATCCGAAGTACGTAAGCTCAGGTGAAATGTGGTTGATTCCGAAAGGGATAACTTTTGATGGATATGCCCGGGTGTTTGAGAACGCCAACATTTGGATTGGCTACAAGAACACGATTATTTATACAGTGATCGGTACGATCGTGAATCTGATTGTCACGCTGCCTGCAGCCTATGCGCTCAGCCGTTCTGATTTTGTGGGCAGAGGATTTTTTATGGCGGTGTTTCTGGTTACGATGTTTTTCGGCGGGGGACTGATTCCGAGTTACCTGCTCGTTAAAGATCTTGGCATGGTCAACAGCATGTGGGCTCTTATTCTGCCTGGAGCTGCGTCCATCTGGAACATTATCGTGTCCCGGACGTTCTTCCAATCGACCATACCGAAGGAGCTTCAGGAAGCGGCCCATATCGACGGCTGTACGAACTTCCGGTTATTCATCAAAATCGTATTGCCGCTCTCGATGCCGATTATTGCCGTCATGGCACTTTTCTACGGCGTCGGACATTGGAACAGTTATTTCAGTGCCATGATTTATCTGAATGATGCCGCGAAGTACCCGCTTCAGCTCTTCCTGCGTCAAATCCTGGTTCTTCAGGAGATGGCGGCACAGGGCGGCGGAGCGATTGACGCCTCATCCGCGGCAGCGATGAATTCCAAAGCGGAAATTGCCGCACTGGTCAAATATGCGGTCATCATCGTTGCGACACTTCCGGTTATTGCGGTTTACCCGTTCCTCCAACGTTATTTTGTGCAGGGTGTTATGATTGGTTCCGTGAAGGGCTGATCTTAAACCATACAATCCACACCAAAAAAGGGGAGTTGTTGTCATGAAAAAGCTTCGTAAGGCATCATCTATTTTACTCTGCCTCACCCTCTCAGCAACAATGCTTGCAGCCTGTGGTTCACCCAAAGGAGATGGCGCTGCTACAGCACCGTCCGGGACGGCCAGTACGGAAGGGGTAAAAAAGGAAGGTTTCCCGATTGTGGATGAGCCGATCACGCTGACGGTCATGTCACAGGATGCCGGTGTAGCCGATTGGAATACGATGCCCGTACTACAAGAGATGGAGAAATTGTCAGGCATCAAGCTGGAATATCAGCTTTCTCCGATTGACAGCTTTGAAACGAAAAAGAATCTGGTGTTCGCCAGCGGTGATTTGCCCGATATGTTTTACGCGGCCGACCTGAAGCCGGCTGAGCAGGTGACCTATGGTACCCAAGGAATCCTCATTCCGCTGGAGAAGTACATTGACGAGGGCTATGCACCGAACATCAAAAAGATATTTGATGAGAACCCGGATGTTCGCAAGTCCTTTACGACACCGGATGGACATATCTATGCCTTGCCATTCGTCGACAAGGCCGCCGTATGGTACAGAGGCCCGATGTGGTATAACGGCAAGTTCTTAAAAGCGCTCAACGTGTCCGAACCTAAGACAACAGAGGAACTATATACATTCTTGAAACGCGTTAAAGAAGAAGATCCTAACGGAAATGGAAAGAAAGACGAGATTCCGCTGACTTCGGTCAAGCTGGATGACCTGCGCATGTACTTCTTCGGCTTCTGGGGAATGTACAACGAAGGGATTTATTCCGACAAGGACGGAAAAGTGCACTATCCTTACCAGGAAGAAGGCTACAAAGGCTATCTGACGTTCATGAACCGTCTGTGGAAGGAAGAACTGCTGGATCATGAAACCTTCTCGCAAACAGGCGATCAGAAAAAAGCCAAGGGAGAAAACAATCAGCTGGCTCTGTTTAACGACTACCATGCGTACTTCACGCTCGGTGGTGAACCTAGCAGCGAGCATCCGCTCATGACGCCGGTGAAGAGTGAAATCGCCGATTCTCCTGTATACGGCATGCACCCTGGTATGTCGGCAAGAGGCACATTCGCCATTTCGAGCAGCAACCCGTCTCCGGAAGCAACCATGCGCTGGATCGATTATCTGTACAGCTATGAAGGCGCCACGTTGTTTAACCAAGGGCCTGAAGGCACGTTGTGGAAATTCAAGGATGAGGCAAACCGCGTGAAAGAATGGCTCCCGGTTCCAGGCGGCGGAGATCGTGAGGAGTATCGCGGTAAAATCACGCCGAACTACGGTATTTTGACACCTGGCGTCAATGATCCGGAAGTTGCGAAAGGTCTTCGTACCGAATTTGATGAGTGGATCGATCAACAGAATCAAGAGAAGCTGGTGCCAATCGGCAAATCGCCATTCCCTAACGTCTATTTGACGAATGAAGAGCAGAGCGAGGCAACTGCGCTGTTGTCCGATTTGGAAACGTACGTGAAGCAGATGGAAGCGAAATTCGTAACAGGCCAAGAGCCGCTTGAGAATTGGGATAAATACGTCGCTCAAGTCAAGAAAATGGGCAGCGACCGTCTCGTAGAGCTTTACCAAGGCGCATATGATCGCTGGAACGCCGAGCAATAATCAGATGCATAGATGAAAAACAAAGAGCCAACGTATCCCGGTCGATTCATGACCGGGGGTTGGCTATTGTTTTTAAGGGGCAGGCAAGCCTGTCCAAGCGGTCTTCAAAGATATCGTTATCAACAAATGACTATTGGAGGTACACCATGTCGGAGAACAAGCTGGTAGAGGAAGAGCAAGCGGTAGTGGAGCAGGGCGTGCACAATTTCAGCAGTGAGGATAAATGGGTCAAGCCGGAGGATCCGCTGCTTTTGGAGCGCCTGGAATGGTTTAAGGACCAGAAGCTGGGCCTAATGATGCATTGGGGACCGTATTCCCAGTTGGGTCTTGTCGAATCATGGGCACTGAGCGATAAAGACGCAGATTGGTCACGTGACGGCATTGACTGGGATATCGATGCGGAGGAGCTTAAGCGGCAGTATTTTGATCTGAACAAGACCTTCAACCCGCTTCGCTTTCAGCCTGATCTGTGGGCTGACCTGGCAGCCGATAACGGCTTCAAGTATTTGAACTTTACAACCAAGCATCATGACGGGTTCTGCATGTGGGACACGCATACGACCGACTACCGTGTCACGGGTCCGGAATGTCCGTTCCATATGCATAAACACGCCGATATCACGAAGGAGCTGTTCGAGGCATTTCGTGCCAAAGGGCTCGGCATCTCCGCTTATTTCTCGAAGGCCGACTGGCATACGCCATACTACTGGGCGCCGGGAATGGAGGCTGGAAGCTTTATGTCACGCGGTCCTAGCTATGACCCGAAGAAATACCCGTGGCTGTGGGAACAGTTTGTCCAGTTTACCCATGAGCAGATCATGGAGCTGATGACCCGTTACGGCCGCATTGATGTGCTGTGGCTGGATGCAGGCTGGGTGAACGATTACCGGGACCAGAATATCCGACTGGGTGAAGTGGTAGAGAAGGCGCGTGAGATTCAGCCATGGCTCCTCTCGGCGGACCGCACGGTCGGCGGGCCTTATGAGAATCTGATTACGCCGGAGCAGACCCTCCCTGAACGTGCCCTGCATGTGCCTTGGGAGAGCTGTATCACGATGGGAACATCCTTCTCTTTCCGCTACGAGGATCGTTATAAAACGGTGCGTCAGCTCATTCACCTGCTTGTCGAGATCGTGGCCAAAGGAGGGAATCTGGCGCTCAATGTGGGTCCGCAGCCGGACGGTAGGCTGCCCGAGACGGCTATTTCACGAATGAAGGGCATGGGGGCATGGCTGAAAGTCTATGGAGAGGCGATCTATGGCACGCGTATCTGCGAGCCGTATTCCTCCGGGGCCGTCCAGTTTACCCAAAAAGACGATACGACCTACGCCATCTATCTGTATCGAAATGAGCAAGAAGCCGTTCCTGAGGAGCTGCACATTCCGATTCAGACGGCGTTCAGCCGCATAGATCTGGTCGGGGGTCAGGAGGCGCTGGATTATCGCCGCACGGACGATGGCGTCGCGGTCCGACTTCCGGATCAGGAGCGTCAGGGGCTGGCGCCGATCGCGCATGTATTGCGGTTTCGTTAAGAGGCGGGTTATTAAAGTGAGTGTTCAAAAAGGTCGATTTTCAGCATCGAAGCTTATGCTTCCGGTGTGCGTTTTTTCAAAACGCTTCAGTTGGATAAAGCTAGGGACGTCAGGAGCGGAGCGTACGTTTTGGGTACGTGAGCACCTGAAATGTTTCCGCAGGAAACATGCTTCGGAAGCTTCTACTTAGGCCCGGCTGAATTCAAGATTCGATGCCGAGTTGCTTCCTGATTCGCTTCGTGTTAGATATAGAATTTATGAGTTATCAGTGGAACTGATGAAATTCTATATCGCAAGAAAACCTACCTATACATCGCGGTCGCTCATCCTTGAAGTGGCCTCGATAGAGGTTTTCTTATCAAAAGCGGACTTTTTGAACAACCTCATAAACGTATTTTTCACTTACAAGGACTTCAAGAAGAGGTGGGGACAGATATGCAGAAATGGTTCGAAGAAGCCAAGCTGGGCATCTTCATTCACTATGGCATTTATGCCGTAGACGGAGTCTCGGAATCCTGGTCCTTCTACAATGGGAGGATCACTTACGACGAGTACATGAAGCAGCTGGACGGTTTTACGGCATCGAAATTCAATGCGGAGAAATGGGCGGATTTGATCGAGAAATCCGGTGCCCGGTATGCCGTGCTGACAACAAAGCACCATGATGGTGTTGCGCTGTGGGATACGCAGTACAGCGATCTCAACGTGGTCAAGCGGACACCGGCCAATCGAGACATCGTGCGGGAGTATGCCGAAGCGATCAGGGAGAAGGGGATTCACCTAGGCATGTACTTCTCTCTGATTGATTGGTCGCATCCGGATTATCCGAGCGTGTTCGAAGGAGGCAAGGTGCCGGAGGATCTCAGCAGCGTCAACCCGCACACCAGTCCCGTGGACGGTGTTCAGGATGAGGAGAAATGGCAGAAATTTCTGGAGTTTAATAACAACCAGCTGCGGGAGATCCTGACGAATTACGGGAAAGTGGATCTGCTGTGGTTCGATGGCGATTGGGAGCGAAGTGCCGAGCAGTGGAATCTGCCGGAGTTCAAGCATTACCTGCAATCCTTCAATCCAGATATCATCATCAACTCACGGCTGCAAGGCCATGGTGATTATAAAACGCCGGAGCAGGGCATTCCGATCACGAGACCGGAGGGACCGTGGGAATTCTGCACAACGATCAACAGCTCATGGGGCTACGTGCCGACCGATCATAAATACAAATCCTTGAACCAGATCATTCGGATGTTCTGCGACTGCATCTCGATGGGCGGTAATATGCTGCTGGATATCGGTCCGCGCGAAGACGGCACCATCGATCAAAGGCAGGAGGACATCCTGCTTGGGCTGGGAGCATGGATCCGGACCCATGAGGAGGCTGTATTCGGAACGGGTGAAGGCATTATGACCCGCTATTATCTGGGGGGAAGCACGATTTCCGAGGACAGAAAGACACTGTACCTGTTTGTCTATGACGCTCCGAAAGAGAATGTGTGCATTAAGGGGCTGTGCAACCCGATCAAGAAGATTACTGTGCTGCATTCGGGCAAGGAGCTTACCCACGAGATTCATGGGGGCGTGCCTTGGTTCAACATCCCGGGGACGACGTGGATCAAGATGACTCCTGAAGACGCGCATGAGCAGGTGACGGTTCTTAAGCTGGAGTTTGACGAGGAGCTGGAGATGTACGGCGGCTCGGGAGCTGTTGTCACGCATAACTAACCATCACGGGGAGGGACGCGCTAGATAAGTGCTTAGCCTCCCTCATGAAGCGGAGAGAATGACATGAACAGAAGTGGAGTGCCGGAGCCGAGGATTGAGTATGCTCCTAAGCATTATTTATGCAAGCGTGCGGGGCAGCCGCTCGTGCTGGATGGCCGCGTGGATAAGGCATTCTGGGATGTGGCGGAGTGGACCGACGATTTCGTTGATATCGAAGGGGAGCTTCGTCCAAAGCCGGGGAAACGGACCCGGGTCAAAATGCTGTGGGACGACGATTATTTTTATTTTGCCGCCGAGCTGATCGAGGATCAGATATGGGCGACATTGCTTGAACGCGATTCGGTTATTTTCTATGATAATGACTTTGAAATATTCATTGATCCGGACGGAGACAGCCATCAATATTATGAATTCGAAATTAATGCCTTGAACACGGTGTGGGACTTGCTGCTCGTGAAACCGTACCGGGATGGCGGACCTCCAGTCAACGGCTGGGATATCAGCGGTCTTAAGACGGCGGTATTTATCGATGGGGAGCTGAACCGTCCTGGCGCCGACAACCGGAAATGGAGCGTGGAGGTGGCGATTCCTTGGACCAGTCTCAAGGAATGTGCCGAAGGTGGCCGCCGCCCTGCGCCAGGTGAGTTCTGGCGCGTCAACTTCTCGCGCGTGGAATGGCAGACCGAGGTACAAGACGGCGAGTACCGTAAGGTGCTGAATCCGGAGACAGGCAAGCCTTATCCGGAGGACAATTGGGTATGGTCGCCTATGGGCATCATCAATATGCATTACCCGGAGCTGTGGGGTTACGTTGTGTTCGCGGGTGGCGAGGAGCAACAGTCGTTTACGCTTCCGGAAGACGAGCGGATCAAATGGGAGCTGCGCAGACTCTATTACCGGCAGCGTAATTACTATGAAGCCCATGGTGAATTTACGCAGGACATGAAGCAGCTCATGGGCGAGGATGCATGGAGCATCCAGCCTGTGATTGAAACGACTCGCAGCCTGTTCCAGATTAGCGCGCCTTCATCAGACGGAACGGCTCTAATCTGCATTCGGGAAGACGGAAAGCTATGGAGGGAGTGAACGCTAGGATGACCAGCCAAACCGCGGTGTTCTCGCTGGATTCGCAGACACGGGAGCGGATCGAGCAAAAGTTTCAGGAGAAGATCATCTTTGCGGAAGCGCGCAAAGATAAGCTGTTTCATGTTTTGGAGCAGGAACTGACCGATGAAGAGATTTGGGCCCTGAAATATTTGTTTGCTTACATGCCGGTGAACGACATGGCCGACTATGATGGAGAATTGTTCTTGAATCATGTGCGCCAAGCCCTGGACATCCGTAAGCGCGTGCCTTGGGGCGAGCGCGTGCCGGATCATCTGTTCCTGCATTTTGTGCTTCCTTACCGGGTTAATACGGAGAATATTGAGGATTACCGCGGTATTCTCTACAACGAATTGGCCGAACGGACGGCGAAGTTATCGATGGCGGATGCCATTCTGGAAACCAATTATTGGTGCCATGAGAAGGCGACCTACATCGGCAGCGATCTGCGAACCATTTCGCCGCTGACGATGATCCGGAACGCACGCGGACGCTGTGGCGAGGAGTCCACGCTGGCGGTGGCCGCGCTTCGTAGCATCGGCATCCCCGCGCGTCAGGTCTATACGCCGCGCTGGGCTCATTGCGACAGCAACCATGCCTGGGTGGAAGCATGGGCGGACGGCCAGTGGTATTACATCGGGGCATGCGAACCGGAAGCCCGCTTGAATCAAGGCTGGTTCAGTCCGCCGGCACGCAGGGCGATGCTGATCAATACGCGAATTTTTGCCGATTACCCCGGTCCGGAGGATATTACCCTATGCGAAAAGGGGTTTACGGAGATTAATTTGCTGGAGAACTATGCACCGGCTCGCACCCTTTACGTGAGCGTGAAGGATAAGCAGGGAGTGCCTGTATCCGGCGCAAGCATTCGATTTGAGCTGTATAATATGGCTGAATTTTATCCGATTGCCGAAATCAAGACCGATGAGCAAGGGAAGGCTTCCTTTAAGACCGGTTATGGCGACCTCTTGGTTCGTGCGGTCAGCGGCGACAAGTGGAGTGAAGTCCTGTTCAAGGCCGAGGACGGCGGACATATCGAACTTGTGCTTGATTCATCCGAACAGCCGTCAGGGATCGTGGATTTCGATATGGTTCCTCCACCGGAAGGAGAAGGGGACGCCGCGACGGCGTTATCCGAGGAGAAGACCCAGGCTCATAACTACCGTCTGGAGGAAGGGACGAAGGTCCGGACCGAATATGAGGGTACATTCCTGAGCGAAGAAGAGGCAACTGCACTGGCCCAGTCATTAGGACTGCCTCCGGAGCGGGTGTGGGACGTCCTTCGAAAAGCCAGAGGCAACAGCAAGGAAATCGCAGCGTTCCTGGAGGAGCATTCCGGCGATTACGGCGAGTGGCCGCTGCGGCTGCTGGAATCGCTGAACGAAAAGGATTTGATTGATACCTTCCGGCAAACGCTGGATGATCATCTGATGGGTGCCCTCTCACAGCGTGGACAGTGGGATGAGGATACCTTCGTGAAGTACATCCTGTGTCCGCGGGTTTCTTATGAAATGCTGGTCCCGTATCGCCGTGTATTCGTTGATGCCTTTACGGCGGAGGAGACTGCGGCATTCAGGAAGGATCCTTCTACGCTTGCCGGGCATTTGGAGCAGGGTTATGCCTATGCTGAGGACCTTCCCAACCTGAAGGGTAAGGGAAATCCGGCAGGCACGTACAGTCTCATGAAGGGAGACGAGCAGTCGCTGGACATTCTGTTTGTGGCTGTATGCCGTAGTCTGGGGATTCCCGCCCGACTGCATCCGAGCGAGCAGAAGCCGCAGTACTTACGTGATGGAAGTTGGGAAGATGCAGCCTTCCCTCTGGACTCCCCCCGGAATCAGGAGAGCTCAAGCTGGGGGATGCTGCAGCTCCTCAGGGATCCGAAAGGCTCGCAGGATACGCCGGCCGCATCCTATGCCGAGAACTTTACCTTCGCCCGCCTGGAAGACGGCGTGTACAAAACGCTGCTGTATCCTTATGGCTGTACCGATGTTTACGACGAGCCGTATGAGGTTGAGCCGGGTTCGTACCGTCTAACGTCGGGCATCCGGCTGAAGGACGGAACGGTAAGAGTGCGCTTCACGTACTTTACCGTTCGTGCCGGAGACACCACGCGCGTGGCGCTGACCTATCGTGAGACGGCGGTCGACATTCCGGTGCTGGGCAAACTGGCGCCGGGCAGTACGCTTACCCGATTAGACGGAACGGGAGCGGATCTTAAGGATCTTCTGGGAACCGAGGGCGCTATCGCTGCCTGGATCGAACCGGAGCGGGAGCCGACCAAGCATCTGCTCCGCGAGCTCAGCGAGCTGGCCGAGCCGCTGGATAAGCTGGACTTACCGATTGTGCTGGTGATCGGGGATGCGGAATGGACGGCTTCCTTTGATCCGGCAAGCTATCCGAAGCTGCCGGCCCGCACCATGTTTGTACGGGATTCCAGTTACGCTTCCTTGTCGGGTTTCATCCCGAATCCTGCAGCCCATGAAGCCGGTTATCCCCATCTGTTCGTCCTGGACCGTCAGGATCAAATCCGTTATGCGGCTTCTGGATACAAGATCGGCACCGGGAAGGAAGCCCTGCAGATTGCAACCGCGATATTACAACCTAGAAGGGATCGGAGTGAAGAGTAATGACGAAGTATATTGTGGCGGGTTACGCCGTCGATTCGGTTCTTCCCGACATGACGCATGAGGATCTATCGAAGTTGACGCATTTGAACGTGGCTTTCGGCCATGTCAAGAACGATGAAATCACGACCGAGCATCTGAAGAATGGCGAGGTTGTCCGGAACATCAAACGGGACCACCCGGATCTTACGGTGCTGCTGTCCGTTGGCGGCTGGAGTGCTGGTGGTTTTTCCGAAGCCGCTTCTACCGAGGGCGGAAGGAACCGCATGGCCACATCCGCCATACGGGTGCTGGAGGAATATCCTTTTGACGGTATCGATCTGGACTGGGAGTATCCATGTTACGGTGAAGCCGACATAGGGTCGAGTCCGGATGATAAACGGAATTTCACCCTGCTGCTGAAGACGATCCGGGAGGCGCTGGATGCTAAGGGCTCCCGGGATGGCCGGCATTACCTGCTCACGATTGCGGCAGGGGCTGACCAATACTATGTAGACGGCACGGAGATGGCCGAGGTACAGCAGTACCTGGATTTTGTCCAGTTGATGACCTATGATATGCGAGGCGGGTTTCAGGTCCTGACCGGACATCATACGAATCTGTACACGTCAACCGGAGATCTGTTCCGAATCAGCACGGATGCTTCCGTGAACCTGTTCGTTCGCGCCGGCGTCCCGAAGGAGAAGATAGTCATCGGTGCCGCATTTTACTCCCGTGTATGGAACGAGGTGCCGGATCGAAACCATGGCCTTCACCAAATGGCTGGCAGCACAGGCGGCTATGGTCCGGCCTTTGCCGAGCTGGCTGCGGAGTACATCAACAAGAACGGCTACATTCGTTATTGGGACGAGGAAGCCTGTGCGCCGTACCTTTTTAACGGCTCCTGCTTGATTTCTTATGACGATGAGGAATCGATTCAGTGCAAATGCAATTATGTGAAAGAACAAGGCTTGGCCGGGATCATGTTCTGGGAATATGGATGCGACCCGACCCATCGCCTGCTGGGCGCTATGCATCAAGGACTTCAAAGCATCTCGGCCGGGAAATAGGAACAGCTGGCGGTCGCGGTGGATCTGATAACTCGGATGAGTTTAAAACATACGAAAACCTCCCCTGAACGGTACGGTTCAGGGGAGGTTTCTATTTTGCGGCAAAACCGCTACCGACTCACTATTCTTCGCCATCATCCGAATTCGTTATCCGGTGTACTCTTCGTCATCCTCATCCGGCGAATCAGCAGCGCCGTTGCTGCTGTGCATTTTGCGGTATTGACCGGGCGTGTACCCCGTCTCTTTCTTGAATTTGCGGATGAAGTTCGGCGTGTCCAGGTAACCGACCCGGGTGATGATATCCTTTAATGGATCGGTTGTGTGCAGCAGCAGCCGGATCACCTCATCCATTCGTTTCTGCCAGATGTATTGGGTAAAGTTCATCCCGATCTTCTCCTTGAAGGAGCGGCTAAAATATGATGAAGAGATGGAGAATTTAGACGAGATCGTGCCCAGGCTGAGGTCATAGTCCGTAAAATTGGCATCGATAAAGGCAACGATTTCGTCCATCAGGGAGCTCTCTTCGGTCTCGCTCTTCGCCTCGACATGGGCGCAGATTTCCGCGGCAAGGCCTGCCAGCTTCTTCTCCAAATCCTCCAGCGAGTCATAAGAGGTGACCCGTGGAAGCTGATTGACCACATGATGGATGCCAAGCTCGGACGCGGTCTTCAGCATCGTATTCAGAATATCGAAGCAGATACAGCGCAGCAGCGGTACGGACGGCATTTCCGTCTTCAGGTTATTCAATGCGGTGGATACCATCTGAACCGCTACATCATAACTGCCCTGTTTCAAGCTTTGAACCAGCTTCAGCAGCACATCCTTAGGGACCCAGAAGGATGAATCCTGTGCGCCGGAACCGGAAAGAGCGTTAAAGAAGGTGCTGCTGCCCTGTCCGTGCAGCATGGAAGCCTCCAAAGCGGTTGATGCTTCAATGAAGGATTGATTCAGCTGCTCCGGATAGCTGTAGCGGTTGCCTACCCCGATCGCAGGAGAGACACCCGTGTGCTCTCCCGCCATCGATTGCAGGGCCAGGGCGATCGGCTCCATACGGGCGTTAAGGCTCGCTTCATGCCCGGTTTCAGCATCAAATCCGACAATGAGGGCTAGCTGATCAGGCTGTGGCAGCTCCACTCCATAGGCATAGGCGGAAAACGCCGGCAGCTCCACATCGTTCATTAACTGCATGATGGGCCGCCGCTCCGGATTGTCGCCAATGGGCAGGGCGTGCGACTCCCAGCCCATGGTCACGACAAAATAATGAGATTGGCTGAAGCGGATGCCCAGCTTCTCGGTGAATTCGGAGGGGAATTCACCGGTATGGCCATGCTTTAGCAGCATGAGCAGAATATGATTCCGCGCATAAGGCTCTTGAAGATCGACGCGCTGGCTGTAGTCGTGCAGCGTTTTCTTGATCCATTCCAGCTCGTTGCTGGATGTGGACGTTTCCGGGTCATTCTTCAAGCGGATGAACTCCATCAAGTCTGAAATCGGATGGTATTGCCTGCGAGCCAGCATAATGGCAAGAATGGTGCCCATCACTACGACGAAGGAGAATACCAGAATCACGAAGGTACGAATATGAACGATACGGCTGAAAAATTGGTTGCTTGGCATCGCGGTGACATAAGTCCAGCCCGCATCGGATTTGACGGATACAACCGAATGCGGCTCTTGGTTCAAGGAAAGGCTGTGCGTTCCAGGCTCAAGCGCGAACAGGGCGTGGACTTCCTGCTCGGTAATGGTTTCGCCTTGGTGATTGGCGGCCAGCACTTGCCCGTAATTATCGAATATATATGTCATCCCATGGTAGTCGCTGAGGATGGATTCGATCAATCCGGTCAGATTGGACTCATGGATCAGGTACATGACGGTGCCGTGGGCGGGCGTATTGTTAGGTGCGATTGGCACAAGGTATGCCAGCATGGAATTTTGGATTTTGGTCCCCTGAACCACTTGCTCCGCCGGGCGCATGGTCGGAATCGGGACAGAGTTTAAATCACGGACCATCTCCGTTGCATTCCAGCTGTTGAATTTGTAGCGGTCGGTGAAGACGTTCAGATTCTCAAAGCCCTGTGACGAATAAATGCTGTTATCTCCGCGGAAGAACAGGAACAGTTCATCAATAATGGAGCTGGTGGCTTTGTATTTGACCAAGGCCCCGATGGATTCACGGCTGTAGTAAGGATGGTGAGTCCAATAACGGGTCAACTGCTCATCGTAGGCGATGCGAAAAGCGATGTCCTGCAGTTCTTTCATGCGCTCATCGATGACGGTTTTAGCCTGGGTCAATTGATTGACATTGGTCTGCTCGATCTCGGAACGGAGCGTATTCACGGCATTGTGATAAATAATGATGGTTAATATAACAAGAGGTATCAGAAAAATGGAGATGTAGGACAGTGTGTATTTAAGCAGAAGCTTGGACTTGAAGTGATTCCATTTCATATCTGCAACCTCCCGTTTTTCTTACAGCTACTGGTAGCGCTATCATAAATAACGGCGAAGTAATGGCCCTCATGCCAAACCGTTAGATGTTCCTACTAAAAATACTAGGAGAACTCGACTAATAAATCAATGGATCATTTCTAAAAATCAGTGGAATCATGCCAAAAGTCTCAGAACAGGGATTTATGTAACGAGCTCCTGGATGGATATGAATAGGAGAGGCAAAGGATGAAGCTAAGGGATTTCGGTAGATGATTAGATTATGTAATTATTCATAACATATATATGACAAATTATACTCAATATGGAAGATGATCTCGGATACATTACATGAAAATACATGATCATCGTAATATATTAAGACGATTTCTTTATTATAAAGTAAAACTAAAACAATATATCCAAAGTGTCAATCCATTTTTACTAGATTCATCATTATAAGTGTCACATTATCTAACGTGTAGAATGCAAAAGAGAACCCGCAGCCAGAACAACCTGCTTGCTTAGGTTGTCAGTCACGGGTTTTTCAAGGTTCCGTCCTACTTCGGGGGAATCGGACGTGTATTAGGTTGCGCTGCCCTCCACTTGAGAGAGCTGCAGCTGCTTGCGATAGATGAATCTGGAGATCGATACGCTGATTTCGTACAGCAGGAACAGCGGAACGATCACAATCAAATCGGACATGATATCCGGTGGCGTGATGGTGACGGCCACGATACATAGCAGAAAGTAGGCTGATTTGCGCATCTTGGCCAGCCGATGCGGATTCACGATGCCGAGCTTCGTCAGAAAAACGACGATGGCGGGCATTTCGAACAGGAATCCGAAAGGAACGGTCATATGGATCATGAACGTGAAGTATTTTTGCGCGGTATACATCGTTTGGAATGCGCCTTCGGCCATACGCTGCATGAACTGCAGCACCATCGGGAACAGCACGAAGTATCCGAAGCAAATGCCGGCAATGAATAACACGCTAATCACGGGGATGAGCAGCACGGCCGAGCGATGAGTCCCATCCGGCAGCGCCGGCTGCACGAACCGCCATATTTGATAGGCGGCAATGGGAAGCGTGACGGTGACGGCCACAACGCCTGCAATGATCATATATACCCACATGACTTCGGAAGGACCGAGCAGAACGAGCTGTTTGTCCATGCCTCGTACCAGCCAGTGGTAGATCTTCTCGACGTAGATGAAGGCAGCCACCATTGCGACGAGAAACGCAATCAGGGTGCGGATCAGGCGCTTCCGCATTTCTTCCAGATGCTCGATCGCGCTCTGGTCGTTCGGATTAGCTGTGCTGCTTATCGACCGCTGCAGCAGTTTGCGGAGCATCGTCTTTTTTTCCATTCTCGTCGTCTCCGTTCATCAAGCCACGGGTTGCGCCCTTGAATTCGCTTAAGGTCCGCCCGAAAGCGCGACCGAGCTCAGGAAGCTTGGATGGACCGAATATGATGAGTGCGATAATCAAAATAAGAATTAAACCACCGATTCCGATGTTGCCAAACGGCATGACCCTCGCTCCTTTCGATTGGTATTACTCCAGTTTGAAGCCGCTAATGGCCACGACGGCGCAACGCGCCATGTTTTCACCGGAGCGGTGAGGCCATGTGCTGGTTGGTTTGCTGAGGTCCTCCGTATTCTCGCCCGGGTGTTGAACGGATAGGAAGAGCGTCTGCTCATCGGGTGTGAAGAAAGGACCTGTAAGCTCGGATTCCACCGGACCGGAGGCGAATTGCAGCGCGACCCCTTGATCCGGCCCGCTTGTTGGAATCACAAACAGTCCGTTGTTCATAAAGGGTTTGTGAACGCCTTTGTTCTGGCTGCTGCTGGAGATATCCGTCACGACCCACAGATCGCCGTTCGAGTCGAAAGCCAGGTTGTCCGGCGAGCTGAATCCGGATTGGCGTCCTCCCGCAGCAAAAATTTCAAAGTCAAACTCCATGGCTGCCAGATCGTTACCCGCTTCAAAAATGCGCGTTATATGACCATGGATGTTGCCGTGATTATCGTTGTTCGTATGGCAGATAAACACGGTGTTATCGAACGGCGAGATTTCGATATCCTCCGGACGGTCCGTTGGTGTTCCGCCGACAAGACGCGCAGCTTCCTGGCAGTAAGTGACAACATCGCCTTGGGACTTGAATTTGGCTTGGGCCTCTTTATCCTCTGCGGCGGCCTTGGTTACGGCCTCCAGGGTGACCGGCTGCCATTTGCCCGACTTCAGGTTGGCCACGTACAGGGTTCCGTCTTCCAGAAGCGCGGAGTTAGCGCGGCCTTTGCTTTTATCATATTTGCTTTTGCTAATGAATTTATAGACGCAGGCATCCTTCTTGTCGTCGCCCATATAGACAACGATCCGGCCGTCTGCGGCAAGGCCCATCGCGGTATTCTCATGATTAAATCTGCCGAGGGCGGTATGCTTCTTCAGGAAGGATTTATCGAACGGATCGACCTCAACAACCCAGCCGTAATGCGTATCCGGCAGGTTAGAGACTGCCGCGGTGTCCTCGAAGTTCTCCTCGCAAGATAAGACCGTGTTCCAAAGCGTCACCCCGCCGGAGCAGTTGGCAAACGTGCCGGTAGCTGTCGTTGCGCCATTCAGGGCAGGGATGCCTTTGGCCGGACCGGTGATATCGAATTTGCTGAAGCCGTTGATGCGGCGGGCATGGGTGGAGGTGGTGTCCATTTTCCATACACCCTTCTCATCACGGTATACTTCGATAACAGACATACCTTGGTAATACAGGTTTTTATGGATTTGATCCGCCGTCATCTTCCCATCCTTTACAGGACCGATGGAGAAGATGGTGGAGTATTCATGATTGTTGACCAGAAGGCCGCGGACATTGGAGCCCTTAAGCGGGAAAAATGCGTTGTAATCACAGCCGGAGCCGAATTTTTCGCCAGCCGGATTGATCACGTCATCAAAAGCCGCAATGACATCATATTTAAAGTTTTTAGGCAGGACGAGCTGGTCTGCTTTGGTTGGTTCGATTGGTTCGAAGTAACCGCTGACCCGATTCGTTTTGAATCCGAACAGATGATTTGCGGTTCCGGACATGGCCGAAGCCTTCCCTTCCAATACACCTAAGCCTGCGGAAGCGGCAGCCAATGCGGTTGCGCCAGTACCCAGATAAGACAGAAACGTTTTGCGATCCATCGTTTTACTCAAGCTTATCCACCCCTAATGTATAAATTGCTATCAGGACAAGTTTATAGGGGAAGTGTTAAGGGAATATCATCGGTGAATGGTGGGATTGTAAAAATAAAGTAATATTGGAGGGGGCGTCTAGCGGCGCCCCTGTACATGGCTGGACTTGCGGAGGATATGCATAATCATATGGAGTTGCCCTTGTAGCGCTGACGCATCTGTTCGGCCATGACACGAATTTCCTCAGTGCCTGGCATCGTAAACCTGGAAGCGGCTTCTGTCAGCTCCTTGCCTGACTGCCAGCTGCGGATGACCTCTTTTACAGCAACGATAAACGGGTGGACGGGGTTTTGACCGGTACCGCTGTTCGTAAGCTCTTCAAGACTGGCGGTGCTGTTAGCCTCTACTAGAGGATATTGCTTGGGGTCTGCACCCGCAGCGGCAATATCATAGAAGGAACGGACCAGCCGGGCGCGCTCGCTGCCTGAACCTTCGGCGATGATAAAAGCCTGGATAATGAAGGCTTTACGCTGCCGCCGCTGGGCAATGCCGCAAAATTTAAGGCCACCTATGCTTAGATCGAACGTTCCGGGACAGAAGGCGCCAGCAATTTCGCCGGTATCTACGTTCTGTCCGGTGCCGCGGAGGGCCTCCCGGATCAGCTCCACCATGATCTCAAAGTCCTGATGAAAGTCAGGCGCCGGTCCCGTAGAGGAAAAGGGGAGGATGAGGGACAGGTTCACCACGCCAGCGTCTAAGGGAACCGCAGCACCGCCCGAATGGCGGACGGCGGTGTCATAGCCGAGGGAACGAAGCATGGCTACCCCTTGCGGTGCATGGGGGAGGCGGCTGTCGCGCACGCCCATGACAAAAGCGCGCGGATGCCGCCACAGATGGCAGACGGCCGGCCCGCCATCTCCGGTCAGCCTGCATAGGAGCTCGTCCAGCGCAAAATGGTACAGCACGTCCTGATGCGATAAATCATGGGTCCGGTCGAGCAGCAGGACGGGTTGATCTTCAGGTAGTGACAGCGGAATATTCACGCTTTCTTGCGCCTCCTCTTATACGTGGATCGTGCATAGACCATGGAAGGGTTTGTCTTCCGAGGGGAGCCCGATCGTTATTTTCTTTGAACAGCATACCATAAATTCATACTGAAGCGGCGAGCCTCGCCTTATGAGTCGGGGACTTTCAACGTTTTTGTTTAGATATCAGAAAGTATAAACTTCGAGGCTCGTGACTTCCTGATATCGCAAAGAAAAACTTCTTCTAACTGCGGTCCGTCTTTTGTGGATGTACGTTGATCGACATTTTTGTTTAGATATCAGAAAGTATAAACTTCGAGGCTCGTGACCTCCTGATATCGCAAGAAAAACTTCTTCTAACTGCGGTCTGTCATCTATGAATGTACGTCGATCCATGTTTTTGTTATAATCCGAGTAAGTTTATTGTCTTTGTGAGTAATTTGGTTTAGTGGAGAATGATTTCACTTCCTATATAAAGGAGAGCATCAACATCATGGAGATTTATAATAGTGTAGTTGATATGATCGGTCAGACGCCAATGGTGAAACTTCAGCGGCTAGTGCCTGAAGGGTCTGCTGATGTCTATGTAAAGCTTGAGAGATTCAATCCTTCCGGCAGCGTGAAGGATCGTGCGGCGTACAATCTGATTCATACCGCAGAGGAACAAGGATTACTCCAACCAGGCGGTACCATTATTGAGCCAACGAGCGGGAACACGGGCATTGGCCTGGCGATGATAGCAGCCGCCAAGGGTTACCGCGCTATCCTGATTATGCCGGACAACATGTCCAGGGAACGGATAAATATATTGAAGGCGTACGGCGCGGAGGTCGTGCTGACACCGAGCAGCGAACGCATGCCGGGCTCCATTGCCAAAGCGCTTGAGCTAAGGGAGCAGATTCCCGGCAGCTTCATTCCGCAGCAGTTTGAGAATGCGGCCAACCCAGACATTCACAGGTTGACGACAGCGCCGGAAATTTTGGGGCAGATGGAAGGGCGGCTGGATTCCTTCGTGGCAACGGCGGGAACGGGCGGCACCGTAACCGGTACCGGGGAAGAGCTGAGGAAGTCCCTGCCGAATCTGCACATCGCTGTAGTCGAGCCGAAGGGCTCGCCTGTGCTCTCCGGCGGACAGCCTGGACCGCACAAGCTAGTGGGCACAAGCCCGGGTTTTGTACCGAAGATTCTGAATACGAGCGTATATGATGAGATCATCCAGATCGCCGACGAGGATGCGTTGCAAACGGTGCGGGATTTGGCTCGCAGGGAAGGAATTCTGGTGGGGCCATCCTCCGGCGCATCGGTATTCGCTGCTCTTCACGTAGCGAAGCGGCTGGGGGAAGGGAAGCGGGTTGTCTGCATTGCTCCGGATACGGGAGAGCGGTATTTGAGCATGGATATTTTCTAAGTGAGAAGGACCTCCGGTTAACCGGAGGTCCTTTCTTGGTGTTCTATGGAGGGTATCCACTGCTTAAGCTGCTGCATGAGTTGTCGATGACTCTTCACGACGATCACTTTGCCGGGATAATCTTCGAGCGTATCCTGAATCTGATATCTGCCTTCCCGCTGAAACGCGGCGCTCCATTCGAACATCTTTTTGAACATGTCCCAGCTGGGGGTATAATGCGCCTGTTCAAGTCGCAGTCGCTGCTTGATGAACCTTGTAATGATCCGGTAGGTTATTGTGGAGTAGGACGGGTTCAGGAATATGATAAGATCTGCACGGCGGAAGCTGGGGCTGACCCATTTAAGGTGAGCGCCTTCGATGATCCAGCATTTCGTGTTGATGATGCTTATTAACATCGCATCCCGGTCCGCTTCGCTCCTCCGAATATCATCCGGCTCGGCTCGCTCCCACACCACATTGTCGAGCTCGTAATAAGGAATGCGGAACTGGGCGGACAGCGTCCTGGCGAGTGTCGTTTTTCCGCTTCCGACGGAGCCGATAATATGGATCCGGTTCGGAATGTTAGTTACCATAGGAGATCACCGCATTCATGAGAAATGGTAGCTACTTATTTCGGTACCGATGCGGTGATCTCCTGTCCTATTATTCGTAAAATTACACAACATCCTGCGGCGAATCGCGGAGCAACTTGAAGAAAGCCATGATTTGCTCAGCAATCCAGGCCGGTTGTTCTGCTGCAATGAAGTGCCCGCCCGCATTTAGATCCTTCCAGTGGATCACATTCGGGAAGATCCGTTCTACATATGATCGGGGCGGACGCTCGTTCCGCTGAGCGCTTAAGGTGACACCATGCGGTACAGGTGAACTTTCTTTGGGCCCCGGCCACCTCGTATGCTTGCCTTCATAATAATAGCGGTTCGAGGCGTTGATGCTCTGGGTCAGCCAGTAGATGGACACGTTGGCCATGAGCTGCGCCTTGTTGAAATGCTGCAACACATCGCCATCCTCGGGAGATGTCCAGTAGTGCCATTTTTCCAGAATGAACGCGGCCAGCGCCACGGGTGAATCATGCAATCCATAGGCTGCCGTCTGCGGCCGTGTGCCCAGAATATGGGCGTAAGCGCCCTCCTCGCGTCCCCATTGCTTCTGATAGTCGAGGAACTCGGCCTCCTCGGCTGAAAGCGTTGAGTTCGAATCCACATAGGGACTGGGATTCCCTGGCGATGTGGTGTGATAGCCGATGAAACGGTCGGGATGGTCGAGACACATGAGCCCCAGAATGCTGGCTCCGATATCATAGCCGTGTGCACCGAATCGTTCGTAACCGAGCTCTGTCATGAGTTTCATAAGCAGTTCCCCCGCTTGGCGATCTTCAAAGCCCGGTCGCAGTTCTATACCTGAGAATCCATGACCCGGGATCGATGGGATGACAACGTCGAAGGAAGTTTCCTCATGGCCGCCAAATTGCTCAGGATTGGTAAGGTAAGGGATAAGTTCCAGCATTTCATAGAAGGAGCTGGGCCAACCGTGAGCAATGAGGAGCGGGATGGGGTGCTCGCCGCTGCCCTTAATATGTATGAAGTGAATGTCGACTCCATCGATATCAGCGACATAATTCGGAAAGGCATGAATGGAGCGCTGGAAGTCTTCCCAATCGAACTCATGCCTCCAGTAGGCGGCCATATCCTTCATGAAATCAAGGGGAATTCCATAATCCCATTGTCCGCCGGGGATTTCGTCAGGCCATCGGGTCATGTCCAGGCGCCGATATAAATCATCGATGGCAGCGGGCTCGATTTGAAAAGAAAACGGTTGGATCTTCATTTGTTTCACCTCTTGGAAAGAATGGGAGTCTGGTATACTGATAACAACAAACTTGCGGTAGATAGGTAAATAGACATAGGGCATTCTTTACATTGTTGCAAGTGACCGTTAAATATATATAACTGGTTAGCTAACCGATAAATATACTTTACTGGTTTGTTTTGGAGAAATCAATAGGAGGTTTGTTTGTTGTGGGACATGAATTTGATCAACTCGAAATCCTCGCGGATTTTATCAACACCCATGATAAACGCATGAGATATGATGGGGATCCGGGTGTGGAGCTGCTTCGGGCCACGGAGGATCTGCGCATGTGGCTGTTAAAAAACGGCTTTATTCTGGAACAGGACACCGTATCTGAAGAGGATCTGGCTTTGGCCCGCGAGCTGCGGGGCGGCTTAAGAGCAGCTATTCCGAATAATATACATGATCATCAGGAAGCTGGCTTCCAAGCGTTAAACCGTGTAGCCGGACGGTTCCGGTTCTTTTATCGCTTTGGTGAGACCGCAGACGCCATGGAGCCAGTGGATACACAGGGAAGAGGTGGGATGGCCCGGCTGTTGATTCTGGTATTTCGGCTTCGTGAAAAGAATATGTGGGGCAGATTGAGAGTGTGTACGGCCGACGATTGTCAGTGGGTATTCGTTGACCGCTCGAGGCCGGGAACGGGAAAATGGTGCTCGATGAAAGCCTGCGGCAATCGGGCGAAGAATAAAACATATCGGGAGCGAAGTAAGTCCATGGGATGAACCGCAACCATGGGACCAGGTTTGAATCAGGTCCAACTCCAAAGACCCATCAAGCGTTTGCCTTGGTTGGTCTTTTTTTTATGGAGCCGAATCATTCCAACAGGAATAAACGATTCAGTAACGAAATGATTGTAACCTATTATTTTTTTATAAATGTTGAAGTCTTTGTCGATTAGAGCATTTTCTATTCGTTGATTAAGCATAGAACGAAAATTCAAGATAGTCTCGAGAACCAGGAGGGAATAAGAATGAGATTTATGATGATTGTAAGGGCAACCGAGGATTCCGAGGCAGGCGTATTGCCAAGCGCAGAGCAGTTGGATGCCATGATGAGGTACAACATGGAGCTGGCCAGAGCGGGCGTGCTGCTTGCCGCCGATGGGCTCCATCCAAGTTCGGGCGCTATCCGGATATCTTATCCGGAGCCCGGGGGCAAGCCGAAAATTACCGATGGTCCCTTTACGGAAGCGAAGGAACTGATCGCGGGGTATACCTTGATCGAAGTGAAGACGAGGGAAGAGGCGATCGAGTGGGCTAAACGCATGCCGGATCCACACGGTTTCGGTGCGGGCCAGATCGAGCTCCGTCAGGTGTTTGAACCGACTGACTTAACGCAGGACCCGGAAGCGCAGGCTAAACAATACGAAATGCGTGAACACATCCAAAGGCAGAATCCGTAATGTCAGCGGCAGATACCCATCGTACGATCGATGCCATCTGGAGAATCGAATCCTCCAAAATCATTGCCTACCTGACTCGAATGGTTCGTGACGTCGGTATCGCCGAGGATCTTGCTCAGGATGCGCTTATCGCTGCGCTGGAACGCTGGCCGATAGATGGCATACCGGATAATCCCGGTGGATGGCTAATGACCGCTGCGAAGCGTAAAGCGCTGGACCTGCTGCGCCGGAATAAGGTACGCGATCAGAAGTATGAGCTGTTGGGACGTGAAATGGACTCCCGGTTGGATTTGGATATGGAGGTACCGGAGCCAGGGGAAGTGAACGACGATCTTCTGCGGCTGATCTTCATGACCTGTCATCCGGTTCTTTCCCCTGAGGCGCGGGTGGCTTTGACGCTGCGCTTGCTTGGCGGATTAACGACGGCGGAGATTGCCCACGCCTATCTTGTGCCTGAACCGACGATCGCGCAGCGAATCGTTCGTGCCAAACGGACGCTGTCGGCAACCCGGGTGGCATTCGAGATTCCTCAGGGAGCCGAGCTTAAACCGCGATTGTCATCGGTTCTTGAGGTTATCTACCTCATGTTTAATGAGGGGTATGCAGCTTCATCCGGCAGCCAGTGGATTCGCCCGCTGCTGTGTCAGGAAGCGCTTCGAATTGGGCGGGTGCTGGCAGAGATCGCGCCGACGGAGGCCGAGGTGCATGGTTTGGTTGCGTTAATGGAATTTCAATCCTCTAGGTTCAAGTCCCGGGTCAACGCGGAGGGGGAGCCTGTCCTGCTCATGGATCAGAATCGGGCCTTGTGGGATTATTTATTGATTCGGCGCGGTTTTACCGCTCTGGATCGGATCGAGCGGTTGGGTGGCATGACCGGGCCTTACGCTATTCAAGCAGCCATCTCCGCGTGTCATGCCGGAGCACCGAGTGCCGCAGAGACCGACTGGATTCGAATCTCGGCGCTGTATGAGGCATTGGCCCAGGTTTCTCCTTCACCCATCGTGGAATTGAACCGGGCCGTGGCCCTCTCCATGGCTTTCGGTCCGGAGATCGGGCTTGAGATCGTGGACATTTTACGTTGCGAGCCCGTCTTGAAGGGATACCATCTCCTCCCGAGCGTAAGGGGAGACCTGCTCTTTAAGCTGGGACGCCTGGACGAAGCCTGCGCCGAGTTCAAGCTGGCCGCATCGCTGACGGATAACCTGAGGGAGCGGGCCCTACTGCTTGACCGTGCGGCAGAATGCCTGCCAGCGGAGTCCTAAAACAAGCTGAAGAAACATTTTTTTTTAAAAATTTTTAAGAAATATGAAGATGTGTCGATTACATAAAATCTCGTTCGTCATTTAGATATAAAACTAAAAAATGAACTGAGAGGAAGATGAACATGCAAGCACAAATGGTACCTTTTATTATTTCGGAGGATGCAAGAGCTCAGGCGGATTTTTACATGCAAGCGCTGGGTGGAGAGATCGGTTTGTTGACTACCTTCAAGGACATGCCGGGCATACCGGAAGCTCATCAGGATAAGATTATGCACATGTCGTTAACGCTGGCTGGCGGCAATAAGCTCATCCTCACCGATGCTTTTCAGGAAACCGGCAAGAGCACGAGCATGGGTCTGGCTATCACGTTCGATAACGAGGAAGACGCCCGCGCCGCCTATCGCCATCTTAGCCATGGAGGTACCGAGAAATATCCGTTTGCCCTGCAGCCTTGGGGAGCCTACTACGGTGAAGTGGTGGACCGGTACGGCATGACCTGGCAGATGGTTCATCAGGGCTAAGTTGAAAAATACTATACTATGATAAAGAGGGAGCCAATAAGATGAATCAAGAAGTAACGGATTACATTGTAGCCATCAGTGATACCTGGAAGGTGGAGGTCAGCGAGCGACTTCGGGAGCTCGTGCACAGTACGATCCCGGACGTTTCGGAACGGCTTCAATATAAAAAGCCCCATTTTCTGAAGAATGGAAAATATGCGGCGGTAATCAGCGTCGCGAAGAGCGCCGTGAGCTTTACCATTTTCAATGCGGATGGCCTGGATTGGCCTGAAGCGTTGTTTGAAGGACCGCCTGAACGAAAGACCATCAAAATATCGGCCGGGCAGCAGGTTGATTATGATGCACTGGCATCCTTGGTGAAGCAGGCATCTGAAGGTCTGTAAATTCATATGTAATAGGGTAGACGGGGACCCTTTAGGCCCGAACACCCGGATAAAATAGCCGCGACCCGCCCGGATCGCGGTAAGTTCGTTTTATTTGTTGGTGCTGTGTTGTTTGCCTGGCAGTTTGTCACTAGGCGTTCCTTTGCCGTGATTCTCTTTGTTGTGGCGGGCTTTCTCCGCATTCTCGTTCATTTTTTTCACAAAATCATGTGTGCTTTCCATGTGATGTAAACTCCTTTGTTCAGAATGTGTGGCTTTTGCCTGATCGTGCTTAATATAACCATTTCGTCGTTATCCTATTTGATGATTTTGGAATGGATGTTGTGAGATTTTCGTTTGGGGGGATGAACGGGTGTCCAGAAAGCTCGTGTTCACAATGGTGTGGGGAATTTTCGTTGCTCTGGGTATAGTCGGTTGCAGCGGATTTGGCGAGGATGCCGGAGCCGAAGATCACAGCCTGTATTCCGTCAAGAAACTGATGAAGCTGGACGCTGCTAAGGTGAGGGCCATTCAAGTTGTCTACGGGGATGGCACGCGGATGGTGCTGGACCAGGAGCAGGATATAGAACCGATAATGAAGCGGGTGGATACCCTTCAAGCCAAGCGGATCGCAGGTAGCAACGAACCGGGGTTTCTGTTTTTTATCGATGTCGTGCAAGGTGAGCAGGAGATTCGCGTGGCGAGCGAGTTTGAGGTGGATGGACAATCGTACATACTGGCGGGTCCGGAACTGAACGAACTGAACACGTACATGGTAGAGCTGGGACGCTCTCACAACCCTGAATTGCTGCCGGGGTATACGATAAACGACCAGCAGCCTTGATGTATGTTTCTTTTGGTTCCGTAGGTATTGTTAACGGAGTACATGAAAGCTATTTGTCATATAACGGTAAAAAAATACCCAGCCACAAGGCAAGCGCCCAGGCTGGGTATTTATGATGGGGACCCGCACAAAGGCACGACTATCGGAACCGGATTCTTTTTCATACAGTGATCGGTTTTCGATGCCTCACCATGTGAGGATGTGTATATGTCTACTTCGTATGACTGATCAACAGCTCATATTTATTCAAGGAAGCGTCCAAAATATTCTCGTTGCGGCCCTGACCGTGGGATTGCCGGAATGATTCGCTGGAAGTCCAGCGTTTGAATGCCTCCTCGTCTTCCCATACCGTAGAGACCTTCAGTTCCTCAGCCTCTGCGCCTTCTTTGGCTTCGTGCCATACTTCCATCCGCACGAATCCCTCAATGTCCTGCACGCCCTTCGCTTCAGCGAATCGCTGCGCAATTTCTTGTCCGAAGCCCGGTTTAACCTTAATCGAGTTTGTAACAACCAGCATGCTTGATTCCTCCTTCGGTGATGACCGGATACATTCCAGTAATGTCTAGCCCCTTGCATGTATGTCCATTATACATGAACGAGCATTCTGATTTCATCTTGGGAGGAACTGTGCTTTATGCCGAAAAAAGCATGGAATACTCAGGTCGCTGGAGGACCTTCTGCCGGAAACTCTGCGGTAGGGATGGCGGCAGCTGGCGTCATGGCTTTGGGTTTCGCCCTGCCGCTCCACGACCAGTAGGTGCCGATGCGCAGCAGCCGTTCAATTGGGCCGCCGTGGAATCGTTTCAACCAGAGCAGGCTGCCCGTTGCCAGTACAGCATAGATCAGGATCGCCAGCAGCGCTCCTTGCAGCACGCCGAGCTTGCCGAACATGCCCAGCCCGAATCCGTAGAATATCAATACGCATACAACGCTTTGCGTCAGATAGTTGGTTAGCGACATCCGTCCAACCGCTTCAAACGCCCGGATGATAACCGATTGTTTAGACGAGAAGGCGTATAGGGAGGCGAACAGATGGATATAGCCCAGCGCGAGCAAAGGTCCGCCAATCATCGCGAAGACGCCGCTCCAGTTGTCGGTTGACCCGAGCATAACCCCGGCGGTCTTTAGACCAAGCCCGACCGGAACGAGCAGGGACCATCTTAGATGCAGCTTGATCTCCTTGGAAGGATGAAGGAAGCGCCCGCGCTTGGCTGCGACCATACCAAATAGGAACATCGGCGCGCTCATCAGTGGGGCAATCAGAATGACCAGCAGCATCAACCAGTCCGGAAGGTCGATGGGCATTTCCTCAGTTGAACGAAAGTTTACGATCTCGCTGAACGTGCCGTTGCCGTAGACCTCAATAGATTGTTTCACATAATTCTCCATGCGCTCTGTTTCACCTGTCGCAGGCTCCATGGAGCCATATCCGAAGATGGCAAACAGCGTTAGGAAGAGGATGCCCCAAATCAAGATCGTTTTGGCCTTCCGTTTCACAAATAGTAACAGGAAAAGCCCGATCGCTCCGTAAAACAACAGAATATCGCCTTCCCAGATGAATGTGGAATGCAGCCAGCCGAGAATGATCAGCAGCACGGACCTGCGGAAGAAGCTGCGGCCATATTTGAGTCCTTTGCCGATCAGGCTTTCCCGCATTTTAATCATGCTGTAACCGAACAGGAACGTAAAGATCGGCATGAAGCTGCCCTCTACGAATACTTTCAGCAAGTCATGGCTAATCAGATCCAGTGTAGATGGCTGGAAGAAATGTAGCTCGTCTTTGCCGAACATGCCGTATTGAAAAATAAGCATATTGGCCATCAGGATGCCGAGCAAGCTCAAGCCGCGAATCGCATCCACGGCCGTAGAACGTTTATTTGAATTCATGTTAATCACCTCTGACACCAAGTATAAAGCTCGAAATGAAATAACTCGGAAACGGCATCCTAACTTTTTCTTAACTCTTCCAGCATTTGTTTAACTCCTGTTAAGGTTGTTGTGCTAGCATAAATCTCGGGTGAGATAAAATGGATCAAACACGAATTTTAATTGTAGATGACGAACCTTCCATTGTGAAAATGCTGCAGATGGTGCTGCGTAAGGAAGGCTTTAACCGCATATTCACAGCTTCCAGCTGTAAGGAGGCGCTTAGCGAAATTGCTGCACACGGAGCGGATATCGTGCTGCTGGATGTCATGCTGCCGGACGGCACGGGATTTGATCTCTGTCCGCAGATCCGTTCCTATGGCAGTCCGCACATCCTGTTTCTGACGGCCAAAGCATCGGATCTGGATGTGTTGACCGGTTTTGCGATGGGCGGAGACGATTATGTCACCAAGCCCTTTAATCCGTTGGAGATTGCCGCAAGAATCAAGGCGCGTCTGCGCCGTGGAGGCATCGGGACGACCGTGTCGTCTGAGCAGCCGGTGATCCAGCGTGCATGGGATTTCGGCCGGTTTAAGGTCGATGAATCCGCCGGGGAGCTTACGGTCCTTGGAGAGCCTGTGCCTTGTCCGGCCCAGGTCTTTCAGCTGCTGCTTTATTTTTGCAAGCATCCGGGGGTCGTATTTTCCAAATCCCAGCTGTACGAAGCCGTGTGGGGCATCGACGGCATGGGCGAGGACAACACCGTCATGGTGCATATCCGCCGCATCCGCGAGCGCATCGAGGAGGACCCGAGCAACCCGCAATATTTGCTGACGGTTCGGGGGCTCGGCTACAAGCTGGTTAAGGAGAAAATCCGATGAGACTGCGCAGACGGCTTGCCTTTCATTTTACGTACCAATTGATCGCGTTCTCGGCGTTTATGTTTTGCTTCCTGATCGTGCTCTTATTCTTCCTGATCAAACATATCGGTGATGAAGAGATTCAGCGCAATTTTCCGACAGGTGTCTTGGACGGCATCGTGACGGAGACGGTGACAGAGAATGGCGAGGTGCTGCTGGAGGAACAGTGGAAGCTCCTGCTTCAAGAGAAGGATATGTGGCTGCAAGTGGTGGATATGGAGGGAAACGTGATTCATTCCACCAATACGGCTCCGGATGTTCCGTCGGAGTACTCGGTAAGCACCCTGCTCGAGATCAAGGAGGAGCGTCGTCTCGGCGAGTATACGATGTATTGGCAGATGGATCTGACCTATGAAGAACCGCTGCTGTATCTGATCGGACGTATCGATGAGGGTTCGGACCATCTTCGGGAATGGTATGCCCGTTATCAGGACGGCGGCAGGGTGAGGCCGGAGGATGAAGCGGGGCTCGGACGCGAATTAGCTGGTCTAGGCGGTTATTTGCATGTCATTGACCGGGAGGGCCGCGTTGTCCAAGCGATTGGAACAAATGCAGACAATAAGGTAAGCTACCACCCGCTGGAGATCATTACGATGCAGGAGCAGCCGGGCACGTATTCAACGCATATTGCGGTATACCGCGATACGGCCAGCGGCAACACCTGGGTATATCATACGCCGCAGGACGAGGCGCTGGAGAAAAGGCCGATGATGAATGAGCTGATCCGCGTGGCGCTATGGACGATGGTCTGCGTGCTTGCGTTGTCGCTTGGGGTGGCGATATGGCATGGATACCGGTACAGCCGGCCACTGCTGCTGTTTACCGGGTGGTTTGAGCGGATGGGGAGCGGAGCCTACGAGGAAGTGCTGACACCGAAGGACCGGAAGCGGGTATTCCGCAAGAACGGAAAGCTGCGTACGCGCTTCAAGCTGTACAAGGAAGTGATTCATTCTTTTTACAAGATGGCGGAGCAGCTTGCCGAGGCCGAGAGAGAGCGGGAGCGACTCGACCGTAATCGGGAAGAATGGATGTCCGGGATATCGCATGATTTGCGTACTCCGTTGTCTTCCATCCAGGGTTACGGCTATATGCTGGAGAGCGCTCCCCAGGATTGGAACCAGGAAGAGCTGCGGGAGATGGGAACCGTGATCCGTGAGAAGGGCCACTACATGTTGGAGCTTATCGATGATTTCTCGCTCGTCTTCCGTTTGAGGAACGAAATCCGGCCGCAGGAGCTGACCACGCTTGATCTGAACGAGCTGGTGCGCCGCTGCGTGCTGAAATACGTCAACGATGCCACCCTGGATGCGAATTTCAATTATATCGGCGGGGAAGGGGCGCTGCTGGTTGACGGCAATGCCAAATGGCTGCAGCGATTGATGGATAATCTGATCACGAATGCCGTGAAGCATAATCCGGAGGGCGTAAACATTGAGGTGCGTGTGGAGAGACTCCCGGCCGGTGCGGCGATCGTGGTAGCGGATCAAGGTGTAGGGATGGACGAAGAGACTCGCTGCAATCTGTTCGAGCGTTATTACCGGGGAACGAACACTGAGGAGAGTAAGGATGGATCGGGGCTCGGGATGAGCATCTCGAAGGCGATTGTCGAAGCGCACCGGGGCCGGGTAAATGTATGGTCTGAAGTGGGCCGAGGAACCACCATCACCGTTCAATTGCCTGAGACTGCCGTACAAGAAGGTAAGGGGGCTGCTGAACACGATAAGGGCTGACGTTTTTCCTGGATTCCCATGTCCGGAATGAACTCTAAAAATCCTTCAACATTCCTATCCTGCTGCCGGCTCGGTTGCGCTATAATGGCTAAGCAACGATTACATTAGGTCCGGAGGATATCATGGGTTCAACTTCGTTTCGGCAATTGACTGGCAATGCGCGGGGCTGTCTCGTCTATGAGCCGCTGTTTCTCATCCCTTACAGCATGTTCACGACGTACACCTCCATCTACATGTACCAACTTGGGGTAACCGAGACGGGAATCGGCTGGATTACCTCCATCGGGTTGCTTGTGCAGGTGCTTTCTTCGTTTCTCAGCGGGTATTTAACAGACCGTTTAGGCAGAAAAAAGGCGCTGCTATACTTCGACGTACTAAGCTGGACCGTGGCCACGCTGCTCTGGGCCATTTCACAGAACTTCTGGTTTTTTGTGATCGCGGCCGTGATCAACGGCTTTCAGAAGGTGCCGCATACCGCCTTTTACTGTCTGCTGGTGGAGGATACCGCACCGAAGGAGCGAACCTATGTCTTTACGCTGCTGCAGCTGATTAGCGTCGTGGGCGGCTTGTTTGCACCGATCGGCGGACTGCTGGTGTATCATTTCACGCTTGTGCCCGGGGTGCGCATTATGTTCGTGCTGGCCTGTATCCTGATGACAATCCAGTTCATTGGGCGCCACTATGCGACAAGGGAGACGGATATCGGATACCGTAAGATGAAAGAAACGAAGGCGATGAGTCTGCGGGAAGGGATGTCCGACTATGCCTTGGTGATGAAGAGTACGCTCGGAAATCCGCTGCTGCTGATGATCTTCGGCGTTTATATATTGTTCAATTTTCAGATGACGGTGAAGACGACCTACGTCTCCATCTTCATGGTGGAATATTTGCATTTGGGCAGCGGCCTGATCTCGGTTTTTCCGGCATTCTCCTCTGTCATTATGCTAATATTCATGCGGTGGATCATGCCCCGAATCGGGGAGCAGCATGTGCACCGGACGATGGTATGGGGATTCGTAATATCGGTATTGTCCAATGTCATACTGGTGTTTGCGCCGCAAGGGGATCTGCTGGTGCTGAGTTTGAGCACTGTCATTGCCGCCATCGGTACGATGATGACATATCCGTATCTGGAGACGGCGGTGGCCAATGCGATAGACGATGAGAACCGCGCCAAAATATTCGCGCTGCTCCAGGTGCTCATCCTTATTGTCATTTCGCCTTCCGGCATCATTGGCGGCTGGGCATATGGCATCGACCCGAGAATTCCGTTCTTGCTTGTTGCCGGCGCATTTGTGATCAGCATCCCGCTTATGATGCTGTACGGCAAAAAGGCAAAGGCAGCCCCCGTTGAAGCCGGAGTTTAGCTTGGGCATGGAGATTGAGCCCATGGCTAAAAAGGTTGAGCGCGCGCTTTAAGCTATGGGAAGCGTAAAAATATGAATGAAGAGGCACTCCAGGCAAGGGGGGCCTCTTTTTTTGCGTTGGTTATTGCAATTTGGTTAGTGTTCACTTATGATATGAGCATGAAAAAGAAACCTCATTACGATAGCAAGAAGAAGGATATTTTGCAGGCTGCCATGAAGCTTTTCGCCGAGAAGGGCGTGGATGGCGTATCGGTGAAGGAGATCGGCGCAGCGGCGGGTGTAACGGATGCAGCGATCTATAAGCATTTTACGAATAAGGATGCCGTGGCTGCGGAAGCGTTCGAGGAATACTGCAGTAGTTATACGCGTCTGGTGGATGATTATGCTTCCCGGCCCGGCCTGTTTGCAGAGAGACTGTCGGCGCTCGTCATCCGGGTATTGGCGGCGTACGACGAGGATAAATACGGCTTGCTGCTCTTGTCCCAGCATCACGAGCTGTTTACGGAGGTGCTCAAGAGCAGGGGACGTCAGCCGCTGGACGCCTTGCATGAGCTGCTTGAGCAAGCGGTGTTGCAGAGGGATATTCCGCCGCAGAACACGCGATTAACCGCTGTGTTGATCATTGGTGCATTCAGCCAGCTTGCAATCTCAACGATGCAAGGAGAGCTGAAGGAACCGTTGTCGCCGCTGGCACCTGAAGTGACGGCGCATCTATTGGCATTAACAGGTTTGGGAAAAGGTCCGGCGTGACCTTTTCTTTTTGCCATCAGGTTAGTGTTTGTTAACCAAATTATGAGGGGGAAGAAACATATGAAAAAGGTTTTAATTATTCAAGGCAATCCCATTGAGAACAGTTATGGCAGTCAGCTGGCAGAGGTCTATGCAAGGGGGGCGGCCGAATCCGGGGCGGAGGTGCGGGAGCTGGTGCTTGCGGAGCTGGAGTTTGACCTGAATCTGTCCGGTGGTTATAAGGGTAACCAACCGCTGGAGCCGGATCTGCAAAAAGCCCAAGAACTGATCTCTTGGGCGGATCACCTGGTGTTTGTGTATCCGAATTGGTGGGGCGGCATGCCGGCGCTGCTCAAAGGGTTCATCGACCGGGTTTTTCTGCCGGGCTTTGCGTTTAAGTACCGCCGGAACTCGCCTTTGCCGGAGCAGCTGCTCAAAGGGAAAACGGCCCGTTTGATCGTCACGATGGATTCGCCATATATCTACTACCGCTTCTATCTCGGTCAGCCGGGACATCAAATGATGAAGCATTCCATTCTGAAGTTCTGCGGCGTGGGCACGGTTCGTGCCACGAACATTACGCAGCTTCGCAAAATGCCTGAAGTGGCAAGAAAGCAATGGCTTGAGCGTGTACAGAGAATGGGTCGGAAATTGGCTTGAGCTGGCAGGGCGTAAGATAAACAGTTCCTTCCAATGGCTTGACTTCTCGGGCAGGAGGATTATAATTCATACAACAAATGAAACGAAAAGAGAATCGAAGGGTAAGTTTAATCAAAATCAAATCTTGATGTATATGCCGGGGAATAGGGCCCAGGCGTTTCTACCAGGTTACCGTAAATGACTTGACTACATGAAGGTTGAGAATCCCACCACCCAAAGCCCAGCTTCGTAATGATTGAAGCCGGGCAGGAGGATCATCTTGATTGGAATCCGGCAGGTTTTAACGGATGAGGTGATGTGCAGACTAGATAGCATACATTGCTGAAGCACGGGATTTCTCTTCCTCTATGGATATAGTACAGGCACCCCGGGCAGATACGCTGCCCGGGGTGTTTGCGTGTTATACAGCGGATCGATTTTGTGTTTTTACCGTTCATGATAAGAAAAACGTCTATCGACGCACTTTCACAGGTGACAGACCGCAATTAGATGAAGTTTTTATTGCGATATCAGGAAGTCACGAGCTTCGAAGTTTATACGTTCTGATATCTAGAAGAAAAACGTCTATCGACGCACTTTCACAGATGATAGACCGCAATTAGATGAAGTTTTTATTGCGATATCAGGAAGTCACGAGCTTCGAAGTTTATACTTTCTGATATCTAAAGAAAAAAGGGGAGCGTGCAATCATCATGAGTTCAAGCAAGAGACAGAAACGATACGAGGTTAGCCGGAAGCTGGGAAAGGTTGCCTTAGGACAGGAGCCTGCCGATCTGGTCATCAAGAACGGCACGCTGGTGAATGTGTTTACAGGCGAGCTTCAGGAGCAGGTGGACGTGGCCATGGCATCCGGACGCATCGCTTATATCGGCAACGCGGATCATACGATCGGGGAAGGGACTCGGGTCATCGAAGCGAATGGCTGCTATATCTCGCCAGGCCTGCTCGACGGTCATATGCATGTGGAGAGCACGATGCTCACCGTGACCGAGTTTGCCAAGGCGGCTATCGTTAGTGGAACGACTGGGGTTTATATGGATCCCCATGAGATTGCCAACGTATTCGGCATGGAAGGTGTGCGCTGGATGCATGAGGAAGGGCAGCAGCTGCCGATGAAGGTGTTCACCACCGTTCCTTCGTGTGTACCGTCGACCTTTGATCTGGAGGATGCTGGGGCGCAGCTGGGCGTAGCCGACATTGAGGAAGGGCTGACATGGCCCGGTGTTGCCGGGCTTGGCGAAGTGATGAATTTCCCGGGCGTCGTGTATGGCGATCCGACCATGAGCGGGGAGATCGAAGCCACGCTGCGTGCGGGCAAGACGGTGACAGGACATTTTCCGGCAGAGGATGTCCGGATGCTGCAGGCATATATGGCAACCGGCGTAAGCTCCGACCATGAAACGGTAACCAGAGAGCAGGCCTTGGAGAAGGTTCGCCTCGGTATGCACCTGATGATCCGTGAGGGTTCGGCTTGGCAGGATGTGAAGGAAGTTGTTAAGGTTATAACGGAAGATAAGGTGCGAACAGACAATATATCTCTGGTTACGGATGATGTATATCCGCAGACGCTGCTGAGACTCGGACACATGAACCATGTAGTCCGCCGCGCTATGGAAGAGGGCGTGGACCCGGTTACGGCGATCCAGCTGGGAACGATCAACGTGGCTCGTTATTTCGGCATGGACAATGAGCTTGGCAGCATTTCACCTGGTAAAACGGCGGATATTTTGCTGATTGATGATCTGTTGAGCATGGTACCTTCCGTCGTGATCACGGATGGCGAAGTGGTTGCAGAGAACGGTCGACTCGTGAAGGCATTCCCGGTATATCAATATCCGGAAAAAGCGTTTAACTCGGTCCGGCTGCAGCGTTCGCTTACCGCGGATGACTTCCTGCTGCGCAGCAAATTCGATGCCGCACGTACAGAAGTGAACGTGGTCCGCGTCATCGAGAACAGCGCCCGTACCGCCAAGATGACGGCGGTGCTCTCCGTGCGGCAAGCGGTGATCCAGCCAGACCTGGATCAGGACGTGGTTCAGCTGGCATGCATTGAGCGCCACGGCACGACGGGACAAATCTCGCTCGGTTTTGCGAGCGGCTTCGGACTCAAGTCCGGCGCGGTTGCGTCTACCGTTGCGCACGACAGCCACAATTTGCTTGTGATGGGCTCGAATGCCGAGGATATGGCACTCGCGGCAAATGAGCTGGCAGCGTGCGGAGGCGGCATGATCGTGGTACGGGATGGAAAGGTGCTGGCGAAGGTGGCGATGCCGATTGCCGGTTTGCTGGCGGACCGTCCGGTTGAGATCGTAGCGGAAGAAGTCGCTGCCTTGGAGGAAGCTTGGAAGGAGCTCGGATGCTATATCCATGCGCCGTTTATGACCTTCTCGCTGATTGCGCTGCCGGTGATTCCGGAAATCCGCATTACCAACCGCGGGATCGCAGACGTAACGGAATTCAAGCTCATCGAGACCGAGATTGGCGCGGTTCAATAAGATTGCAGATACACCGAAGCAGGTTGGCCTGAGGGCGAACCTGCTTTTTTGGTGCGTAAATACCGGGCTTGGCCTGTGAGTGGATGCCGCAAGCCATGTTCCAATTGATAATCCTCACATATTCCACCGCCTACTTAGTGATTTTCGTCACAAATTTATAACTTTTTGCCCCGGTTTCAGCCCTGATATTGTGATGTTTATCACAATCCTTTAGGGCGTGGTCTGCGACAATACAAAAAGAATCAAATTTGAAGTGATCACGTGAGCTAAAGAAAGGGGTATCTTAATATGGATCCGGTTATGCTGGCGCGAATTCAATTCGCATCGACAACCATTTTTCACTTTATTTTCGTACCGTTGTCCATCGGATTGGCGTTTCTGATTGCCATCATGGAGACGATGTATGTTGTCAAAGGCCAGGAAGTCTACAAGAAAATGGCCAAGTTCTGGGGAAAGCTGTTCCTGATTAACTTTGCGGTCGGGGTTGTGACAGGGATTCTGCAGGAATTCCAGTTCGGTATGAACTGGTCGGATTACTCGCGGTTTGTCGGGGACGTGTTTGGCGCACCACTTGCCATCGAAGCGCTGCTGGCGTTTTTCCTCGAGTCGACGTTTATCGGACTATGGATATTCGGTTGGGACCGGTTATCGAAGAAGGTCCATCTGCTCAGTATCTGGCTGGTGTCCTTCGGCACCCTGATGTCCGCCTTTTGGATTCTGGCAGCGAATTCGTTCATGCAGCGTCCCGTTGGGTTCGAGATGAACAACGGGCGAGCGGAGATGAATGATTTCTTCGCACTGATTACGAACGGTCAGCTGTTGGTAGAGTTCCCGCATACAATCTTCGGGGCACTGGCAACCGGGGCGTTCCTTGTAGCGGGTGTGAGTGCCTACAAGTTAATGAAGAAGCAAGATTTGGATTTCTTTAAGAAATCATTCCATATCGCCATCGTGATTGGTCTCATCACCTCCATTCTGGTTGCGGTGTTCGGTCACCAGCAAGCACAGTATCTGGTGGATACGCAGCCGATGAAGATGGCTGCTGCGGAGAGCCTATGGGAAACGAGTGACGATCCTGCGCCTTGGACGGTCATTGCAGCCATCGATCCGGATAAGCAGGAGAACACGATGGAGTTTAAAATCCCGTATTTGCTCAGCTTTTTGTCCTATAGCAAGTTTTCCGGTGAAGTCATCGGGATGAAGGAGCTGCAGGCGCAATACGAACAGCAGTATGGACCTGGAGATTATATCCCTCCTGTGCGCACCACGTTCTGGAGCTTCCGGATTATGGTGGCCGCAGGCAGCATCATGATTCTGCTGGGGTTGTACGGAGCATGGCTCATGATGCGCAAAAAGGTCGAGAAGGCCGGTAAATGGTTCCTCAGACTGATGCTGTTCGGTATTTCACTTCCGTTCATTGCCAACACGTCGGGGTGGATTATGACGGAGATCGGGCGGCAGCCGTGGACGGTATTCGGACTGATCACCACGGAGAACAGTGTTTCACCGAACGTCAGCGCAGGCTCGATTCTATTCTCGCTGATCATGTTTACCGCCATTTATGCGGTGCTGGCGGCCGTCATGGCGTATCTATTTATTAAAGTCATTAAGAAAGGACCGTATGCGGCGGAGGAAGATGACCACCACGCAAGCGATCCGTTTAATAAGGAGGGCTACAATGCTGTCTCTTAACGAACTGTGGTTTGTGCTCGTTGCCGTATTGTTTATCGGGTTCTTCTTCTTGGAGGGCTTCGACTTCGGGGTCGGGATGTCCACGCAGCTGCTGGCCAAAAATGATACCCAGCGCCGGGTGCTGATCAACTCGATCGGCCCATTCTGGGATGCCAACGAGGTCTGGTTGCTGACGGCGGGCGGCGCGATGTTCGCCGCCTTCCCGAACTGGTATGCTACGCTGTTCAGCGGCTTCTACATTCCGCTTGTCTTTCTTCTGCTGGCCTTGATCGGACGCGGGGTGGCCTTTGAATTCCGCGGCAAAGTTGGCGATGTTCGCTGGAAACGGGTGTGGGACGGTGCAATCTTCACCGGCAGCGTGCTTCCGCCATTCCTGCTTGGCGTTGTTTTTGCCTGTCTGATTCAGGGGCTCCCGATTAACGAAGAGATGCAGCTGCATGCCGGATTGTTTGATGTTGTGAATGGCTATACTGTGGTTGGCGGGCTGACGATGGTGATGCTCTGCCTGCTGCATGGCTTAATGTTCACAACACTGCGCACGATGGGGGATCTTCAGGAACGGGCACGCCGTATGGCCCGGAGACTCCTGCTTCCCGTAGCAGCCCTGTTCGTGGCATTCGGGGTGATGACGTATTTCATGACCGATGTCTTCGAGAAGCGTGGCGTGGTGTTAACCGTGCTGCTGGTGCTGGCTCTGCTCGCATTCTTACTGGGCGGATATTTCATGAACATCAAGCGGGACGGCTGGGCTTTCGGGATGACCGGGGCGGTTATCGCTCTGCTGGTAACGTCCGTGTTCGTGGGCTTGTTCCCGCGCGTGATGGTCAGTTCCATCAATTCGGCATTTGACCTGACTATTTATAATGCGGCCTCCGGACCGTATTCTCTCAAGATTATGACGATTGTGGCGGTAACGCTGCTGCCATTCGTATTGGGCTATCAAATTTGGAGTTACTTCGTTTTCCACAAACGGGTACATGAGAAGGAGCATCTGGAGTACTGATGGGAAAAGATCTGCTGGGATACAAAGGCGCCAAGACGGTATTCTTCCTTGTCGCCGTATGTACCCTGGCACAGAGCATGGCCATCCTCCTGCAAGCCAAGTGGCTGGCGGAAGCCATATCCGCCTTGTTTGCCGGATCAACGCTGCAGGAGCAGGGGGAGACCATTGCCTTGTTCCTGCTTGCATTTCTGGCACGCCACGGCATCTCAGCCGTGCAGCAAGGAATCGCACAGCGCTTTGCCGAGGAGACGGGCACGAGCCTGAGGAAGCAGCTGCTGGATGAGCTGTTTCGGAAGGGGCCGTCCTTTGTCCGGTCGGAAGGAACAGGCAATGTGGTTACGCTTGTGCTGGAGGGCATCGGCAAGTTCCGCAAATATGCGGAGCTGACCATACCGCGCATGATGGGGGCGAGCATTACCCCGGCTCTGGTATGGCTGTACGTGTTCATGACGGACCGGATTTCGGGCATTATTCTGCTGGTGACCATGCCGATCCTGATCGTATTTCTCATCCTCGTGGGGCTTGCCGCGAGAAAGCAGACCGAGCGGCAGCTGGATTCTTACCGGATGCTGTCTAATCATTTTGTAGATTCGCTGAGAGGTCTGACTACCCTGAAGTTTCTGGGACAGAGCCGCAAGCACAGCGAGAGCATACAGCAAGTCAGCGAGGGATATCGAGCAGCTACTATGCGGACGCTGCGTGTGGCGTTTCTGTCGTCCTTCGCGCTGGATTTCTTTACGATGCTGTCCGTGGCATCTGTTGCGGTAAACTTAGGCTTACGCCTCATTAACGGCAGCCTGGAGCTGCTGCCCGCGCTGCTTATCCTGATCCTGGCACCGGAGTATTTCCTGCCGGTGCGCATGGTCGGGGCGGACTTTCATGCCACGCTGGACGGTAAGCAGGCAGGGGAAGCGATGCAATCCATGATTCAGGAGGCCCGGAAAGGGCGTTCTTGCGATATAACATTTAAAATTAAAGATAATTTGTCTGAGCCCAATTCGCCGCAGCCGCAATTCCAGTGGGATAATCACAGCGTGCTGGAGCTGTCCGGTATCGGCCTCAGGCACGAAGAGTTGGGGCCGGCTTCCTTGGAGAATGTCAGCTTCCGGATACCGGGTCAGCGCAAGATCGGCATCGTCGGGGAGAGCGGGGCCGGCAAATCCACGCTCATCGAGCTATTAGGGGGATTCTTGGCACCAACGTCCGGCGTGATGGAGCTGAACGGCGTGAAGCTGGAGGACAGGAACCGGCAGGCATGGCGGACCGAGGTCACCTATATGCCGCAGCAGCCATATTTATTCGGTGCTACCTTGGCGGATAATGTGCGCTTCTATGCACCGGAGGCATCAACAGCGCAAGTCGAAGCCGCGGTCGAAGCTGCGGGTCTATCGGATCTGGTGAAGAGCTTGCCGGGCGGACTTGCGGAGATGATCGGCGGCGGTGGACGCACTTTAAGCGGTGGCCAGGCCCAGCGTGTAGCCTTAGCCAGAGCGCTGCTCGGCGGCCGGCGGGTTCTGCTGCTGGATGAGCCGACGGCCCATTTGGATATCGAGACGGAATACGAGCTGAAGGAGACGATGCTGTCTCTTTTTCAAGATAAGTGGGTATTCCTCGCGACGCACAGACTGCACTGGATGCAGGATATGGATTACATCCTCGTTCTGCATCAGGGGCGGGTGGTGGAGACGGGAACCCATGAGGAGCTTATCGCTCGGCAAGGTGTCTATTATGGATTAATTACATCGCAGATGGAGGGAGTACAATGAAGCAGGAATCGTGGTTTCGGCCTTACGTAACGGCAAACTTCTGGCGCTTTTTGCTGATTGTGATGCTTGGCTTGCTCACGATCCTGTTCGCCGGGATGCTGATGTTCACATCCGGGTATTTGATCTCCAAGTCCGCCCTGCGACCGGAAAACATCCTGATGGTATACGTGCCGACCGTAGGGGTTCGGACCTTCGGCATCGGACGCGCGGTCATCCATTACGTGGAGCGCCTGGTGGGACATGACACGATTCTTCGCATCCTATCCCAGATGCGTCTGCGGCTGTACCGCATTCTGGAACCGCAAGCCCTTCGTTTGTCCTCCCGGTACCGCACCGGGGATCTGCTGGGCGTGCTCTCTGATGATATCGAGTATTTGCAGGACGTCTATATTCGAACGGTTTTTCCATCGATTGTAGCGCTTGTGTTATACGCCGGGGTTATTCTGGCTGTCGGCCTGTTTGACCCGGCATTTGCCCTTCTGCTCGCGTTATATGTAGCGGTGCTGATTCTGGTGCTGCCGCTGGTTTCCCTGCTGCTCACCAAACGGAAGAACCGGGAGATGAAGCAGGCCCGCAGCAACCTCTACCAGAAGCTAACCGACGCGGTACTGGGTATTCATGAATGGTATGTCAGCGGCCGGCAGACGGAGTTCCTGACCGGTTATGAGGCGGATGAAGCCGAGGTCGACCGGACCGACCGCTCCCTTAAGCGCTGGTCGCGTCTTCGGGCTTTTATCGGTCAATGCGTGGTTGCCGTGACGGTGGTATCAATGGTGTATTGGTCAGGACGACAGTATGCGGACGGCTCGATCGATGTTACGCTGATCGCGGCTTTGGTTCTGGTTGTATTCCCGTTAATGGACGCATTCCTGCCGGTATCCGAAGCCGTGGAGCGGATTCCGCAGTACGGCCAATCGGTCGCGAGACTTCAGGCGATAGAAAGCGCAGAAACATCTGAAGGGGAGCAGAACCGGGAGCAACAGCTGAATAAGGGAGAGATCCAATCCGTCATAAGCAGCGGTGTCCATGTGAAGGCGGATGGCGTCAGCTTCCGTTATGATCAGGCAGCAGGCGGCGAATCCGGGCTGGAACGATCCGGTGCGAATAGGGAAGGGTCTACATTAACGGATGTATCCCTGGATATTCCTCCTGGGGCCAAGGTAGCCATTATAGGGCGTTCCGGTGCCGGTAAATCCACCCTGCTGCAGCTGATTCAGGGCGTGCTGGCACCTTCGGGGGGAAGTCTTACCCTAGGCGGAGTGGATGCTGCGCGGTTTGGCGATGAGATATCTTCTGTTATTTCGGTATTGAATCAGAGTCCGCACTTGTTCGATACGACGCTAGCAAACAACATCCGGCTCGGACAGCCGGATGCTACGGAAGCGGAAATACGGGACGCGGCTGCTTTGGCACGGCTAGAACCGTTGGTGGCCTCCCTTCCGGAGGGTCTCCGCACCCGTATGCAGGAAGCCGGACAGCGTTTCTCCGGGGGAGAGCGCCAGCGCGTGGCTTTGGCCCGAATCCTGCTGCAGAAGACGCCTGTTGTCATTCTAGATGAACCGACGGTCGGGCTGGATCCCAAAACCGAGCGGGAACTGTTATCCACTATGTTCGCCAGTCTACAGGACCGGACGCTGATCTGGGTAACGCATCATCTGGTGGGCGTTGAGCGCATGGATGAGATCCTATTCATGGAAGACGGCCAAATCGTTATGCGGGGTACCCACGATGAGCTGATGGAGCGCTATCCGCGGTATCGGAACTTGTATCTATTAGATCGTCCGGCAGTCTAGACAACAACAGCATCCTTAGTAGAAGAACCGCCCTTTTGAAATGCCCCTAATTGTTAGACATGACCTAACGATTGGGGTGCAGTTCATTTAGGATCGGTTCTTTTTTTTGTCTCCATCTTATTTTTCTTAATGAGCCTGATAAAAGATCCAAATCCACGCGCATCTTGGAAAGATGTAACATTAGCCTTAAGCAAGATAAAGGTTAATTACAATTTTAGGGGTGTGATGTAAGGTGGCTCATAAACGGATGGTCAACGTGTTTCGTCATTTTGCTGAGCGGGAATGTCCGGGCTCCAGTGTGTTCTATGAGTATTTGTCGCGCCATATAGCCGATGATGAAGAGGTGCTGCAAGTCGCAACCTTTGTTCCTGCAGGCCAACCTGTACCCAATATGCTGTTTGGGGCAGTTCAATATTTGCTGCTCCAGGGTGAGGGACCAGAGCTGAGGGTGTATTACCCCGGCCTTGTGGAACATCCGAAGGAAATGAGCTCTTGTTATCCCCATTTTCGTTCATTTGTGCTGAAGCATCAAGCAGACATTATCGGGATACTGGAGAGTAAACGAGTACAAACGAACGAAGTCCGCCGCTGTGCGTATTTGTATCCGGTGTTCTGCTCGATCTATGACAAGGTCCGTAAGCCGCTTGCCTTGGTGGAGCTTGGAACTAGTGCCGGATTGCAGCTGCTGTGGGATCAATACAGCTATACCTATGGGGACGCGGAGAGTTACGGCCTTGCGGGGTCAAAGGTTCGTATCACATCGGAGATCAGGGGGAGCCGCACGCCGTTCCTGCTGGCTTCCAGTCCCCCGGTCGTCTATCGGATGGGGATCGATCTGCATGTGAATGACGTGCGAAACCCGGAGCATTTGTTGTGGCTGCGGTCTTTAATCTGGCCGGGTAATCACGACAGGGTATCCATGCTGGAGCATGCGGCGGAGGTTTTGAAGCAGCAGACCGAGATACAGTTCCGGGAAGGGGATGGGACCGCGCTGCTTCCCGAAATCGTAGGGGGCATCCCGGAGGAGGCACTCATTTGCGTATTTCATACGCATGTGGCTAATCAGATTCCGGAGGCGTCCAAGCAAAAACTGCTGCATCACTTAAATGAAATCGGAAGCGTCCGCGATATCGTGCATGTCTACAACAATATGGAGGATGAGCATCTCCATGCCGATTATATTCTCGGAGGTGTGCCGAGCCAGTTTACGGTGGCACGGACGGATGGGCATGCGCGCTGGTTTGAGTGGCTGTTGTAAGGCGGGAATATTACCGTTAGCGTGTGATTGAAGAAGCGGCAGCGAATCGTTCGACAACCGCGTTGTTTCATATGAGGTGACGGTGAGTAAGCGAGCCAAGAAGGCAGCCGAGCCGGCGCTTTAAGCCAGGAAGTCACAGCTGTCATCCCGTCTGTTTTTTTCTTGGGCAAGTCTATGTCATAATAGGGGAGATGGAATATTAAGCGCTTAAATTCAAGGAAGCCAAAGGAGGAAGTTGGGATGGATTATCGTATTGAGAAGGATACCCTGGGTGAGGTTAAAGTGCCTGCGGATAAGCTATGGGCAGCACAGACACAGCGCAGTTCCGAGAATTTCCGGATTGGAACCGAAACGATGCCGAAGGAAATCATTCGGGCATTTGCGATATTGAAGAAAAGCGCGGCCATTGTGAATGGCAAGCTCGGTAAGCTGGATGCAGACAAAGTGGATGCGATTACGACCGCCGCCGACGAGATTGTGGCCGGCAAGTGGGATGAGCACTTTCCGCTGGTGGTTTGGCAGACCGGCAGCGGCACACAGTCCAATATGAACGTGAACGAAGTCATTGCGAACCGTGCGAATCAACTGCTTGAGCAAAAAGACAGCGCCCTGCGCGTTCATCCCAACGATGACGTTAACAAATCCCAAAGCTCTAACGATACGTTTCCGACAGCGATGCACATGGCCGCGGTCGTGGCTGTTGAAGATCATGTGCTGCCGGCACTGCGCCGCTTAAAGAAAACGCTGGAGAAGAAAAGCGATGAATATAAGGACCTGATCAAAATCGGCCGCACGCATCTTCAGGATGCAACGCCGCTGACCCTCGGACAGGAAATCAGCGGCTGGCATCGGATGCTGGAGAAGTGTGAATTGATGTTAGCTTCCGCCGTAGAACCGCTGCGTGAGCTGGCTATTGGCGGTACTGCCGTCGGGACCGGCATTAACGCGCATCCGAAATTCGGAGAAATGACGGCTGCCGAAATCAGCATGCAGATCGGAAAAAGCTACACGTCCGCTAGCAACAAGTTCCATTCGCTGACCAGCCATGACGAGATTGTATTTGCCCATGGGGCGCTAAAGGCGCTGGCTGCTGATCTGATGAAAATCGCCAACGACGTTCGCTGGCTGGCAAGCGGTCCCCGTTCCGGGATTGGCGAGATCTCGATCCCTGCTAACGAACCGGGAAGCTCCATCATGCCGGGGAAAGTGAACCCAACCCAGAGCGAGGCACTGACGATGGTAGTCTGCCAAGTGATGGGCAACGATGCAACGATCGGTTTTGCAGCAAGCCAGGGAAATTTTGAGCTAAACGTTTTCAAACCGGTCATCATCTATAACTTCCTGCAGTCCGTACGCCTGCTGTCGGATGCCATGGATTCGTTCGACCAGAATTGCGCGGTCGGCATCGAAGCCAACCTTGACGTTCTCCGTGCGAACATGGAGCGGTCGCTGATGCTGGTGACGGCGCTGAACCCGCATATCGGATATGAGAATGCCGCGGCCATCGCGAAAAAAGCGCATAAAGAAGGGACAACACTTCGTGAAGCGGCTCTGGCAAGCGGTTTGCTCACCGGAGAGGATTTTGACCGGATCGTTCGTCCGGAAGAAATGATCCATCCGAAGGAGTAGGGTCAATGTTTAGAGCTTGATCGGAAAACAGACCTCGGTTGAACCTTCAGCCCATTTCACCACGGTGAAATGGGTTTTGGTTTTTTCCAAGCTCCACAGCGGTTATAATAGGGTGTGTCAGAATCTGACCATGATTCACAAACCATTTGCATGAAGGACGGATGATAACTTGAAGAAACATCAATGGATTGCCACGCTGCTCTCTCTGATCTGCACTGGACTCGGGATGTTTTATATCGGGACGCCGGGCATGATTATAGGCGGAACGCTGCTTATAGCGCTTCAGGGAGCGGCTTTGTTTATTTTTTTCATGACATTAGGATTTTTGGGCCTGATTCTGGGTCCGATCGCCATTGGGATTCATATTATAGGTCTGATTATACCGGTTATTTACTTCAACTACCGATCACCCAAGAAACCGATGTTCGACGAGAAGCGGAGGCGCCAACTCTCCTCTCCGTGGAAAATCGTCGTGCGGACGGTGATCGGACTTGCCCTGTTCGCCGGGTCCATACACGCGGGGTATACTTGGGGATCTGCTCCGTTTATGAAGACGGCCGCCGAGAAACGAGAGGTCCAGGAAGCGACAGAGTCCTATTTGGAACAGAAGTACAACGAACCCTTTAAAGTAACGGACGTGAACTATACCTGGGCCATCGGCACATACAACCTGAGAGCCCATCCAGTACAGTCCCCTGAACTGGAATTCACGATTAGCAGCAATGATGCCAGCCCTCCAGTCATATCGGATGATACATATTTGAATTTGCTTTGGGGGCAGCAACTGAGAGACCAGTTGAAACCTCTGCTGGCTGAGCTTTATCCGGACCAGGCGTTTGCGGATGCTTATGTCAACTCGGATTTAGACACGGTTGAGCGTGATTATAACCAACTCGCAAATGCAGACGGAAATGTCAGCCAGAATATCAGTTTAATCGTGTTCGCGGATTTGACGGCAAACAATCAGGCGCAAGAGAAGGAACGAGTGCTGGAGCTGATTCGGCGGCTGCCATCGGTTACGGTACAGGGGGAGACGGACCTTCACATTGAATATTATGGGGCGGATTTGAAGACGCCGGACCGTGTGAAAAAGATCGAGCAGGATTTTGATATGAATGGGAAAGAGAGCACCCATAGTTTCAGAGAGTTTGATATTTCGAAAATCACGTCCGCGGATGACATAGAGATCAGAGAACTGGAATGAAGAATTTGAAGGCTGGATTGCCTCTATTCGATTAAAAGCCAGGCAGAGTTTGTGACTCTGCCTGGCTTTTTTTAAGTAGTATTCGTTAGGGGAGCAGATGAATGGGAGCTTTAGCGCTTGGACAGATGAATGCTGCGCCCTTTCTGGGTTTGCGTCACGGTCAGCTTCAGATTCAAGGCTGTGGCCATGTCTCGGACAGGTACGTAGAGGGTTTTCTTTATGAAGAGGGGTCCTTCGTACTTACGTTCATCGAGCTTGCAATGGTCCGATTCTTCAGGACATAGCTTGGCTGGCTTGTAAATGTCGATATCGTTTACACTCATCTCTTGCGTTGCCCGCCGAACGATCGTATATCCCCACTTGTCGTTGCCCCATATCGATACCGCGGGACTGTTCGCAGCCTTTAAGTCATATTGATGAAAGTTGTCCAACTCCTGCTTCAGCGTATAGGAAATCTCATACCCCATTGCATCGGCTAAGGACTTGAGCGGAACGTACGCTTTGCCTTTGTGAACAAGAACGTCCGTTATGGGCGTGCCTCCCGCCATCACGGAGTAGTCTTCCGCATCGTTAGCGGCTGCTTGTTCGCTGTTCCAGATTAGCGAAGCGGCTAGCAGGACACTTGTCAGCGCAAACAGCGATAGGCTTCTGAATTTCACGATTTTGATAACCTCCTTCCGTTTTTCGATTGTGTATAGCATCTAACTAGGAACCTATCTATTATATAAACTCTTTTTGAGACTAAATGGTTAGCTAAAATCCTGCATATTTTAATTGACCATGTACTACAAACTCACTACATACTCATAGTGTTCTTCGCATCCCGATAACCGGATAGTTTGTTTACGAAGAACGTAATAAGGAAAGAGCAGAGCATGCTTGCTGCCATGGAGATCAGGAAGCCAACGGTGTTATTTGATGTGATGGGACCGATGAAGGAAGGCACGTAGGCAGTTCCCCGAACGCCGAATAAACCGACGAGCATGCCGCCAAGACCTGCGGAAGCAATTGCCCCAGCAAACACAAGTTTGTTCGAAAACATGAAGGGATAGGCAGCTTCAACGAAAGTGCCAAAACCCATATTGATGGCAAACCCGGGAGCCGCTACGGCAGCTTCTCCCTTATCCCGTGGGGCGATAATGTTGGCCAGCGTGATTCCTGCGGACACCATCACCAGACCGACCATATCGACCGCGCCGAGGAAGCTGTTGCTTGTCGTCTCCATCTCCAGCAGTACTATCGGCAGGATGGCCGCATGATAGACGCCGCCAATGATCGCCGGCCAGATCAGCAGGCCTGCAATCAACCCGGCTATGGCCGGGCTCCAGGAGACAAGGGTTTCGATCAGGAAGCGGATGCCTTGCCCTGCACTCAGCGCAATCGGCGCAATGAGGAAGTAAACCAGCAACCCGGCAATCAGACCCGATATGCCGCCTGCTACAATGTTGACCGTGGTTGCAGGGAAACGCCATTCCACGCATTGACGGAATATGTAATGGACGATGATACCTGCGCCAATTCCGCCAATGATGCCTCCGATAATGCCCCCTTCGACGGAAAGGACACCTGCCACGATGCCTGCCACGATGGATACCTCGTCCAGTTCGGATACCTGTTTGGCTGCAATGACAGCGACGATGACCGGCAGCGCCTTAATCAATAGATCAAACACCTCGGTCAGCGAGGATAACCCCGGGATCTTACTGACCGCGAGGATCAGGGCCATGCCGATGAAACCGGGGAGGGATGCCATCATAATGCCGCGAATATTGATGCGCCGCCATGGCGACGAGCTCCCGGAAGTCCCGTGAAGGTTCGCGGTTGCATTTCCGATGACCGGCCGGTACGTAAGCCGCCAATGCTTGCTGAGGGAAGTGACGAAGGTGACCGCACGGGTTCGGTTGGTGGTCCCGGTTGTACCCGAGGCGGCGATGACATGCGCGCCTTTGGTTTGTATGATGGCCATGGAAGTTCCGCCGGTACCGGTCACTGGAAGACGGAACTTGGCAGCAGCCTCAATGGCGTGCCGGTTGCTGCCCTCAGGGTCGGCACTCATAACGATGATGCCGTCGATTTCGCCGAGTTCAATCTGCTCTGCAATCTCTAGGTCCAGACGTTCAGCCGCTTGATTGACCTGCTGTAGCGTACCCTCGGCGATAACGACCGGCTCCCCTTGAGAGATGCTCCAGCTGTAAAGAGTGGCAGGCGTTGTATCCTTGGCTGCATCCATGGAGACCTGGGCAGCAATAAACTGCAGTGCCCCACAGGATAGGCCTGCGCTCTCAAGCTGCATCAATATTTCATCCAGCAGCTTGAGCGGGTCTTTGCCGCCGAGATTGTACAGATTGCCGCCGCTGCTTCCGATAATAGCGATTTGACGATTCATGGCTTGCTGCCCCCTATATGTATGGAATTAGATTATTCTATATTACAGCAGAGTTATAACTTGTTAAAGTGCTAAAATATCATTCCCGCATATAAAAAACCGCCATGCATAACCCGGTAATGGCTGCATGGCGGCTTGGCTATCTATTATCTATTCGTTGTTTTCGCTTGCAGCCGCGACGGCAGCTGCTTCTTCCGCTGCTGATTCGGCCGTTTCTTTAACGATTTGCAGCTTCGTGTAGCGGTGAGTCTTCTTCTCAATGACGGTAAACGTCAAGTCACTGTAACTCCATGTATCACCTTTGGCAAGCTCGGAGTTATGTCCGTACAGCCAGCCGCCGATCGTATCCAGGTCATCGGTGCTCAAATCGGTGTGAAGCAGGTCGTTGATGCGGTTAATGGATACCTTGCCATCCGCAATGATACGGTTCGGCTCAGGCTGAGTCAGCTCGCGTTCTTCATCCTCGTCAAATTCGTCGCGGATCTCGCCGACGATCTCCTCCAGAATATCTTCAATGGTGATCATCCCGGAAGTGCCGCCATATTCATCGATCAGGATGGCCATATGCGTGCCTTCCTGCTGCATTTTCCGCAGCAGCTTCTTGATCGGAATCGCTTCGGATACTGTCATGGCCGGATGAATCAGCTTGGTCAAGTCGATGTTGGAATTGTCATCGAACTCCAGGAAGAACTGCTTGGTGTTCACCATACCGACGATCTGGTCCTTGTCACCGCGTACAACCGGAAAACGGGTGTACTGCTCGCGCTTGATGATTTGCAGATTGGCGGCAAGCGGCTTATCCACATACAGGCAGATCATATCGGTACGAGGTACCATAATCTCCTTAGCAAGCATATCATCAAAAGCAAAAATCCGGCTTACATAACCATATTCGGCTTGGTTGATCTTTCCGCTCTCATAGCTGTCGCTCAGAATCATGCGGAGTTCTTCTTCCGAGTGAGCTTCTTCGTGCTCACTGGCGGGGTGCATGCCGAACAGACGAACGATCTTGTTGGCGGAGCCGTTCAAGAGCCAGATGAACGGGTACATGATCCGGTTAAACCAGATAATAGGTGTCGCACAGATGAACGACACGGCTTCCGCTTTATTAATAGCAATCGTCTTCGGCGCAAGTTCACCGATAACGACGTGAATATAAGTCATGATAATAAATGCAAGCAAAAATGAGATTAGCGATGCGATAGCAGCAGGAATGGAAAAGCTATCAAACACCGGGTGAAGAATTTTCTCGATGGTCGGTTCCCCGAGCCAACCAAGACCGAGTGCCGTGATGGTAATTCCCAGCTGACACGCAGATAGGTATCCATCCAGATTCGAAGTTACCTTTTTGACGGCAAGCGCGCCTTTACGCCCTTCCATTACCAATTGGTCTACTCGGCTGGGACGAAGTCTTATGATAGCAAATTCCGTCATAACGAAAAAAGCGGTAGCTGCGATAAGCACAGCGACTAAGAATAAATTTAAGCCTATACTGTCATCCAAACAAAACACATCCTTTTTTATCTGATCCGAATTAGTTTTTTAATAACCATCACTTACTATGCATGGCTGTCAACATAATTCGACCGGAATTTTAAAGGGTCTAGCATCATGTGCTTGAGGAGCAGAAACATATCGGTATCCGTGGTACGGGATGTAACGTTATGCAAGGAAAGCAGATACACATGGCGTTTTGACTCCAGCATCAACCGAACAGGTTCCGGACTCTTGAGTACCGGCGTTGGCGATGGAAGAGTTCCTTCAGACGCTTCCAATCCCTGCGTAGCGGCAGCGGAATCGGTGATGTCCACCAGGGGAACATGCGTAACGGAAGCAATCAGAAGAAGGCCAAGTGTTGAACATATAATTCTGTTTGTCCTTCGTATGGGGTCCAAGTCGGATCGTCACTCCTACAATTCATAATCGATTTGTTCATGAAAAATATATGGCTTAATGGTCAGCGTATGAGTATGAGTCATTTAAGTTGTTGTACGTAATTTCACCACGAATGCAGTGTTCAAAACAAGGTATATTGCTATTAATAATAAGAAAAAGTAAGCCACTATGTCAAATAACCGTTGCTTTCGGCTGTATTAACCCTTATATATCAAGGATTTCCGGCATTCTCTGCCAAGCAAAAAAGGACAACCCTCCGATTATTCGAAAGAGTTGTCCTATTAAGCAACGAACTATTTATGGTATGGCAGCTGTCTGATATAGCTGTCCGACAGATGGAGCAACTGCAGCGAGCGTTCGAATTCTTCTTTGGTAGCTTGGGTCTTCTTCTCGTCCGAGTTCGAAAGCGGATGCTTGGTTCCATCCTCGAAGCCGATTCCCGGAATGTATAGGGTCGTATTGTTGATAAATGTACCGGAAGGAAGGTAGTATCGTTCCGGCAGCAAGTTATTATCAGTGTTGTTTAACAGATCCTGACCGAAATGAAGCTGATTGTCCATCGATACGCCGAGCAGGTTGGCCACCGTCGGCAGGAGGTCGATCTGCCCGCCGATTTGCTCCTTCACTTCCGGCTTAAGGCCTTCTCCATGGATCATAAGCGGGATATTGATCATATCTGCGGAGTTATAATCACGGCCGTAAATTTCATGCATCAGTTCTTTATCCTTGTTGTCCAAGGAATATATAGGAAGTCCAAGGTGGTCGCCGTAGAGAACAACCAGGCTGTTATCCCACACGCCGTCTTTCTTCAGCTGCTCAATGAACTTACCCAGCGCATCATCGGCGTAATTCTGCGAGCGGATGTAGTCGCCGACAAAGGTGCCTTCATATCGCTCCGGCAGCGTCATCCGATATTTATCTTCGGGAATCGTGAACGGATGGTGAGCCGACATGGAGATGACTTGGGTATAGAACGGTTTATCGGCATCGTCCATCTTCTTCAGCTCGGCCGATGTTTTGGAGTACAGGGCATCATCCGAGGCACCGAAGAACAGTTTATCTTCATCACCGAAGAACGCTTTATCGTAATAACGGTTGAACCCGAGGGCCTTGTACAGCTCTCCGCGGTTCCAGAATTCCACCACATTGGTGTGGAAAGTGGCTGTATCATAACCTTCCCCTTGCAGCAACCTCGGCAGGCTGGGTAGAACCCTGTCCGCATAATGCTGCGTTGCCGCTCCCCGCGGCGGAATGTAGAAGGACGTATTCACCACAAACTCGGCATCCGAGGTATTTCCTTGACCGACATTCTGGTAGAAGTTCGGGAAATATAAGCTCTCTTTAGCGAGTTTGTTCAAGTTTGGCGTAATTTCCTTGCCATCAATGTTCAAACCGAGCAGGAAATTCTGGAAGGACTCCATCTGAATGATGATCAAGTTCTTCCCTTTGGCTGCGCCCGAGAGCACAGCTTCCTGATCAGACGCCCTGACACCCTTCAATTCGTTAACTCTATCCTGCGTGATGGCCTTGGCATCCACGAGCTCTTTGTTCTCCTGTTGGAAAATCGTATAAGCCTCATAATTAAGAATGCCCATCTCCTGCGCCTTCACGATTTCGTTCATGCTTGCGCGGTTCGGCATAATCTGGAATAGGCACAGCATTAAAGAGACGACAAAAACAATAGGAATGATTTTGCGCTTTTCTTTCTTGGCATGCCGAATCTTCCATTTTTTAACGCGATCACTGCGCCATAATAGAAAAAACATACCGATGATATCCGTAAAGATCAACAGATAGTAAGGGTCCATCAAGGAGAATACGCTATTGCTTACCGCGGTTACCTGGTTGACCTGCTCCAGCGCGTGATAAGTAACAATAACACCGTAATATTTATAATACATAATGGCCGCAAAGAATATGGCGGTTAGCAATAAGTTAACACTCATATAGGCAGCGAGCTTTCGCTTGGAAGCGAACCATTCGATTAAGCTGAACACAAGCCAAATAAAAGGGATTTCCGTAATGAGCGGTTTCCATGGCATAACATCATCAAAAATGACCATCCAGGCCAGGTAGCTTTTGAGCATCATAATGACAGAGAAAAATATAAAAGGCTTCGTAATCGTTAACCGAAACCGCGAGGAGGAGAACACCTGTATCGCCTTCCTTTCAATGCCGCCATAACCCTATTTTCGAAAACTCCAGCGGCCACTCGTTATTTAAGAATCGATAGACGTTATTCTTACTGTTGATATACATTCTGTATACCATTTATTTTACAAAAGGAATGAACAGAACTAATTATGACCTCTTCGGAGGAGGTTGTCAAAGAGTTAAAGTAAGTCCATAAGCTTCTTATAACAACACAAAAAAGACAACGAAAAAACCGGCCATCACCGGTTTTGTCAGGGGCTTAGCAAATATTAATAAAGAAAAGACATGATCAGCGGTGCGGTTCCGAGGGTGAAGAGAGCAGCGACGATCATCGAAATGCTGGAGATCGTTCCCGAAAGGGAGCTGAATTCGAATGCCTTGGAGGTGCCGGTTCCATGGGCGCTGGTCCCAAACAGCACACCGCGTGCAATATCGCCCCGAATCCGGAAAATCCGCATGACCGCCGGTCCGATCATGGAGCCTAGAATCCCGGTCATAATAACGAAGACGGCGGTCATGTTCGGCACGCCCCCGATGACCTCGGAGACGTTCATGGCAATGGGCGTTGTTATGGAGCGCGGGACGAGACTGGTGGCCAGCGAGCTGTTCAGGTGCATCCATTTAGCAAGAACTGCAGAGGATAACATGGCCAGTACCGATCCGGTCAGCACGCTGAGCATAATTTCGGCCGCATGCTTTTTAAGAGTCTGGAAGTTTTTGTACAAAGGCACGGCAAAAGCGATTGTAGCCGGTCCAAGCAGCTTGCTGATCCACTGCGCTCCTTCATTGTATGATTCATAGGATACCCCTGTTTGTGTCAATATCACAACAATCAGTACCGGGGTGATCAGGAGCGGCGATAAATAGACCTTTGGCAGGCGGCGATACAGTCTTTTGGTCCCCCCATAAATTCCGATCGTCAATAATAAGCCGAGAATGACGGTCAGCAGGATGTTCATGGTGTTTTACGCTCCTTTCTGGATGAGATGAAGCCGGCAGTCAGTCCAGAGCTGACCATCACAATGACGGTGCTGAACAAAACCACGGCCAGAATTTGGAGTCCTTCGGCCTCCAGCATCGGGAAATATTTCATAATGCCGACCGCTGCAGGGATGAAGAACAGCAGCAATTCGGCGAGCAGCCAATTGGCGCCAAGCTCAATCCACTCCAGGCGGAGGACTTTGGTTTCGAGAAGTATAAACAACACAACGATTCCGAGAATGCTGCCCGGAATCCCTATATTCAGCCAAGCGGCCAGTTGATCCATCCCTAAGGAAAGAAGCATGAAACCGGCCACTTGGAGTGTTCCTTTCAACATGTTGATCATGACCGGACTCCTTTATTTTCATTGTTAATGAAATTTTACAACGATAATTTTCATAGGTAAAATGCATATATCGAATGAGATGCATTCCATTTATCTATACATAGAAGAAACCGGAGGGAATATCGGATGGACATACGGCACCTGGAGTATTTTCTTGAGGTAGCGAGGAACCAAAGCTTCACCAAAGCCGCCGAGAAGCTGTATATTACGCAGCCAACGATTAGCAAAACGATTCGCAACATGGAGGACGAGTGGGGCGTAACCTTGTTCTACCGGCAGGGCAAGCGGATTGAGCTGACGGATGCGGGTCATATCATGTATCAGCAGGCGCAGCAGATGGTGGATTCCTTTCAGCGGGTATCGGCCGAACTGGAGGATCTCATGAACCTGAAGCGCGGCCATCTCCGGATCGGGCTTCCACCTATGGTAGGCTCAAGCTTTTTCCCTGAGGTGATCGGGCAGTTCCACCGGGACTATCCGAAGATTACCATTCAGCTGATTGAGGATGGCGCCAAGAAGGTCGAAGCGGATGTGGAAAGCGGTCAGACCGATATCGGAGTCGCGGTGCTGCCTGTCAATGAAGATGTATTTCACTATTATTCCTTTGTGAAAGAGAAGCTGAATCTGCTGGTCCATCCGTCCCATCGGCTGGCAGGCAGAGATCATGTACACCTGAACGAGCTAGCCGACGAGGCATTTGTATTGTTTCGAGAGGACTTTACGCTGCATGACCGGATCATCCGCGAATGCGTCAGCGCGGGCTTCGAGCCAAGGGTGGTCTATGAAAGCTCGCAGTGGGACCTCATCAGTGGCATGGTGGCCGCCAATTTGGGCATCGCTCTGCTCCCGGAGACAATCTGTAAGGAAATCGATTCCTCGCGCGTGACGATACTGCCGCTGGACAACCCGTCCATTCCCTGGCAGCTCGGAATGATCTGGAGGAAGGACCGGTATCTGTCCTTTGCCGTCAGGGAATGGATCAGCTTTACCCGCGCCCTATTGGGTGAGCAGGATTAAGTTTGTTTCAAAATTAAGGGGCATTTCATACATTTTCACGCCTTGGACATAATATCCATAATAAGAGAACCATTTTACAAGCCTTATATCCAAGGAGGAATGACATTCGTGAGTGGCCAGGAACATGATGGTAATAATGGAACGAACCCAGGTCGGGAAGGCTTTGCCCAGAACCGCGGCGAGACGGAGCGGGAGGATACGCTAACTAATCGTCAGGGACATCCTATTTCGGATAATCAGAATGTGAGAACGGTAGGGAATCGGGGTCCGATGACCCTGGAAAATTATCATTATCTGGAGAAGATCACGCACTTTGACCGGGAACGCATTCCGGAGCGCGTCGTGCATGCACGGGGTGCTGGAGCTCACGGTTACTTCGAAGCATACGGGAAAGTAGGCGATGAGCCTGTTTCGAAGTATACTCGGGCCAAGCTGTTTCAGGTTGAAGGCAAGCGTACACCGGTGTTTGTCCGGTTCTCAACCGTTATTCATGGTTCCGGCTCACCTGAAACGCTTCGGGATCCGCGCGGGTTTGCCGTGAAATTCTACACCGAAGAGGGCAACTGGGATTTGGTTGGCAATAACCTGAAAATATTTTTTATCCGCGATCCGCTCAAGTTTCCGGACATGGTTCATGCGTTCAAGCCGGATCCAGTATCCAACGTTCCGGGTCCAGTCGGCATGTTCGACTTTGTATCCCGTTCCCCGGAAGCGACGCATATGATCACGTTTGTCTTCTCCCCATGGGGTATTCCGGCTAACTACCGCCAAATGCAGGGCTCAGGTGTGAATACATACAAATGGGTCAATGCAGATGGCCATAGTGTGCTGATCAAATACCATTGGGAGCCGCTCAAGCAAGGCATTAAGAATCTCACGCAGGAAGAAGCAAAAAAGATCCAGGCCATGAATGACAGCCACGCAACACAGGATTTATATGAGGCCATTGAACGCGGGGATTATCCGGAATGGGAGCTATGCGTTCAGATTATGAGCGATGATGAGCATCCGGAGCTGGAATTCGATCCGCTTGATGCAACCAAGCTGTGGCCGGCAGATCAATTTCCGTTCCTGAAGGTGGGCAAAATGGTGCTGGACCGCAATCCGGAGAACTACTATAACGAAGTGGAGCAAGCGGCCTTTGGCACGGGCGTGCTGGTGGATGGACTCGATTTCTCGGACGACAAGATGCTCCAAGGTCGCACATTTTCTTACTCGGATACCCAGCGGCATCGGGTGGGCACCAACTATCTGCAGCTGCCGATCAATGCGCCGAAGAAGCGGGTCGCTACCAACCAGCGCGGCGGGCAGATGTCTTATTACGTGGATAAGGCACCAGGGCAAAGCCCGCATGTGGATTACGAGCCTTCCATGACCGATGGTCTGGTGGAAGCCTCGCAGACGGCGAAGCCTCATCAGCCCCATTATGATGCCAACCTCGTCCGGCAGAAGCTGGACCGTATGCTGGACTTCAAGCAGGCCGGGGATACGTACAGAGCCTTTGAGGATTGGGAGCGAAACGACTTGATTAGCAATCTGGTGGGTGCGCTCATCCAATGTGATATCCGGATTCAAGACAAGATGGTGGAATATTTTACGAATGCGGATGAGGAATATGGACGCCGCGTACGAGAAGGACTCGAGCAGGCCAGAAAGGGCTCGAACGAGCCCGACCGGGAGCAGGCGGTTGAGGATGCTAACCGCATGGGCCATGAGGCGGATCCTTACTAAAATCTGCTAAGCCGGAAGAGGTCTTCAGGTTATCTTTTGCAATGGCAATTGAGCAGCCGCCTGCACAGTGATAAATGTGCAGGCGGCTGTATTATTTGAGGTTGTAAAATATTTGCGGAATGTTAAGATGTTGCAAGGAATCAAAGCGATACATATCGAATCAACATAGAACCATGGGAAGAGGAGGCGTGCTTTATGGCAATACAAGCGGGAATCATCGGCTACGGCCTGTCCGGGTCGGTGTTTCATGCACCTATCCTGAGAAGCGTGCCGGATTACATAGTCCACACGGTTGTGTCATCAGATCCGGACAAGGTTTACAAGGATTTGCCTGATACAGCGGTTGTCGATAGTGTGGATGAGCTTTTGTCTAATCCGGGTATTGATGTTGTCATCATTACGAGTCCGAATGCAACGCATTACGAATATACCCGGTTAGCCATCGAGGCCGGTAAGCATGTGGTCGTCGAGAAGCCGTTTACCGTAACATCCGCAGAAGCGGACCAGTTGATTGATCTGGCCAAACAGAAGGGAGTTCTTCTGACGGTATATCACAACCGCCGCTGGGACAATGACTTTCTGACTGTCCGCAACCTGCTGGAGACGGGAGCGCTCGGGAAGCTATCCATTTATCAGTCGCAGTTTAGCCGTTACCGTCCGGAAGTGCAATCGGAGCGGTGGAGGGAACAGGGGATTCCCGGGTCCGGCATCCTGTACGATTTGGGTTCGCATCTGCTTGATCAGGCACTGTTCCTGTTCGGTCTACCGGAGACGCTGTGGGCGGATTTGAGAACGGAGCGCAACGGGTCCAAAACCCATGATTATTTTCATCTGGTGCTGGGTTACAAAACGTTTCGCGTTATTCTGCATTCCGGCTCGCTGGTCCGGCAAGCCGGCCCGAAATTCGAGCTGCACGGGGATAAAGGAAGCTTCCTGAAATATGGAACAGACCCTCAGGAAGGCCAGCTGAAGCAGGGAATGCACCCGGGGGATGCGGGCTGGGGTGAAGACCAGCCAGACCAGTACGGGGAGCTTGCTACTGAGCTGAGCGGACTGGCGGTTCAGGGTGAGATTGAGACGCTGCCGGGACGTTATCAGGCCTTTTATCAGGGTTTGGCTGAAGCGATTCTTAAGGATGGCCCGTTACCCGTTCAGCCTGAAGAAGCCCGTAATGTCATCCGTATGATTGAGTATGCACTGCAAAGTCATCAGAAAGGCCGATTGATCAAGATCACGTGAAACTCTGCTATATCCGGTGACAGGGTCCTCTTTGGCTAGCACATAGTTTGCTCCGATTTGTGGGATATTAGGTGATGCAACCCTTGTACGTCTTTCATGAGGGGAATCAATCCATATCACAACAAAGAAGGAGAGAACGGATATGAAGAAACGCGATATCCTTCGGCCGGCCTTTGCGCTTCTGATGAGTTTGGCGGTGATGCTGTCCATATCGGGAGCGGCTTTGGCAGTAGGAAGCGGTCCGTTTCATTTTGGATTCAAAAAAAGCGTCAATGGCCAGCTGCCTTCCATCAATGAGGAGGGTTTTAAGGAGCTTCTGCAAAAATACGGCGCGATCTTCATGGGCGATGCCGAGCAGAAGGAGCTTTATCTTACGTTTGATAACGGATACGAGAACGGATATACCTCCCGTATCCTGGATACGCTCAAAGAGAAAAAGGTGCCTGCCACCTTTTTCGTGACCGGACATTACGTAAAGACACAGGAAGGTCTGCTGAAGCGGATGACGGCTGAGGGACACATTATCGGCAACCATTCCTGGAACCATCCGGATGTGACCACGATCTCGGCAGAGAAGCTGACCGAGGAACTGGAGCGGGTGAAGAAGGAGGTTATGCGCATAACCGGCCAGCCGGATATGAAATATTTGCGTACACCGCGCGGCATTTTCGATGAGCGGTCGCTGGCGACCAGCAAGCAGCTGGGTTATACCAATGTCTTCTGGTCGCTCGCGTATATGGATTGGGACGTGAAGTCCCAGCGCGGTGCGCAGTATGCTTATGATAAGGTAACCGCACAGCTCCACCCGGGCGCTGTGATTCTGCTGCACTCGATCTCCAAGGACAACACCGAGGCGCTTGGGCGGATCATTGACGAAGCCAGGAACCGGGGGTACGAGTTCAAGAGTTTGGATCAGATGCAGAAGAAAGCCCCGTAAATATTTGTTGCATACAGCGTGCAGAACGCTATCCTGTCAGGATGCCGTCTGCACGCTTTTTGTTGGCGAATGAAGATGGATGCTTCGCTTTCAGGAACGAATGTTTGGTATAATACCCTTCATAGAACATGAACGAAGGAGACCATCATGCCTCATACTATCCAAATATCCGTCAGGCCGCTGGTGGAATATGTCTTTCGCAGCGGCAGCATTACCTCGGGTTTTCGCACGGCGACATCCCTTACCGAGGGGACCCGTGCGCATCAACAGGTACAGCGCGACTATGGTGAGAACGATCAGAAGGAAGTTCAGCTTGAAGTGGAGATTCCTTACGAGGATTTTCTGTTTGTGGTGGAAGGCCGCTGCGACGGTCTGATTCAAGAGGAAGAGCGGATGATGATTGACGAGATTAAGTCGACCTCCGGCGATTTAGGCGAGATTACGGAGCACACGTACCCGGTTCATTGGGCGCAGGCCCAAATGTATGCCTATATGTACGCGAAGCAGCATGAGATTCCGAAGATGGCAGTGCGATTAACCTACTTCCAAGTCCCGAGTGGAGAGCGTAAGCAGTTCGTACAGGAATGGAGCTGTGCACAGTTGGAATCCTTCGTATTGGAGGTCGTGGCGGCTTATGCGCCTTATGCCAACCTGCTGCGGGAGCATGGCGAGCGGAGGGATCGAAGCATCCGCGAATTGAAGTTTCCGTTTCCCGCCTATCGCGAGGGACAGCGAAAGTTGGCCGGGGCTGTTTATAAGAGCATCGGGGAAGGACGGAAATTGTTTGCCAAAGCGCCAACGGGCATAGGGAAAACGATATCCACGCTGTTTCCTTCGGTTAAAGCGATCGGTGAAGGCCTGTTGTCGCGGATTTTTTATCTGACAGCCAAGACGATCACCCGAACGACCGCGGAGGAAGCGATGGCGCGCATGGAGCGTCAAGGACTCTGCATGCACACGGTCACGCTGACGGCGAAGGACAAGATTTGTTTCCGTGAAGCTGAGGGCTGCGGGCAGATGGGCTGTGTGTTCTCGGAGGGCTACTATGACCGGATTAATGGCGCCATACTGGATTTGCTCTCGAATGAAACGTTGATCACGAGGCCCGTTATTGAAGAGTACGCCCGGAAGCATACGGTGTGTCCGTTTGAGTTCTCGCTGGATGCCGCGTATGCAGCTGATGCCGTCATCTGCGATTACAACTATGTGTTTGACCCGCGTGTATCCTTCAAGCGGATGCCGGAGGACGTGAAGAAGCGCAGTGTGCTGCTCATTGATGAGGCACACAATCTGGTAGACCGGGCGCGGGGAATGTTCTCAGCCGAGCTGAATAAATCGGCTTTTCTGGAACTGCAACGAGCTTACAAAGAGAGCAATCCCGCGCTTTACAACGCCGCGAAGCGGGTGAATAACCGATTTAAAGTGCTGCGCAAGGTTAGTAGGGAGGAAGAGCGGATTGTCGGGTCCCAGCAGCCGGAGATGATGGTGGAGCTGCTGGAGGATTTTTCGCTTCAGGCAGAGGCCGAACTGATGACTGGCAAGAGCGGGGATGAGGCGGATGCGCTCCTGGAGTGCTATTTTGCCGTGCAGGGGTATCTGCGCATCTCCAAGCTGTATGACGACCGCTTTGTCACGTATGCGGAGATGAGTCAGAGCGAGGTGTTTCTCAAGCTGTTTTGTCTGGACCCCTCTTATTTGCTCCAGCAAGCAGGAAAAAACTACCGCTCCAGCGTATTTTTCTCGGCAACCCTCATGCCGCTCGGGTATTACCGCGATATGCTGGGAGCAGAGGGAGAGGACTACAGCCTCTCGATTCCCTCTCCCTTCTCTTCCGAGCAATTGGATGTTCGAATTTTGCCGTTATCGACGCGCTTCAAGGATCGGGAGCGAAATAGCGAAGCCATCGTCCGGATGCTGAGTGCGCTGGTTCAGGAAAAGCCGGTGAATACCCTGATCTTCCTGCCGTCCTATCCCTACATGCAGGATATCCATGAGGCGTTTGCCAGAATGAACCCGGGAGCGCGTACCTTGCTTCAGGGGCATGGGATGAGTGAGGAGGAGCGGGAGGCATTCCTGGATGCCTTCCAGGCGGATGCGGAGGATCCGCTGATCGGCTTTGCCGTAATGGGCGGTATTTTCTCCGAGGGCATTGATTTGAAGGGAGAACGGCTGTCGAGTGTCGTGGTCATCGGCGTAGGATTGCCGCAGCTATCATTCGAGAATGATATCATCAAGGATTATTTCGATCGTACCGGCAAGCGGGGATACGACTATGCCTACGTGTACCCGGGCATGAACAAAGTGCTGCAGGCCGGAGGACGCTTGATCCGCTCAGAGCAGGACAGCGGGACACTGACGCTGGTGGATGACCGCTTTTTGAATCGCCAGTACGGGATGCTGCTGCCTGAGGAGTGGAGGCACTACAGGCGAATCTAGTTTTTGCATGAGATGTTGACACCTGGAAATATGACCCCTATAATACGGATATATTAATTTAGCTGAAGGAGGCTGATGTCAAATGGTTATGATGCATAGTGGATGGGTCGCATTGACGTTGGTCTCTTTGGACGGGAAATTCTAATGGTATAGGGGTATAAGGCATGTAAACATACTTGTCTTTTACTCTATACTCAAGAACCCGCAGGAGACCGTGCTTGGTATCCTGCGGGTTTTTTGTGTCTATTTAAGGGCTTGGTATGACCTTTAACGGCTTGACTGTAGGCTGTATGGGGGTTGATGCCTTCTTCTTGCATAGATTCAGATCAGCCGCGGATACAAATCTGCGGTTTTTTTTGTGTTTGAAAACAACCAATCCAATAACGATAAGGGGATATCACGAATTTGACTAAACAAGACATGACTACGCTACAAGTATATGGATGGAATGAACATTGGGCTTTGCTGGCTGAGCAGATCCCGCAGCAGGATAAAGCGCTGGCACCGGCACGTATCACAGCCCAATTCTCGAAGCAATACCGCATTATCACGCAAGAGGGAGAGCAGTCCGCGATTGTTACGGGCAAATACGAATACGAGGCAGCCAGCAAAAGCGATTTTCCCGCTGTTGGCGATTGGGTCATGGTGGAACCGCTGCAAGGGGAATCTCGTGCCGTCATTCATAAGCTGCTCCCCCGCCAATCTGCTGTGACGCGCAAGGAAGCAGGAAACGTGCCGGATGAGCAGATCATTGCCGCGAACATGGATACCGTGTTTATCATTAACGCACTCAACAAGGATTTTAGTGTTCGCCGGATTGAACGCTACCTGATTGCGGTCTGGGAGAGCGGGGCCACACCGGTTGTGCTGCTTACCAAGGCGGATCTGTGTGAATCGCCGGAAGATTATGTCGCACAGGTAGAGGCTGTTGCACCGGGCGTGCCGGTTCATGCGGTGAGCTCCTTGATGGATCAAGGAAAGAAGCAGCTGCAGCCTTATCTGATACAGGGGAAGACGATTGCCATTACGGGTACCTCGGGGGCCGGTAAATCCACCCTCCTGAACTGGCTGTCTGGCCAGGAGCTGCAGCGGGTTCAGGGGATACGCGAGGAGGACGCAAGGGGACGGCATACCACGACGCACCGGGAGCTTTTCGTGCTGCCGGGAGGCGCGATTATGGTAGATACGCCAGGCATGCGGGAGCTGCAGCTGTGGGATTCGGAAGAAGGGTTCGAGGCAACCTTTGCGGATGTTTCGGCGCTGGTGCAGCAGTGTCGGTTCCAGGATTGCCGCCATGAGACGGAGGCCGGCTGTGCGGTTCAGGAAGCGCTGCAGGCCGGAACGCTGGATGCGAAACGATATGCGAACTACAAGAAGACGGAGCGGGAGCTCGCCTATATTGCCAGTAAGGAGAGGGTCAGCACCCGCCGCCAGAATAAGAGCTCAGGCAAGTCCTCGCGGAAGAGCGAGAGAGACCGCAAAGGGAACTACCAGCAGCTTTTGTACGATGACGAATAATGGATGTTATTGAGAGGTCCGGAGTCGATTTGACTTCGGTCTTCTTCGGGTATATAGTTAGGAAACCAAATAAATTGGCAGACTATCTATTTGCTTGAGTAGTTGCAGAAAAGAGGTGGACCATGGAAGAGAATATACATCCAGATTTACCTAAAGAGAACAACGGGAAAGAGGAAAAAGATTCGCGGGAAGGGCTGTGCATGAAGGCTGGCCGGCGAGAAGATAGCGTAGCCGGCAGGCTCTTGTACAGCATTCGCATGTTCCATAAGCAGGAATGGGATCGGCACTTGATTTCCGGCTATACGCCCGGCGAGATTCGCGTTCTGATGGGACTTAAACATCATATCGTGCCTGACGGTCCTGGCATGAAAGTGTCCGAAATCAGCAGCATGATGAATGTTACGTCACCAACGATCACTCAATTTATTAACGCTCTGGAGAGCAAAGGTCTGGTGGAGCGGGTGATGGATGTACAGGATCGACGTGCGGTGCGTGTGCAGCTTACGGAGGAAGGGAATCGCGTTGTCCAGGCAACCTATCAGAACGTCAGAAACAACTTTAACGAGCTGGTGGAATTTCTAGGAGAAGAGGACAGCGTCAAACTGACGGAGCTGTTAACGAAGGTGTATCAATTTCACGAGCAAAAGCACAAAACGAACGAAACGACTTCAGACAATGAGTAGGGGTGGGGAATTTGTTAAAACTGTTTCACTATTTGAAACCGTACCGGACAGCGGTCATTTTTGTCCTGCTGTTCACATTTTTCCAGTGTCTGTCTGATCTTTACCTGCCAACCTTGATGGCGGACATCGTGGATATCGGCATCGTGAAGGGAGATGTGCCTTACATTTGGCGTGTGGGCGGCTTTATGCTCCTGGTAGCAGCTGGGGGCATGTTGTGCTCCATTGCCGCGAGTTATTTGGCATCCAAATCAGCTACGGGATTCGGGAAAATTGTTCGGGGACGCGTCTTCTCCCATGTCGAGAATTTCACGCTGCAGGAATTTGACAAGATCGGTACGGCATCCCTGATTACCCGTACAACGAACGACATTACGCAGGTGCAGCAGGTTACGATCATGATCCTTCGCATGATGGCGCTTGCGCCGATGATGTGTATCGGGGGCATTATAATGGCCGTATCGAGAGACCCGGGATTGACCACGGTACTTCTGATCGTCCTGCCGATTCTGGCCCTGGCTATTTTCCTCATCGCCAAAAAGGGGATTCCGCTCTTTAAAGCGATCCAGGTGAAGATCGATACACTGAGCCGCGTGCTAAGGGAGAATCTGACCGGAATCCGGGTCATTCGTTCATTTAACCGGATGAATCATGAAACCGTCCGTTTTAATGATGCGAATGAGGATTTGACAGCCACCTCCATCAAAGTGAATAAAATCATGGGTGCGATGATGCCTGTCATGATGCTGGTCATGAACTTTGCAACGCTGGCGATTGTTTGGTTCGGGGGGCTGCGAATCGATAGTGGCCACATGAAGGTCGGTGACCTTATGGCATTTCTCCAATACGCGATGATGATCATGTTCTCTCTCATCATGTTATCCGTCATGTTTGTCATGATTCCGCGTGCACAGGCATCGGCGGTCCGGATCAATGAGGTATTGAACATGATGCCGGAGATCCATGATCCGAAGCAGCCGCGAAATACCGGCGTGCAGCATGGATCGATTGAATTCCAGGATGTGACCTTCTATTATCCGGGTGCAGAGGAACCCGCCATATCCGATATTTCCTTCCATGCCGGGCCGGGTGAAATCACCGCCATTATCGGCGGAACCGGTTCGGGTAAATCGACGCTGATCAGCTTAATCCCTCGTTTCTATGACGTGAGCTCGGGACGGATTCTCGTTAATGGTACGGATATCCGGGACATGATGCAGGAGAACCTGCGGAACCGGATCGGATTCGTGCCGCAGAAGGCGCTGCTCTTCACCGGAACTATCGCGGAGAATATCCGCTATGGTAAAGAAGATGCGACGGACGAGGAAATCCGGCATGCTGCGAAGGTTGCTCAGGCGGCCGATTTCATCTCATCCATGGAAGGCGGGTACGATGCCGAGATTTCGCAAGGCGGCAGCAACGTATCCGGAGGTCAGAAGCAGCGGCTCTCGATTGCAAGGGCGCTGGTTCGGAGACCCGAGATTTATGTGTTTGACGACAGCTTCTCGGCGCTGGATTTCAAGACGGATGCCAATCTTCGCGCAGCGCTCCGCGAGGAAACGACGGAAGCTACCGTCCTGATTGTTGCTCAGCGGGTAAGCACCGTCATGGACGCTGACCGTATTATTGTGCTGGATGAGGGACGCATAGCCGGAATCGGCACGCATGAGGAGCTTATGGCTTCCAGCGATGTGTACCGCGAAATCGTTACCTCGCAGCTGTCAGAGGAGGAGATCGCATGAGTGAGAAGAAACGGGGAGGACATCCTCGGGGACCGGGCGGTCCCTTTGGCGGCGGCCCACACGGACCTGGAATGGCGGGGGAGAAAGCCAAGGATTTCAAAGGCACTTTTCGCCGGTTAACGCGATATCTCAAACCGCATACCGGCAAGCTGATGATCGTCTTGATTGCAGCTATTCTCAGTACGATATTCAGCATCGTGAGCCCGAAAATATTGGGGGATGCAACCACGATCCTGTTCAAAGGCTTCATGGCTAAGATGCAAGGCGTGCCGGGGGCCGGGATCGATTTTGACGCGATTCGGACGATCATGCTCTGGCTTGCAGGCTTGTATCTCTTAAGCTCACTGTTTGCTTACATCCAGCAATATGTTATGGCTGGCGTGGCCCAGCGGACCGTGTATGATTTGCGTAAGGATGTTTACAACAAACTCGGTCGTTTGCCGCTTAAATATTTCGACGCTCGGACACATGGGGAAACGCTGAGCCGGGTGACCAACGATATGGACAATATCAGCAGTACGCTTCAGCAGAGCTTGACGCAGATGATTACCTCGATAGTCACGCTGGTTGGCGTCATCGTGATGATGCTCACGATCAGCCCGCTGTTGACATTAGTAGTTATTCTGACCCTACCGCTTAGTGTGGTGGTTACAATTGTGGTTGCCAAACGCTCGCAGAAGCATTTTGTGGCTCAGCAGAAGCATTTGGGTGAGCTGAACGGGCATGTGGAAGAAATGTACACAGGTCATAAAGTGGTGAAGGCCTTTGGCCGGGAACGACAATCCATGGAACAATTTGATGAGGTCAACGACAAGCTCTATGATGCCGGGTGGAGAGCCCAGTTTATATCGGGTACCATCATGCCGCTGATGGGTTTTGTCGGCAATATCGGTTATGTGATCGTCAGTGTTGTCGGCGGCGTGCTCGTTACCCGCAGAGCGATTGAGATCGGGGATATTCAAGCATTCATCCAATATTCACGCCAATTCACGCAGCCGATCACCCAGCTTGCGAATATCGCGAACGTCATTCAATCTACCATAGCATCGGCAGAGCGCGTATTTGAAGTGCTGGATGAGGAAGAAGAAGTGTCAGAGCATACAGCTCCGGCAGCACTCAAGCAGCCACTTGGCGACGTGTCTTTCGAGAACGTGAGTTTCGGCTATAAAGCAGACCAGCTACTGATCGAGGATATGAATGTGGACGTAAGGCACGGGCAAACGGTCGCCATCGTCGGTCCGACCGGTGCAGGCAAGACTACGCTTATTAATCTGCTGATGCGGTTCTATGAGCTGAATAAGGGCAAGATTACGATAGACGGCACAGGTATTACGGCTCTTCGACGCGGTGAACTCCGCAGCCTGTTCGGAATGGTGCTGCAGGATACATGGCTCTTTAACGGGACGATCCGGGACAATATCGGATATGGACGCGAAGGCGCTACGGAACAAGAGATCATCCGAGCGGCGGAAGCGGCTCACGCGGATCACTTCATCCGGACACTGCCGGACGGCTACGATACCGTTCTGAACGAGGAGGCCTCCAACATATCGCAAGGGCAGAAGCAGCTTCTTACCATTGCGCGTGCCATTCTGGCCAATCCATCGATTCTGATCCTCGACGAGGCCACCAGCAGCGTGGATACGCGGACAGAGCTCTATATCCAGAAAGCGATGAATGAGCTGATGAAGGACCGAACCAGCTTTGTCATTGCGCATCGGCTGTCCACGATCCGGGATGCGGATCTGATTCTGGTCATGAACAAGGGCAGCATTATCGAGCAAGGAACCCATGAAGAGCTGCTGTCTCAAGGCGGCTTCTATGCGGACCTGTATAACAGTCAATTCAGCGACCAGCATGAGGCTGGATAGCGAGGCGAGGATACCATCATAAGAAGACCCATTGGAGTGCGAGTGGGTCTTCTTTTTTTGGCTTAATTAAAGGTTTTTGGTAGGTTTAGAGTAAGCTAGCAGGCATATTTGTTATTGCAATTTCATATGGTTCTTTTATAATGATGTTTATGTTTATATCTTTAAAGGGAGCCATGATCATAATTGAATAAGTCCGAACTGAACCGAATTACGCAAGAGCTTCTACGTCGGTCGGGCAGCAGTGTCACCGTGGAGATGGAGGCGTATTTCCCAGGGGGCCGGTTAATCGGCGGGAAATATGTTATGAATTCGCACAGCGTGACGATGTATACCGAAGTCATACGCCAGCAGTGTCTGGAGCTGTTTGGGACACTTGAGCTGTTTCATGCCTATTTTGCGGTGGTATTCGCACATGAGCTGGGCCATTCGATGGACCTGATGCTGACAGAACTCTGTGACCGGATGGATCGAACGGTGGATGAATGGGAGCAGAATCAGATCGCGCTTCAAATCGAGGAAAATGCTTGGAATAACGCCATGCCATGGATTCAGGATATGGATCCGGATTTCATACAGGTCATCGTGGACCGATCGCTTGAGGCCTACCGCGAGGAGCCGGCACCAGAAATTGCTTAGGTTTACTAGATTAATCCAGGCCATAACATGACACAGGCACCCGTCAGGGTGCCTTTTTGGACTTGCAAGAAAGTATAAACTTCAGAGACTTACCACCTTGGAAGCATGGGGAAGGGCTTCTAATATCGTATGTTATACAAGATAAAACCAAAGATGGCTGCCACCATAATGAAGGCACCTGCAGCAGCAAGGGTCATTAAAAAATGACTAAGCAGGCTTTGCTGCCGGATACCGCGCAGTTTCTCCTTTGCCTTTCTCTCCGAGACGACCTCTTTAATTCGATCCAAATATTCAGGGCCCAGAACCATAGCTGTCCCTCCCGTAACGATTTGTGAGCTTATTATACCAGAAATATGTTATTTTTGGTTGAATTTAGGCCGCTCCGGTGTATAGTCCCCTGTTATAAAAAAGAAGTGAAGCTCGCATGGGCTTCACTTCTTTTAGGTTAGAGTCCTTGAGGGAGCGCAGCGTCCGCTTAACTCTCCGGGTCCAACTGCTTCAACGGCTCAATGGCCGGCCCTTCAATCACTTCGCCATTATAACGGTAGCGTGATCCGTGACAAGGGCAATCCCATGAGCGTTCGCCCTCATTCCATTCCACTTCGCAGCCGAGATGGGTACATGTCGTATCCACGAGATGGAGATTCCCCTTATCATCCTTGTAAGCCCCGGCGCGCTGACCGTTATGGCGGACGATGGCGCCTTCGCCTGCCTTCAGCTCGGTAATATCAGCATGGGACATTTCGAACTTGCCGGAAACGAAATCTTTCGCAACCATAGCATTTTGTGCAACAAATGTTTTGATGCTTGGATCTGCGATGAAGCGGGACGGGTTGAAGACGTCGGCGTAACGGTTATCCTTCTCCAAGATTTGATCACAGATGATATTCGCGGCCAATGTTCCTGTTGTCATGCCCCATTTCCGGAAGCCTGTCGCGACAAAGATCCGGTCCTGATTCGATGTGATCGGCCCGATGTAAGGCATGTTGTCCAGAGTAATCAGATCCTGGGCCGACCAGCGATAAGGAATCGCGGAAGCGCCCAGCAGCTTTCCTGCAAACAGCTCCAGGTTTTCGTAATGCTGATGGGTGCAGATGCTGCGGCCCGTCGGATGATTCTCGCCTCCGACGATAACCAAATCCTCACCGCCATAAGAAGCGGACCGCAGGGAACGGGTCGGTTGATCCACGCTTAAATACATCCCGCCCGGATAAGCGGTTTCGGGTTTGACAGCAATGGCATAGGAGCGTCCCACATGCAGCCGCGTGAAGAATAATCCTTTCCCGTCAACGAACGGAAAATGAGATGCGGACACTGCGTGATTGCAAGTAATTCGGTGACCACCCCGTTTGGTCAGCAGCGTGAGCGGTCCATCGGTTTCGGCCTTTTCATCCATGGTCGTATTCTCATAGATCCGCCCTCCGAGCATCAGGAATTGTTCGGTCAGATGCTTAAGATATTGCAGTGGGTGGAATCGATATTGCCCGGGCATCTTAATGGCTCCCCGAATCGGCATAGGCAGAGGAAGGCTATCCTGCCATTCTCCCGGAATGCCGAGCTTTTCATAGGCTTTGATTTCATCCTCCAGCTTCGAGAGATACTTGTCCTCCTGTTGAGCGTAGATATAGGCATCCTCCAGCTTCAGCCCGAATTTCCCTTCGTCTCCGCCAATAATATTCCTGATGAATTCAATCGCTTCCCGATTTCCTTCGTAATAGAGTCTTGTCTTCTCCTCCCCAAAATGATTCATAAATTCATGATAGATCAGCCCATGCTGTGCCGTAACCTTAGCTGTTGTATGACCGGTGGTTCCGTTCAGGATTTGCCCTGCTTCGATCAGCACGACATCCTTGCCTGCCTTGGCAAGCAGATAAGCGGTTGTAATGCCGGTTATGCCGGCTCCAATGATGGCAACATCCGCCTTAATATCTTCGGCTAAGCGCGGGAAAGTGGGCAGTTCGGTTGTCGCTATCCACAGCGACTCCGGAAATTGCGACAGTTCTTGATGCGATGAATTGGATGGGTTCATTCACGATTCCTCCTCAGTTTCTATGGGCGTTGCCCTTAAACTCCGACTCTTGTCTTCATTATTACCACATGGGAATGATTAGAAACTAGGCGATTTCGATTCACAGTCTTCCTAAGTTTTTCTGGATGATTGTAAATAATTTGGGACATTTGTGCAGAACCTAAAGAACAGCGGGAGAACCGGAATTTAGTGAATGAGGGGTGGTATCATGACCAGCGAACAATATCTAAATGCGGAGGAAGCCAGGCAATGTCTGCAAGAACATCTTCGTAATGTCGGGGATATCGAGCAGCGTGAGCTGAAGAATGAAGGTGAGCATGCGTTATTGATTTATCTTAAGAGCATGTGCGACCCTATCATGATTAACGATAATTTGATCAACCGTTTCTATGAGCTGAATTCCTTGGAGTTATACGACCAATTCATCCGATCCTTTCCCTCAAGTGTGGAGCCGAAGGATAAACAGGAATTGCTCCGTAATATATTAAGGGGCTGCGTAGCCATATTCATTCGGGACAGCGTGCTCCTGTTTGACGCCGTATTGGTTAATGCAAGCTTCATCCAACCCGCCAGTACGGAGAACGTCATTCAAGGCCCTGATGATTCGTTTACGGAAAATATCGAGGTGAACCTGAATCTAATTCGCCACCGTTACCAAACCACAAATTTGAAGACGGAATTCATGACCCTTGGCAAAATATCGCAGACTCGAATCATCATTATGTATGATGCATGCAAAGTGGAAGAAACGGTATTACAGGAGCTTAGAAAGCGATTGTCCGAGATCAAGGCGGATATTGTGCAATCGGCCTCTGAAATCGAGAGACATACGATGAATCCTAAATTCCGTCTGTATCCGACGCTCATGCTGACCGAACGCCCTGACCGGACCGTATTAAATATATCTCAAGGAAAGATCGCTGTGTTGATGGATTCCACGGGATATGCCATTTTACTGCCGGCTATATTCAATGATTTCTTTACGGCAATGGATGACAAAATACAGCTTCCTCCGGTGGGCTGGTTTCTCAAGGTCATCCGGTATATCGCATTGTTTGTCACCGTGCTGATACCAAGTTTTTACGTGGCCTTCACCTCTTACAATCCGGAAATATTGAGGATGCAGGTTACGCTGCTTATTGCAGGAAGTCGGGCTACGGTGCCATACCCGTCTTTCTTCGAAGTGATCTTCATGCTGCTGGCGATGGAATTTCTGACAGAGGCGAGTGTCCGGCTGCCAAAAGCGATTGGTCAAACCGCAACCACGGTAGGGGGTCTCATTCTGGGGACTGCTGCTACGGAAGCGGGACTGGTCAGTAACATCATGATCATCTTGGTTTCCGCCGTCGCGATAACGAATTTCGTGATCCCGATTAGTATGATGAGCTTCGGCATACGTGTCACGAAGTATTTATTCATTGTCCTGGCCACCTTCTTCGGCTTGGTTGGCATCGTTCTGGGCATCGTGGCCATGATCATGTACCTTACGAGCCTCAGGTCCTTTGGCAAACCCTACTTGAAGATGTTTGCGATGGATTGGAACAAGAAAGGAGATCAGCGAAGTGGTTAGAAATAAATATTTTTATTACCTCTTCCTGCTCAATGCAACCATCAACCTGATTAATTATGTCCCCCGCGTCTTGATTACGGATCGCTTTGACGGCGCGCTGATGTCGATCCTCGTGTCCATTCCGATTGGCACTCTGCTGCTGTTTACCTTCGTGAAGCTGATTCAGAAATTTCCGGGACAAGGGCTGCCGGAGATTTTCCATTCAGTTATGCCCAAGTGGATATCCGGCATCCTGCTTGTTTTATACGGACTCGGGTGGTATTTCTCCAGCGTCATTACCTTGGTCAGTTTCGTTGATATTACCTCCCGATACATCAGTCCGGATGTATCACCCTATATCGTTCTGATGGGATTTCTGGTGGTTGTGGCACTAAGTGCCAGGCTGGATACCGAGTCCATTATTTATGCCCTGGAGATGATTCTGTACATTACCGTACCCATCATCGCTTATATGTCATGGCGTATCTTCAGCAATCCATATTTCAGTTGGGATGCCGTAAGGCAGATCATTACCTATGCATGGAACATGCCCAATTACGAGACGGTGGCCGCGGCTACCTATATATTTACGGGCTACGTGAACATGGTGGTATTTAATCGGATCTTTCACCGATTCAGAGTGCGGCATATTTGGGCGATTGTGGTGGTTAGTATTCTTACCCTTCTGGTATCGATCTTTGCATCCATCGGCATATTGGGAGCCGCGGGCGCCGGAGGACACGTGTATCCTGCCTTCTCGACGGTGGACTCGCTTCGGATTCGTTATTTCATCATAGAACGGATGATTTATGTCTTCTACGTGGTGTATATGTGCCTCTCCCTCGTGAATTCCATCGTTCATTGGCATGTGGGCAAGGAGTTGATTCTGGGAGGTTTCGGATTAAAGGTCGATAAGGGGGAAGCGATGTCTAAAAGGAGGAAATTCGAATGGTGGGTGCTTCTCCTCTTTTCCCTGATTATCTTCGGCACGTCGTTTATCGTTAATCAATACATATTAAATGATATGGCGATTGTCTTTTTGGACGTCCGGTTCGCTGGGGAATTCCTGCTCATTGCCCTATTATTCTATGCGGTATGGAGGAAAAGGAGGAAGAAGGCATGAAAGACCTGAAACGATGGCTGGTCTGGCTCATGTGCTGCTCTTTTTTATTTGTGTCGGGATGTGATTTTAGGGATATCGATCTCAGACTTTTTGTCGTGTCCATTGGTATTGACGTCTCTGAGAAAAACCCCGATATGAACCGATTTACCTTCAAAATGGCGATTCCTTCAGGAGACCCTAAGATTGGGGATAAGAAGTCTTTCCTTATTACACAAGAATCAACAAGTATTGCGGAAGCGATCAGGGAGGTCAAATCCAAAGTGGATAAGGAACTTGACTTTGGTCATTGCAAGGGGGTCATGTACGGCGAAGCCTATGCTCGAAAAAATATCAGCAAAATCCAGGACTGGACCGTTCGGAGGCGGGATATGCAGCTCTTAATGTATCCAGCCGTCGCCATTCCTTCGGCAGAAGCCGTATTAAAGACGGATCCTCCAACGGAGCGGATTGCCGGGAACGCAATATTTCTGGCGCTCAGCGAGGATGGGACGGAATCTCCCTTCATTACTAGGACATACTCCTTCGATTTGTCCCGCCGAATGTTAGAGGAAGGGGAAGATCCGGTCATGCCCGTTGTGGAAACTACCACTGACAAGATCCTGAATATCGAGAGAGTAGCCTTGATGGATAAGGACAAGGTGAAGGTGATTCTGACGCCGGATGAAACCAGGCTGTTTAACCTGTTGGATCGTCGTAATTTAAGCACGAATTTCGGGACGAAAATGGACGGCAAATTGCTTGAAATCAACACGGATAGAACCCGAGCAAGATACAAGATCGTAACGGATAAACCAGGGGAAGAAACGATTGATTTCAATATTCGGATAACGGCGATTTTGGAAGAGAAAGAGGATCCAACACAACTGAATCAGAAGGGTCTGCATAAGATCGAAGAGCAGTTTAGCAAGGAACTATCCCAAGCGGTGAAAAACTTGCTGGAGAAAATTCAGAAAACGGGCCTGGACCCGCTGGGTTTCGGCCTTCGGTATGGAGGGACGCACTGGAACAATAAGACGGAGATGGAGGAATGGGACGCCATGTATCCCCATGCCAAGTTTAATGTATCGGTCATGGTGAAAATAAAGTCGACCGGTTATAAACGTTAGACAGGGCACATCTGTCTATCGTACAGGAAGATGTTACAATAAAGAATAAGCATCTATCTTGTATGAAGGAGGTTTCACATATGGAATTTAGAAGACTGGGCGGAAGCGGACTGAAGGTTAGCGATATCAGTCTCGGGAGCTGGCTGACGTACGGGGGATATGTGGAACGGGAGAATGCGGTGAAGTCGATTCAGACCGCATATGGACTCGGCGTTAATTTTTTTGATACAGCGAATGTGTATGCCCAGGGAGCGGCTGAAGTGGTTGTCGGGGAAACCTTGAGAGCATTCCCAAGGGAATCCTATGTCCTGGCCACGAAGGTATTCGGCAAGATGGGGGACGGACCCAATGATCAGGGGCTTTCCCGCAAACATATTAGAGAGCAGTGCGATGCGAGTCTGAAGCGGCTGGGTACCGATTATGTCGACATCTATTACTGCCATCGTTATCATGAAGAAACACCGATAGAGGAAACGCTGCGGGCGCTGGATGACCTTGTCCGGCAAGGCAAGGTGCTCTATGTAGGAGTCAGTATGTGGACCGCTGCCCAGATGGAAGCGGCATTGGCCGTGGCGGACCGCTATTTGCTGGATCGCATCGTGGTGAATCAGCCGCTGTACAACATGTTCGAGCGCAAGATCGAGGAAGAGATCATCCCGTTAGGCGAGAAGAAGGGCATTGGTCAAGTGGTCTATTCTCCTCTTGCGCAAGGGCTGCTGACGGGCAAGTACGCCTCCAAGCAAGCCGTGCCGGAGAACAGCCGCGCATCGAAGATTGGAGCCGACCCGCTTAAAATGAGTGAAGACCGCATTCAGAAGGTGCAGGCCCTGGGAGTCGTTGCAAGCGAGCTGGGTATGACCGTCGGCCAATTGGCCTTGGCCTGGATTCTGCGTCAGAACAACGTAGCTAGTGCACTGGTGGGGGCCAGCCGTCCGGAGCAGGTGGAAGAGAATGTGGAGGCTTCCGGTATTAAGCTCTCTTCAGATACGCTGACTGCCATTGAAGAAATACTGAAGGCGGATTCGAATTAAGAAAGAATCAGATCATGGATTTCGGGAGCGGAACATACGCGGTTGCGTCCGCTGTCCTTGGCGCGGTACAGCTCGCGGTCTGCTTGCTGGAGCAGCTCCTTGGCATTTTTCGACCGGATCGTATCGGGATGTACGGCAGCCCCAATCGACACGGTGATCTGGATCTTGGTTCCGTTCTCCAGGACAAAGATATGATCCGCTACGGCGGCCCGGATTCGTTCTGCAATAGCGGCCGTCTCATCAATGGTCGCTTCCGGGACCAGCACCGAGAATTCTTCCCCGCCGTTGCGGGACACTTCATCAAAAGAACGGGAATGCTCCCTCAGCACTTTGCTGAGCTGCTGCAAAACGGCATCTCCGGCCGCATGGCCGTAGGTGTCGTTTATTTTTTTGAAATGATCAATGTCCACGACAAGAACACCCAGCCGTTCGCTGAAATGCTGGGCTTCGAGAAAACGTTCCGACAACAGCTGCTCGAACTGGCGCAAATTGTGAAGACTGGTCAGGTAATCCGTTTCCGCATTTTTCTTCATCTGCAGAAATAGTTGATTGGACGTGTTGATATACTCCGTCAACATGTAGATGACCACCGTGGCGAGGACGGATATGATAAGGTGCTGTGTGAAGACAGTATATACCTTATGGTGGTCCTGGATATTCATCCACATAATGCCTAGGAGCACCAGCATGCTCGATACGCTCATGAGCAGCATTTTGTTTAAACGATTCCAATGGATACGAGATACCGTCCCGCATATGATGCCGATCAGTAGCATGCCGGCTCCCGCAATGGCAGAGGAAGCGGACATGCCGAACAGAATCAATCGCCCGAGCGCAATGAGCACGCCGGCAATCAGGGATGGCAGCCAACCCAAGTAGCTGGCGATCACTACAATGGCCAAATGCCGCAAATCCGCGAAAAACCGGGGGTCAATCGGGAAAGAATAGTACATCAAGATGATCCCGTAAATGCCAAAGAGCAGTCCAGCGTTGATCTTAACGCTGATGGACGGTGTCACAACGCCTGCTACATATTTTTTGGACAGCAGTCCGGACAAGTATAAGAAAGTCACAAATATACAAAAGTTGGTAAATAGTATATTAGTCATGGGGATCATTCCTTTCATGTACCTTGCACAAGGGCGGCAAGGCGATGAAGACATTCACCCCCTATTTTATCGGAAAATGGAATTGTATGTCGAATATTAAATGTTTTATTTTGTTAATTTTCAGGAGTCTCCAAAGGTAGGAGAACTTCAAACATCGTCCGTTCCGTATTACTGGTCACCTGAATCGTGCCGTGATGGGCATCCACGATGGTCTTTACGATAGCCAAGCCAAGTCCGGAGCCGCCGGTTTGATCGGTGCGCGATTCGTCCGCCCGGTAGAACCGCTCGAACAGATAGGGGATCGCATATTGAGGGATCGGGGGGCCGTAATTGATGACCTGTACGACGGCAAACTTCGAATCACTTGATACCTTCAAATCCACCACCCCGGCTTCCCGTCCGTGCCGTACCGCATTGGACAGCAGATTCTCGAAGGTGCGCATCAGTTTATCCCCATCCGAGGAGATCATGATTTTCTCAGTTTTAGGCGTGAAGTTGACCTGTACGCCTTCCTGCTGCCCGGTTAGTGAAAAGTCCACGGCCAATTGTGCGAGCAGCTCCACCAAATTAATGTCAACACGGTTCATCGGGGAGTACCCCATTCGTGTATATTCAAACAAATCGTTCACGAGTCCGCCCAGGCGCAGCGACTTATCATACGCGATATCGGTATAATACCGGAGCTCGACTTCATCCTTGTAATGGTCTTCATTGACCAGCCGCAAGTACCCGATGATGGAGGTGAGGGGGGTGCGCAGATCATGCGATACGTTGCTGATTAGCTCGTTCTTGGATTGGACCGCCATTCGTTCCTCTTCCAGCGATAGCTTGAGCTGCTTGGCCATTTGATTGATGTGCGTTGCCATCTGGCCCAGTTCGTCATTCGAGTTAACGATAATCTCTTCATCCAATTCGCCCTTCGCCAAACGCTGTGTACCCTCCATTAAGTGGTTGATTTGACGAATGGTGCTCTGACTCAGCAGCAATACCATGCAGATAAATAGCACGATGCCGATGATCGTCGGGATGATGGGGAAACCGAAGAAATCCTCCAACGTACGATCAACTCTGAAAAGGGTGTTTACCCAGGGCTCCTTCCAGTATTCCCGGCCGATCAATCGGAAGATCTGCTGCGCGATGAACAGTATGGCCAAGGTCAGGGCTCCGCTGGCAAAGAACAGTGTAATGATCTTCCACTGCAGCTTACGCATGGATTTTGTACCCGACGCCCCATACCGTTTGAATGAGCTTATAACCCAGCTCCCTCTCGAGCTTGTCCCGCAGGTTGCTGATGTGCACCATGACCGTATTATTGGATACGTAATATTTCTCCTTCCAGACCTGCTGGAAGATATCCTCGGCGCTAAAGATTCTCCCCGGTTGGCGGGCAAGCAAATACAGAATCTCGAATTCTCTCGCCGTCAGAGAGATCGCTTTGCCGTTGGCCGTTACTTCATGCGTACTCCGGTTAATGTCGAGCCCATCAATTTCGATCCGCTCGCTGTCCTCCCGATGCAGTTCCGCATTGTACAGAGTGGAGCGCCGCAGCAGTGTTTTGACGCGAGTCGTCAGCTCCAGCGGATTGAACGGTTTGATCATATAGTCATCCGCGCCGGTCATCAGCCCCAGTATTTTATCCATGTCCTCACTCTTGGCGCTCAGCATCAGGATGGGTATGGACGAGGTTTCCCGGATTCTGCGGCAGGTATCAATCCCGTTCAGCTTAGGCATCATGACATCCAGAATCACGAGATCCACCCCCCCGTTATTGCTGGTCATGGCCAGAAGCGCTTCCTCCCCGTCATGGGTCTGGATCACGCGGTAACCCTCATTCTCCAGGTAGATGGAGATCAGCCCGGAAATTTCTTTATCATCATCTACGATTAATATACTTCTCATTAAAATATCCTCCAGTAAATCCGCCTATTGGAAACAATGATTCCTTACGAACAGTGTACCCTAAATTGACCCTATAGAGTGCAGCTTGGCCTTCAAAATCGTGAGTTCTTCTATGACAACTATTAAAAAAGAGCGGATAGGAGATTCGAAAGAATGCCTTGCCGTTCGAATCCGTAATCCATCAGCTTCCGGGTTTCCGTAAAGCGTTGATCGGCATCCCCGGTTCCCATCACGACGGAAATCAGCCGGTTTCCACCACGAGACGCCGTTCCGGTAAAGCAATAACCGGCAGACCGGGTATATCCGGTCTTAAATCCGTCATTACCTTCGTATGAATGTGCCTCCCCAGGGAGCATGAGATTGGTGGTATGCAGGGACAGCTTCTTCTGCGGAACAGGCAAATCGCGCTGGCTGGTTACCTCGAGCAAATCCGGATGTTTGTTAAGCAGCCATCGGGCCAGCATGGCCGAATCCCTGGCCGTCATGACGGTATCGCGTTCGGTGGCCGCTTCGGCAAAGGGAGTGAGGTCAGCGGCAGGCAAACCGGATGCATTGGCAAAGACGGTGCGATCAGAGAGGCCGATTTGTTTCGCCCGGGCATTCATGCTCTCCACGAATCGGGACTCCGACCCGCCGAGATGCTCCGCAATAGCTACGGCCGCATCATTGGCCGAATGGATGATGAGCGCTTCGAACAGCTGCTTCAACGTATAACGTTCGCCTTCATGCATGCCGATGCCTGAACCGGGCACCTCTGCGGCATATCGGCTGACCTGTACATTCTCGTCCCAAGCATGCTGCCCGGAACGAACAGCATCCAGCACCAGCAGTTCGGTCATCATCTTGGACATGCTCGCGGGAGGAAGGGGAAGATCGGCATGCATAGCATAGAGCACACGGCCGGTATCTGCATGAATCAAGATGGCCGAACTGGCTTTGATGGGAGGAGGAATAAACACCCGCGCTATGAACACGGCCATCAGAATGACGCTAAACAATAGCAGGAGCAAGCTTAATCTTGTGCGTCCCTTGCGGGGCTTCGCAGGTTTATGCCGAATCGTGCCGGCTTGCAACCGGGATCGTTCAGGGGATGACGGTACATGACGGGGATGCTTGGCTATGGATTCCATGGCGATCGATCGCCTCCTTTGGCGGGCTATATATGTTTCATCGTTTTATGTATGTTCTAATTCTAACCACACAAGCTAAAGGAATTTTTAATTGAATCTAAAGAAATCTTAAAGATTACCAGCGGAAATTCTGGCACGGGATGTTGACCTTGAAGAGAATAGGATTTATACTTGATCTAAAAATAAATTAAAAGGGTGAATACCTTGAAATCTTTAAATCTGACGACGCAACGCCAAGCGGTGTACGATGTCCTTCGGGAATCGCATGATCATCCGACTGCTGCGGATATCATGAACCGGCTGGTGGAGAAAGGATATAATTTAGCGTACGGAACGGTTTATAATTCCCTGCGTTATTTGACGGATAAGCAGCTGATCCGTGAATTGAAGCTGGGCGAGAGCGCGAGCCGGTACGATGCCCGTATGGACGATCATCAACATATTATTTGTGAAGTATGCGGTAAAGTGGACGAGGTCATGACGGAGGTGCCAGAGGATTGGGCTGCTACGGTAGCCGGTGAAACCAATTACGTCATCCATCATGCTCACGTCGTATTCGGGGGGGTGTGTCCAGAATGTCAAACCAAACGGAAGAAATGACGGAACTGGGAACAGTCTATTCATTTCCTGATTTCCAGTCCGGCAATCTGTATGTTCGTCCGACGACGCCGATTGCGATGGCGATAGGGGATGCTTGTCCCACAACCCTGCGGGCCGCGTTATTAAGCCGGTCTCCCGGACGGGTGAATGAAATGTTTATTACCTTGACCGAGAACTGCTTCGAGGTGATGATGTTCCGCAAATGGGAACCGCGTCTTCAGTCGGCATTGAATACAGGACTGATTATTGCCGATATGACGGGCTGCCGGAATATGGCGGCATTCAACAAGGAGAAGGAACTCCTGCTGCCCGAACATTCCTCTATTCCGATTCTATACCTAGTAGGGGAAGAGTTAATGAGCAAAGCAGGTTCAAGTTTGTTAAACGAAGAGCTTATGGTATGGCCTGCCCGTTCCAAAGATACGATGATGTATCAGGTGCAGCGAACCATTCGATTATTCTCTCCTGCTGCCGGATTGTCGGGTGGAGAAGAGGTCATGCGCGGCCTCATCTATAAAGACTTATCCATTGATCGGGATAAAATGACCATTCACCGGGGCAGCACTCCGATCCATTTGACCAAGACAGAGTATCATTTGCTGATGCTCCTGCTGGACAGCGAAGGAGCCGTCTGCACGCGTGAGGACCTGATGTGCAAAATTTGGGATACGGATTTTATGGGCGGCAGCAATGTGGTTGACGTCCACATCAAAAGCTTGCGTAAAAAGCTGAGCGACAACGCGGGAGCCCCGCGCTATATTGCAACGGTTAGAGGAGTGGGATACCGCCTGGCGGACTAATCCCCCTCCCTTTTTTTGTTCATTTTGCGGTACTCAAAATGAATTCATCCGACCTTCATATAACGATCATAGAAGGGTCATATAACACTCATGCGACAATCATGATCCAATGGATTCTCCAGTGATACAATCAATTCATAAATTTAGATTCAGTCTAAAATCAATTATAGAAATGATGGAGGGTTCATATATGGATAGAATGACAACCAATCAAGGGGCTCCAGTCGGAGATAACCAAAACTCCAAAACGGCCGGACGCCGCGGACCGACGCTGCTTGAGGATTATCATCTGATCGAAAAAATCGCCCACTTCGACCGTGAACGAATTCCGGAGCGCGTCGTTCATGCCCGCGGGGCAGGAGCACACGGCACATTTGTTGTGGAGAGTGACATGAAGCCTTATACAAAAGCGGCATTTCTGCAGGAAATTGGTCAGGAAACTCCTGTGTTCGTTCGCTTCTCCACGGTTATTCATGGAACAGGGTCACCCGAAACGGCACGCGACCCGCGCGGATTTGCCGTGAAGTTCTATACTGAGGAAGGCAACTATGACATTGTAGGGAATCATATTCCGGTCTTCTTTATTCGCGACGCGATCAAATTCCCTGATATGGTGCATTCTTTGAAACCTTCGCCGGAGACCAACATCCAGGAACCCGGCCGCTACTGGGACTTCATGACGCTGTCCCCGGAATCCACGCAAATGATGACCTGGGTGTTCTCGGATCATGGCACACCAGCGAGCTATCGCGAAATGGATGGCTTCAGTGTCCACGCCTTCAAGTGGGTGAATAGCGAAGGCAAAGTGACTTACATTAAATACAAATGGGAATCCGTGCAAGGCGTGAAAACGCTGAATGCAGACGAAGTGGTCGAAGTGCAGGGCAAGGACTTCAATCACGCCACCCGTGATCTTCATGAGCACATTGCAAACGGGAATTTCCCGAAATGGCGCCTGCAGGTACAGCTGATGTCCCCGGAAGAGATGGATGAATTGTCCTTTGATCCGCTGGATGCTACAAAGACCTGGCCGGAGGATCGCTTCCCGTTCGTAACGGTCGGCACCATGACCTTGAATCGCAACCCGCAGAACTTCTTCGCCGAAGTTGAGCAGGTCGCTTTCTCCCCAAGTGCATTGGTGCCTGGCATCGAGCCGTCGGAGGATAAACTGCTGCAAGGCCGGCTATTCTCTTACCCGGATACGCAGCGTCATCGACTGGGTGCAAATTATTTGCAGATCCCGATTAACTGCCCGTATGCTCCTGTGCGTAATCATCAACGTGATGGCTTGATGAACGTGAATCAAGATCCGTCGCCGGTAAACTATGAGCCGAACAGCTATACAACAGGTCCTGTGGAAGACCCTACTGTAAATGAAAGCGAAGCACCGCTCATCGGGCATGTCGTTCGCCAGCGTATTGAAAAAACAGATGATTTCACCCAAGCCGGAGAATTGTACCGTTCGTTTACGGAACAGGAGAAGGATCATTTGATCCGCAATCTGGTTGATGACCTCAGTCAGGTCAAATCTGATATCCAGCTCCGTGCCGTATGCAATTTCTACCGTGCGGACGCCGAATATGGTGCAAGACTCGCTGCCGGACTTGGCGTAGACCTGAGCGGCTTCATACCTTCCAATCAGCCGAAGTAACGTAGTTTGAACTTATAAGAGCCAGCCATCTTTGTTTTTCGCTGTGCAGGATGGATGGCCTTTATATAGAGGTGGTCTTTGACCGCCGCCAAGAGGGGTACCCGTATAACATGGGTACCCCTCTTTTAGTGGAAATAATTACCTATATATACTACATAATGAATGGTCTTAGAGATGCCGATAAGTTGAAAGGAGTATTTTTTTATAGAAGACAGGTGAGATTCACTGCAGTTTAGAAAGGAAAGAAACCCATGAAGAAAAAAAGAGCTAATCGTATTAGAAGAAACCTGATTCTCACATTTCTGCTCGTGCTTCTTGTGCCCAGCTGCGCTATCGGTATTATCACTTACCGTGACGCCAAGGGAACTGTCGAGGAAGAAATTCTGCGCAGTGCATCGCTGAGCGTCGAGACGGCGAATGAGATCATTAATCACACGCTGCAATCCAAGTTCGATGACCTGAATTATTTAAGCACAACGATGAAGTCCACTGAAATCGACAAGGAACTCGAAGCGAAAGCGGGTTCAACTATCAATGCACTGAATCAGTACCTGGGACTTCATCCGGAGACGGTGGACGTATTTATCGGTACGGCACAGGCTGGCATTATCAAGGCATCAGGGGAAAAGCTGCCGCCGGGCTATGATCCTAGACAAACGGAATGGTTCCAGCAGGCAATGAATGCATCGGGCCAACCGATTATTACAGCCCCCTATACTTCGAACACGGGCTCCTTGATTGTAGTAACGCTAGCTCAGATGCTGCCTGACGGCAAAGGTGTCGTGGGCATTGACCTCAACCTTCATAGCATCCGGAGTCTGGTCCAAGTGCAGGTAGGTAAAGAAGGCTATACGATGGTGCTGGATCAAAATCACAAATATCTGTTTCACCCCGATTATGACGCAGGGACGGACGCGTTGGCTAAGGAAGCTTGGGTCTCCAAGATGTATGAGCAGCCAACCGGTCATTTTCACTATGATCATGACGGCATCGAGCAACAATTGAACTACATTACGAATGAACGAACCGGATGGAAAATTGCCGGGACCATGTTTGTTAAGGAGGTTGACGACTCCGTTAATGGCATCCGCCAAACGATGATTGTGGTTATGAGCGTTTCGCTGCTAGCCGCCTTAATCATGGTGACTTGGAATGTAAGCTCTGTGATCAAACCGATCCGCCGTATGCGCCAAGCGACGGAAGTCATTAGCGAGGGGGATCTGACGCTTCGCATGCATGGTTTCAAGCGTGACGAGATTGGCGAGTTGGCCGATCACTTTCAGCAGATGGTGGATAGTCTCAGGGACATGGTTCACGGAGTCAAAGCCATGACGGAGAATGTTTCCGCATCTTCAGAGCAATTGTCCGCAAGCGCCCTGCAAAATACAAGCGCCGTCGAGCATGTTACGTCTTCCATTCAGGAGGTTGCCGCCGGCAGTGAACGTCAGTTGAACGCCGCGGAGGAGATTCTGAAGGGTATTCTTCAAGTATCCCGGCATGCTGATGACATTGCGGATGTGTTGGAGAAGGTTACTGCAGCCATGAACCAGACGGAGGAATTGGCCCAAGAAGGGAACCAGACGGTGATTACCGCAGCAGCGACGATGCAGGATATTGATCATGCGATGAATGATCTGAATGGGGTTATCCATCAGCTGTCTGAGCGGACCGAGGAGATCGGCGGTATCGCTTCCGCCATTACCGACATTGCCAAGGAGACGAGTTTATTATCGCTGAACGCCTCTATCGAAGCTGCGAGAGCCGGGGAGCAGGGCAAAGGATTTGCGGTTGTAGCCGCGGAAATCCGTAAGCTTGCTCAAAGGTCGGAAAGCTCAGCGGATTACATATCGGGGCTGATTACAGGAATACTGGCAGAAGTGGAACGAACCATGGAAATGACGGAAGCCGCCAGGCAGAAGGTATCGGACGGCGTTGACGCAGCGGATCTGACCGGACGCTCCTTCTCCCGTATCAAAAAGGCAGTGAACACGGTGTCCGGCCAGGTAAGAACCACTTCGAAATCGGCTAAGGAATTGGCTCAAGATACAGCTTCCACGAAAAAGTCCGTTGAAGATATCCGTGGGGTGTCGGAGCAAACGTCAAGCCAGACCCAGACCATATCGGCAGCCTCTCAGGAACAGCTTGCTTCCATGGAAGAGGTCAGCGCATCTGCTGCGGATTTAAGCCGTTTAGCTGAAGAACTGCAGGAGATGGTGAAACGCTTTAAGATTTAAGAGATTCAAGGGCGCTGTAATATGCCCCGAATATTTCGTGTTGAAGCAGTAAAGGAGCTTATATTCCTTTGCTGCTTTTTTGTTTGTGGCAGGAAAGGGGGGCTTTATGAAAGAATAAGACCAAAGTGGCTTTATCTCTAGGAGCGGGGCCTTTATACTGGAGTCAACTGCTTAAGCTGTAAGACTGACGGATGCACAAGCTAGAAAATGATGAGAGTGGGGCATATAACATGGCACAGCATATGAAAGATCGGATCGTCGCTTTAGCTGGCCCGCGCAAGGCAGCAGACATGGCCAAGCTGGTGGAGAAGATGGGTGGCACCGCGCTGCTTCGTCCGGCCCAGGGAACCGTATTTTTGGATGATGAAGTACTGCGCCGTTCGATCGAAGCTTGGCTCAAGGCGCCTGCACCGTGGGCGATATTTACGACGGGAATCGGCCTGGAGGCCATTTATGATACAGCAGAACAGATGGGCCTTTTGGATACATTGAATGAAACGCTGCAGAGCACCTCGATTGCGGCAAGAGGGTACAAAACGGCCAATGCGCTGAAAAAGCGCGGGCTGGCACCGGTCGTCAGAGATGATGACGGCAGTACGTTGGGGCTGATCCGGTCTTTGGAGCCGCATGACCTATCGGACAAGCGTGTCATTCTTCAACTGCATGGCGAGTCTGCTCCGAAGCTGGTGGATTGGCTGGAAAGTCGTGAGGCGGCAGTAGAGCAGATCCTGCCTTATAAGCACATTCCGCCGCTGGAGGAGGATGTTTCGCAACTCGTTGACGAAATCGTGGGCGGCAAGGTTCACGCGGTTGCTTTTACAAGCGCGCCCCAGTTTCGTTTTCTTGCGGATTATGCACGTGCCCATGGCAAGCTGGAGGCTGTGCTAGAGGCGTTCCGCGGACCGGTCGTGGCAGCGGCTGTCGGCAAGGTTACGGCCCAGGGGCTTCGTGAGGAAGGCATTGAACGCATGGTGGTTCCCGAGGAAGAGCGAATGGGCAGCATGATGGTGGCGCTTGGCCGCTACTTTGCTCAAAACCAAGAATAATGTCATGATATAACGTAATGAAGTTGGGGAGATTCAGTCCATGCCAGCTTCTTCATGCATGTTCCTAAGGATCATGTGAAATATTGAGTAGTAAATAGGAGGATGACCGATGGATAAGAGAAAAGCATTGCTGCTTGGCAGCTATACCCACCCGAAGTTTCATCCGCTGCAAGGCATCGATAAACAAATGACACACCTACTGAACGACATGTTCACCGTGCAGTGCACGGAAAATCATAAAATGCTGCATGAAAGCAATCTCTACCCTTACGAGCTCTGCATCGCCTACAGCGACCTATGGGACGAGCGCGTTTCGCCCCGGCAGACCGCAGGTCTGCTGTCCTATGTAAGTGGAGGCGGCGGCTTGCTTGTGATTCATAACGGCGTTACGCTGGCCAATCGTTATGAGCTGGCGCAGCTGATCGGGGCCCGTTTTGACGGACACCCGCCCATGGAGAAGCTGTACTTCGTTCCGGGGGAGACCGATCATGATATTACGGAAGGCGTGGAGCCTTTTGTGCTGGACGAGGAGCCTTATCGATTCATATTCAGTCCGTTTACGGAAAAAACCGTGCTGCTGCATTATGAATTTGAAGGCAAGCAGTGGCCTGCTGCCTGGTGCCATACGTATGGCATCGGACGCGTTGTCTTCTTGATGCCGGGTCATCACGAGCCGTCCTTTCTCCAACCTCAGCTGCGTTTAATGATTACGCAAGCGGCCAAGTGGGCTGCACGCGTTCCGGGTTAAGAAGCCATTTCGATACGATCGGTAGGAGGGACGCGCTTGAGCGGGAAGATACTAATTGTTGAGGACGAAGCGAAAATATCCCGTTTGCTTGAAATCGAGCTGGAGAGTGAAGGATATCAGGTCACCAAGGCAGATAACGGGCTGGATGCGCTGGAGGCATACCGAAGTCAGGACGTCGATTTAATTCTGCTGGACGTTATGCTCCCCGGTTTGAGCGGGATTGAGCTGCTGCGGCGGATTCGTGCCCATGATTCCCACACAGCCGTACTGCTGCTGACAGCCAAAAGTTCCGTGGAGGATAAAGTATCGGGGCTTGATCTTGGAGCCAATGATTATATTACGAAGCCGTTTCAGATCGAAGAGCTGCTGGCGCGGATTCGTGCTGCGCTGCGGCTCCAAGGCAAGCAGGAGCCGGAAGAGCAGGTGGCAGGAGAGTGGCTTACAGCGGCGGATTTGAAATTGAACGAAGGTACACGGGAAGTCATTCGCGATGGCAGAAGGATCGGTCTGACGCCGCGTGAATTTGACTTGCTCGTATACTTACTGAAGAACAAACGGCAGGTGCTGAACCGCGAGCAGATTCTCACTGCCGTATGGGGATACGATTATTACGGCGACACCAACGTCGTCGATGTATATATACGTTATGTCCGCAAGAAAATCGATCATGACAGCACATCCGAGCTCATTCACACCGTCCGCGGTGTCGGCTATGTGTTGAAAGAGACCCCATGAAGCTGAGCAGTAAAATCCACCTCTATTCATCGGTGCTGATGGCGGCCATTCTGATTGTCATGAACTTATCCGTATACTATGTGTTCAGCAAAATGACGGTGGACAGCCAGCTGGAGCAAGCGGAAGCCGAGGACTCCAGAATATCGAGGGAAATGGCCAAGGCTGCGGATACGATTCCGGTGGGCGAATTGCTTCGGAGCTATGTGCCGCTGGACGGGAAGATCCAATTGCTCGGACCCAATGAACGGTATCCATCTACTTGGGTGACTTCCTCCGGGGAGGATATGGATGAGCTCAAGCTGCCTTACGATACGAAGAGGCAGATGAAGGTTGTCGAGTATGAAAATATCCGGTACACGATGGTTTCCCTGCCCCTCATCTGGAGAGACGGGGTCGTGGTCAATATCCAGGTCGCCCGCAGTCTTGCCGCTACGATGGAGACGCTCCAAGTGCTGCGAATCGTGCTGGTCGCCGTAACCGCAATTGCCTTAGTTCCGGTCATCATCTCGACGCGGATATTGGGGCGTTTAATCGTGCAGCCGATTACGGCTTTGATCCAAACGATGCGGGAGATCCGGCAAAGCGGGCGGTTTCGGCGAATCGAGCTGAAGGAGAAGTCGAAGGATGAATTGGTGGAGATGGGGGCTGCATTCAACGATATGATTACGCTGCTGGAGAGCAATCATGCAAGGCAGGAGCAATTCGTGTCCAATGCTTCCCATGAGTTAAAGACACCGCTTACCATCATCGAGAGTTACGCCAGTTTGTTGAAGCGGCGAGGTCTGGACCGGCCCGAGCTATTCATGGAATCCGTTGAAGCGATCCATTCGGAAGCGATCCGGATGAAGGAGCTGACGGAGCAGCTGCTGCTGCTTGCCCGCAATCAGGATCAATGGCAGGTCGAAATGGAGCAGGTGGATCTGGTGACATTATCGGAGTCTTCCGCGCGCGCATTTCGCGATGCCTATAACCGCACGGTGGAGGTTGAAGCCGATGGCGGGGTTCTGGGCTGGACGGACAGCCGCAGGCTGAAGCAGCTCTTGTTCATTCTACTGGATAATGCGCGCAAATACAGCGATGAGCATATCGTCATCCAGGTTGGCAGGAAGCCAGCGGAAGTTTATATCCGGGTCATCGACCGCGGAATCGGCATTGCCAAAGATGAGCTGGAGCACGTCTTCGACCGTTTCTACCGGGTGGACGAGGCTCGTACCCGCCGGGGTGGGGGCGCCGGCCTTGGTCTTTCCTTGGCAAAGGATATCGCAGAGGCCATCTCGGCTTCGATAGAGCTAGATAGCCTGCCAGGTGTGGGTACAACCGCCACGATTCGGCTTCAAGCAACGAAATAAAAGGCTGCCCACTTCCCTTTTTCTCATCGTATTCTAACCATGCTGCGCTATACTGACGGTAAAGACAGATTGTATCCGAGGTGATTCGATGCGTAAAAAAGTCAGTCTGCTGCTGGGTGTCGTGATGCTGGTAGCGGTTTTGATTATTGTGAATGCGGTATGGAGTCCTTTTAGCCCTTCAACTTCCGCCATGTCAACGGATGAAGTGGTGGAGGAGGTGCTCTCCCAATATCCTGGCGGCGAAATAACGAAGACCACGCTGGATGGCGGGGTGTATCGATTGGAGCTACAGTCGGCTACCGGAACGTATGAAATGACGGTGGATTCCCGCCAGGGCGACATCGTGTCCATCCAGCAGCTGAATGAGAGGGCATCGCAGCCGCCCACCGAACCGGTTGAGCCCACGGAGCCGGATCCAGATACTCCTCCTTCCGAGCCAGCGGATCACGGTGACAAGGAAGCAACAGGGGGAACGACGGGCGGGGAAAGTGGAAATGGAAGCGGCACTTCGGAACCGCCTGCAACGATGATTACCAAAGAATATGCGATCAAGCTTTCTTTAGAGAAGGTACCGGGAACGGTGGAAGACGTGGAATATCGCGAGAACAAGAGCAGTCGTTACTACCTGGTGGAGATCGAGCGGGAAGACGGACGTGAAGCGACCATTCAAGTCCATGCGATTACCGGCAAGATCATGACGGTGACTTGGGATGATGAGGACGATTGATGAATAGACGAGAGGTCTTGTCCGTGTTTTCTCATCGTTTTCTAATCTTTCTCTCTGAAAGCTCTCATGTTGAGAGAGTATATTGGGTTTGTAGAGATCAACAGGAGAGAATCATGAGGAGGCGTAAGATGATGAAGAAGAAAATATGGTGGGCAGGCGCACTGTCCATAGCCATCGCGGCAAGTGGAGTTTACGGCTATAACGCTGTACAGGCGGCAGGATCCGGACAGACGACTGCAGTGGGAACTCAGGCAGCAGCGAAGCAGCAGCTAATCGGAATGGAGAAAGCAGAACAATTGGCACTGGCTGCTGCCAATGGCAAAGTGGAGAGCATGGATATAGACCGGAAAAAGGGCAAACTGGTGTACGATGTGGAGATCCAGCAGAATAACCGGGATGTGGATGTATGGATTGATGCCTATACCGGCAAATCCCTTGGCGTAAGAGTGGACCGGGATGACGATGATGATCTTGACAACCTTCCAGGCAATCTGATCGGTGCCGGCAAGGCATCCGCTATCGCCGTTAAACACGTTAAGGGCGGGACGGCTGTGGAAGTGGATCTGGACCAAGATGACGGCAGATGGGTGTATGATGTCGAAGTGAAGACAGCAAACGGATCATCCGACGTAGAAGTCCATGCGGTCAGCGGTAAAGTGATCAAGGCAGAGTATGAGAAATACGACGACCATGACGACGACGATGCCCATGATGACCATCACGATTGGGATCATGGTCATCACGACGATCATGATGGGGATGACGACTAAGTCATTCTCTATCTATATGGGATAGCATTTATAAGCGAACAGGCGGATCATTTTCTTCCAGCCTGTTCGCTTTTTCCATTGTATTTTACATAATAAGCATGGCTGGAATGCAAGTTCTTGTTATCCGAATGCGGATTGCCCTCATATTTCATGTGAATTCAGGGGAAATTGATAAGGCAGCTTCTCTATACTTATGAAAGCAAGTCCAAGGATAGATGTTTTTACCAGCGTTAAAGGTTATAATGGAACCAGACAACGACCGGGAGGGATATACCGTGAGTGATCTTTTTAAGAAAGCAATCTCGTTAGGATTGGGCCTTACCGTGGTCAGCAAGGAAAAAGTTGAGAAAATCGTGGATGATCTGGTCAAACGCGGGGAGCTTGCTCCTGCGGAGTCCAAAGCGCTTGTAAATCGTCTCGTCGAACGCGGCGAAGAGGAGCAGTCGCAGATCAAGACCTATATTTATGAACAGGTGCAGCGTGTATTGTCCGATCTGGATGTTCCCAAAGAGAGTGATGTCGCCAGCCTGGAACAGCGCATTGCTACTCTGGAGAAGAAGGTTGTAGAACTGGAAGGATCGCGGCAGGAATAGATGGCGGTCCGAATCCGACATGCCGGACGTTACCGGGAAATCGCCATGGCGCTCATGCGTCATGGCTTTGGCTATATGGTGGAAGAGATGGGACTGTTTCATGTTCTGTCGCTGCCTGTTCGCTGGAGTTCAAGGGAACAGCCGGAGACGATTACGCTCGGGGAACGCATACGGCGAGTGCTTGAGGATCTTGGCCCCGCCTTCGTAAAGCTCGGACAGTTGGCGAGTACAAGATCGGATCTGCTGCCAGACCATATTATCCAGGAATTGGTGAAGCTGCAGGAGCGGGTGCCTCCTTTTTCTTCCGCGAGCGCACGGGAGCTGATTGAGCAAGAGTGGGGTATGCCGATCGATGAAGTGTTGAGTGAGTTTGAAGACAAACCGCTGGCCGCGGCCTCGATTGGGCAGGTCCATGCGGGGAAGCTGAAGTCCGGAGAGCATGTAGCGATTAAGGTTCAGCGGCCCGGGGTAGCGCGAATGATCGGGCGTGACTTGGAGATATTGCGGGATTTAATCTCGATTGCCGAGCGCCACTGGGAATGGGTGAAGCAGTACCGTGTGGACCGGATTGTTGACGAATTTGCCAGAGCGATGATGGCAGAGCTGGATTACAGCCATGAAGCCCGAAACGCAGAGAAGATAGCCTCCCAGATGTCGGAGCACGAATTCATCCGCATTCCGCGGATTTATTGGGAGTATACGTCTTCCAAAGTGCTGATGATGGAGTATGTCGATGGCCTCACGTTAAGCCGGAGGCAGGAGATCGTGGACAAGGGACATGATCTGAAGGCGATCGCTGAACATTTGATCGATGGCATGCTGCAGCAGATCTTTATTGAGGGATTTTTTCATGCCGACCCTCATCCGGGGAATTTGCTTGTCAGGGAGGACGGCAAGCTGGTCTTTCTGGATTTTGGGCTGGTGGGTCACCTCAGCGAAGATATGAAGGACCATCTGTCCGGACTCATTATTGCCTTGATGCGGCGGAATTCGGAAGGGATGATCCGGGCGATTTCCAAAATGGGATTGATCCCGGACGATTGCGATATGGATTCGCTCCGGTCGGATATGGACCGGCTGCGGGGAGAGTATTATGATGTGCCGTTCGCACAAGTGCGGATCGGCAAGGCGTTGACGGATCTGTTTGCCGTTGCCCAGCGGCACGGGATTATGCTGCCGCCCGATTTGACGCTGCTTGGCAAGTCATTGCTGACGCTGGAAGGCGTCATCGAGATGCTGGACCCGAACCTGAGCATTATCGACATGGCGGAGCCTTTTGGCCGAAAGCTATTGAAGAAGCGGTATAATACCCGCCGGATCGGCAGGAAGGTGCTGGATGGGGTGAGCGGACTTGCCGAGAGTTTGCTTGAGCTGCCCGGACAGGCCAGGCAGCTGTCGTCTCTGATCAGCAAGGGGAAGCTGCGGGTAGAGATCAGTGTTCCGGAACTGCAAACCCTGATGCGCAAGCTGGATCAGGTCAGTAATCGGCTCTCCTTCAGCATTGTGCTTCTGGCTTTCAGCATCATCATGGTGGGTCTGATTATTGGTTCATCGCTGAGCCGGGAGCCGATGATGCTGTGGAATTTCCCCGTGATTGAAGTTGGATTCATTGTAGCCTTGCTCATGGTTGCATGGCTGCTGTATGCCATTTTCAAATCCGGCAGGTTCTAACCGGCAGACTCCGTTCTTGCCCGCTTGCGCTGCTGCACCCAAGTTTGGACTCCGATGAGGATCCACTCTATGAGGTGAAAGAATACGGCAATGAGAAACGCTTGCAGCCAACCGTCGACAGGAATGCCAGGCACGATCAGGGACGCTATGTACAGCAGAACCGTGTCGGTCACGACTGTAACCGCCTGTTTAATATAGATGGAGGTATCCTTGCGAAGCAGCAGCCTTAGCAGGGTGATGATCAAAGGATGAAGGATGCCTTCGAAGATCAGGAATCCAATCAGGATGGTAAGCGAGAAGCTGAGCCATACGCCCTGACCGTCGTAAGCCAGGATTTCACCTGGCCCCGATGGCTCCGACATGGGGAACCACCGGGCATATAACAACGCGAAGAGTTCTAACGGTATAATGATAAAGGCAGACAACAGCGGGATAAGCCACAGCTTCTTCCGGAAGGGGACGACAGGCTCCCCGTCGCGTCGTGAAATATAATTCATCATCAGATTGATAAGGCCGAACAGGACCATCAGGATGAGTGCTGACAGGATGATCTGTAGGGTATGCATATCGGGGACACCTCCTCGCTGGTGCAAACTGGATATCTATATCATTGACATTACCAAAGTCAGGGTCTTTTGTCAGTTGAAAAGAAATACAACGAAAACGTTCCGGTCTACTTAGAACGAATTCGATCGGCATTTTGTTGGGACTTATATGTAAGTATGTTTGTTTGCTATATCCAATCGACCTGACGCAAGCAGATGCTAAATAATTTAAATGAGGTGGAACGTTTGCCGAACTTTCAACAGCTGGGCATTGACGAACAAAGAGTACGGAAACTGAAGGAGCAGGGAATTGCGGTGCCGACTCCGGTACAGCAAGAGAGTATCCCGCCGCTGCTGCAAGGAAAGGACGTTATCGCCCGGGCGAAGACTGGCACTGGCAAAACGCTGGCTTTCATGCTGCCGATTCTGCAGCATATCGATCCCAAGCGGGCGTACCCGCAGGCGCTCATTATTGCGCCGACACGGGAATTGGCATTGCAGATTACGGAAGAAGCCAAGAAGCTGACAGCCGGCGAGCCGGACGGGATCAAAATCCTGGCGGTCTATGGTGGTCAGGACGTGGAGAAGCAACTCCGAAAGCTCGAAGGCGGACGACATTTGATCATCGGAACACCGGGCCGATTGCTGGATCATTTACGTCGGGGCACGCTTGAGCTGGGCGGCGTGAAGCAGCTGGTGCTGGACGAAGCCGACCAGATGCTGCACATGGGTTTTCTGGATGAGGTCGAGACACTGATCCATGCACTCCCGTATCGGCGCCAGACGATGCTCTTCTCGGCCACGATGCCTGCCGGCGTGAAGCAGCTTGCCGGCAGCTATATGAAGGAACCTGTCGATATCGTCATTAAGGGGGCTTCCCCGATCCCGCTGGAGCAGATCCAGCAGGTTGTGGTCGAGTGTACGGACCGCTCCAAGCAGGATGCGCTGCGTGCCATGCTCGAGGAGCATAACCCTTTTCTCGCGATTATCTTCTGCCGGACGAAGCGCAGAGCTACTATATTGAATGAGGCGCTGCTGGCCCATGGGTATCAATCGGACGAGCTTCATGGGGACCTGTCACAGGCGAAACGGGAAGCGGTGATGAAGCGATTCCGGGATGCCAAACTCCAGCTGCTGGTAGCAACGGACGTTGCCGCAAGGGGGCTTGACGTTGAGGGCGTGACTCATGTCTATAACTACGATATGCCTCATGATGTTGATAGTTACATCCATCGTATCGGACGGACCGGACGGGCTGGGGGGAACGGGATGGCTATCACGTTTGCTGCCGGTAAGGATCTTAACGATCTACAGCGCATCGAGGAAGGGATCTCCCTTCGCTTGAAGCGCGTGCGCTATGATTCCAGTGCAGGAGGCCTTCGGGAAAGCACCGGCGGCTCAGGCAGGGATACGGGCAGACCGGGAAAAGCAAGAAACATCTCTTCGCTTGAATCTGATCAAGAACGTGGTCAAGGCAGAAGCCGGGCAGATCGCGGTACGGGTTCCAGGCGGAGCCGCGGTAGCGAGCCGGGTAGAGGAAGAGCCGGATCGTCACGCAGAGATGAGCGTGGCTCCGGACGGGCTGGAAGCCGCGACGGTCGTCCAGGCGAGGGACGCGGACCATCGTCGGCTGGAGGTCGCAGCAGCGGCAGTCGTGACGGCGGGCGTGCAGGCGAAGGCCGTGGACAGTCACAGGCCGGAACACGTGGCAGCAGCAGCCGTGGACAGTCCAGAACCGAGGGTCGGGGAAATCAAGGCAATCGCGGTGGACAAGGCGGTACACGATCTTCCGAAGGCCGCGGTGCAAGAGGCCAGAGTGGTGGACGGCGCGGTGGCCGCAGCCGCTAGCAGGTACAGGAGATTTTTGGAAGGCATCTGTTTCAAGCCAGAAAATCCCGTTTAAGTAGAGAGCGTTACCCAGTCAATGACAAGGAGGCGTTACCATGTCTGAACATAATCATGTAGTGAACAAGAACGGTGAACTGGATGTGAGTAAGGTCAGTGACGCGATGGACCGGATTGATGATGGGGAGAAGGAGAGGATCCTGGCCGATTTTGATGCCTTCCAATCCTATTTGAACAAGCGAATTCAGCTTGCCGAGAGTATTGGGTTGAATGAAGAGCAGCTGGCGCAGGCAGCAGAGAAGGTAGCTGGCTATCTGGCTGCAAATGAGGAGCCCCGGAATTCCGAAGAGAAGCTACTTCAGGAGTTATGGAAGGTTGGAACCCAAGCGGAGCAGCATCAACTGGCTCATCTGCTTGTGAAGCTGGCTCAGAAACGTACGGCTCCATAAGGCAAAGTATGAGATGGAGATCCTTCCCGGCCAACTTGCCGTGGAAGGATTTTTGGGTTCAAGAGTAGTAATTAACATACTTATAGGGATGTAGGGATGTAGGGATGTATATTAATTTCTATACATAATATGATGCATGCAAGCTAGAGCTGCTTGTCCGCCCCCTGGCTTCGGTATCCGGGTGAGGTGCAACGAAGAGGTATGGTATCTAGGTGCAACGAAAAAAAACCAGGTGCAACGAAGAGGTATCTAAGTGCAACGAAAAAACCCAGGTGCAACTAAGTGCAACGAAATCGCAGTAACGATGGCCAGAACCCCGCCGAACGCTGAGGCTAACGGACATCAGATACGTTATTTCCCTGTTATGAGGTCAATTTATCGTAATTACGGACACCACAGCCGTTATTTAGCGTGGAAACAGCCAAAATATCATCTTTTTAGATGAATAACGGATCTCCTGTCCGTTTGTTTCGCTAAAAACCCCATTTTCTACGAAATAAAGTCTCCTGAGTCCGCTAGACTTTAAGTGAACGCAGGACGCAGCTCCATCGCTCGGCAAGACTTACAATTACCGCTCTTCTGTCGCACTGCCGGCGCACGCTCTACCGTCGGCCTAACAAACTATTTGGTACATCGTGCGAACTGCTGCCTATATGATCTACAATGTCTTCATTTCATGTGAGCTTTAGAAACAACGAAGAATATGAGGGGGAGTTGCTTGAATGTCTCTGGTGATTCATGAGCAGAGAAAGCCCAAAATGCAGCCTTTTTATTGGGTGATTACATTTGAAATGCACGTGCTGGGCATACTGCTTGGCCTGGCCCTGATACTGGGTCCTTTGATGTTACTGTACCTCTGGACCAATGTCTGGACCTGGATGAGTCTGGCGGCTATACCCGCCGGTATCTTCATGATGATTCGTCTGTCCAGAAGCCTGAAAGGGCATATCTGGAACAATACGCATCTGGACGAGTACTTGTTATTCGAAGATCATATTGAGTACGAGAGATGGGACCCGGAAACGAAAGACTCCCTGAAGGGGAGCCTTAGGATCGGTGACATCAAGGAAATATACTATGGGCGATACATCTTTCAATTCAGCTATGCTTATAAGAAAAGCAAAATGACCGAATCCGTGCCTAGTGCGGAGTTAATGCCCATTATGTACCTCGTCGCGGGAGAAGGTCAGACGGAACGGGCGGTTGCCATTCCATTCACGGATCCGATGGAGGCGAATCGTTGGCTGGAGGTTATTTGCAGAAGGGACGTTCCCTTATATCTGACGTCCATCATCATTCAAGATCTGGGGGATGAATCGGTTGCGTCTTTGCTTCGCGAGGATGAGGATTTAGAGCGTTCCGAATTTGATGGCAATATGGAGCGGCAATTCCGGCCTTACCTGGACCGTCTGGTGCAGGAGAACGAGGAGGAAGACCGGGAATTGACAGAGGAGGAGCTTAATCAGCTGGAATACGAGATGAAGCTCCTCGAATACGAAGAGGCGCTGCAAAAGCGAAGATCGGCTTTCCGTGGAACCGGTTTGCTTGCGTGGCTGATTTTTCCGGTTCAGTTCGCCATCGGTTTTTGGCTGACGCGTCAGGCAGAGCTGGGGAACGCGGACCCGGAACAGCGGCTATACCCTATTCTGCTTGTTGCACTCTCCGCGATCCTGTTCTTCTTCCTGGTGAAATGGATGCGCTGGCTCCAGATCATCATGTTCTCATTGGTTACCTTTATATCGTTTATGTTCTTGGACTTTTCCGAGATCGAAACAGATCCCTCGTACCAAATGTCCAGCATGCTCCTTGCTATAGCTATGCTGTCACTGCCTGTGGTCGGTCTTTTCTATTTGGGTATCCGGTATATCCGCAAAGGAAGGGATGCAAAGAATCTGCCGCCGATGCCGGGGCCGTATCAGCCTCTTCCTGATAAAGATAAGGTGGGGATCCAGTCCGGAGACCATCTGTCAACTTAATACAAAAGCGAGAAAAACGCGCCCTTCACATTTGAGGGTGCGTTTCGTATCGGTACCTGTAGGTTTCCATAGGCTGGCTGGTAAAGGTGGTGTCGAGCTTCTTCTTCTCGCCGGGGGCAAGGGTTACGTTCTTGTACATCTCGGTGAAAACTTCCTCATCGTTCTGATCATATACGAACAAGGTAATGTGACCACGAAATGTTTGGCTCTCGTGGTAGTTGCCGGCATAGATCACAATGTCCGCATCATCCTCATTTTTATAGGCTCCAGCGTGGACCAAGATGTAGTCTTTAAAGCTTTGCAGCTCGGAACTAATCTTCTTGTCCTCAAAATTCTGATCCAAATCGGTCAGCATCGTTTCTTCTTTGTAAAGGGATTCCTGGGTGATCAGGCCAATGGGGATCGTCAGTATAAAATAAAAGGCCAGCGTCGATAGCCCAGTGCTGCGCAGCACGGTCTTCCGGTCATACCCCCCTTTGATTAAGCCGATGAAGGCAATCAGGGCCAGGACAATGACAATGAGATGCCATGGGGATATAAACATTTCGGGATACAGTTTCATTTCTTTTCCTCGCTTACTGTTGTTGAAATACGGAATCGTGCAATATTTTTCCAAACCTTGAATCATTACCCTGCTTACTTGCTGATTAAACAGCTGTTATTAGTCTATGTAAATCTTGTTTAAAGAGGTTATACATTCATCATAATGGATTTGCGGGCGACGGGGTAGAGGTCTTGGAACTGAAATTTGGTTTAGGGCCATTTATTCGATATGATGGAGGGAGATTGGCTAGGCTGTTACGCTTGAAAAGCATGCCATCGATTCAAAACAAGCCGGGAGGAGATTCGAAGATGTCAGTTTATGAATATCATGCAACCAATACCAAAGGTCAGGAAGTCTCGCTCGATCAGTATTCAGGCAAGGTTCTGATTATTGCAAATACGGCAAGCCAGTGCGGACTTACGCCGCAATACGGAGAGCTTCAGCAGCTGTATGACCAATACAGCCAGCAAGGGCTGCAGGTTCTTGGCTTCCCGTGCAATCAGTTTGGCGGACAGGAACCGGGTACAAGTGAAGAGGCCGAATCGTTCTGTCAATTGAATTATGGTGTGAATTTCCCAATCTTTGCGAAGATTGACGTCAATGGGGAAGAAACGCATCCGTTATTTCAATATTTGAAATCCGAGCAACCAGGACCGAATGAAGGCGGAGAGATCGCTTGGAATTTCACCAAGTTTCTGGTAGACCGCGAGGGTAAGGTGGTTCAGCGGTTCGAACCGAGGGATACGCCGGAATCGATGAAGAGTGCCATTGAATCTCTGCTTGGTTAGTAGCAGGAAGTAACGATTACATAACAGGGCTGTTTTCTTTGGGGGGATTTCCCTCTGAGGAGAACAGTCCTGTTTTTCTTGGACACCACTTCGGTTAACCGGATTAATTGACAGTATCATAGAAAACACTGAGCGTCAGTATCATTCCGTTAGATCAGGAGAAGCAAGATCCTTCAAGGCAGCACGTATAGGATAGATGATTCTTGAATCAACTTCATGAGGCGGGCACTTATAGCTTACCCTGATACCGAACCCGTATTCTTGGTTTAACCTAGGGCATTGGCGCTGGGGTCATCATACTGTTTAGGTCAACTTCTTTTATCATTATAACTAAGTGAAATTATGAACAATGTGTGAATAACGCGATTGCCTATTGAACTGTGAAATTAATCACATTATAATAAGAGCATGAAGTGAAAACATTCACAAATAATATGTCCAGTCACCACATTCATGCTCAACAAGCGTTACCAAGCATGAATCCAGGCAAAAGAGCTCATCTTAATCAAATATAAAGCTTCATACTTGGAGGAGGAAAAACCATGAAAGTAGCAGTTATCGGTTGTACCCATGCAGGAACGGCCGCCATCGTGAATACCGCCAAACTTTACCCAGAAGCCCAGATCACCGTTTATGAACGCAATGATAACATCTCATTCCTGTCTTGCGGCATCGCGCTTTACGTTGGAGGCATTGTAAAAGACCCTGACGGTTTGTTCTACTCTTCACCTCAGAAGCTCGACGAGCTGGGTGTTGAAACCAAGATGAAGCATGAGATTATCTCGGTGGATACGGATAAGAAAAGCTTGAAAGTTCGGAACCTGGTTACAGAAGAAATTTTTGATGATACCTATGACAAATTGATTATTACAACCGGATCATGGCCTATCGTGCCGAAACTTGAAGGCATCGATCTCAATAATATTCTGCTCTGCAAAAACTACAATCATTCCAATGCGATCATTGAAAAAGCGCAGGAAGCGAAACACATTACGGTTGTCGGAGCCGGTTATATCGGCGTGGAGCTTGTTGAAGCCTTCCAGCAGAACGGCAAGCAGGTTACGCTGATTGATAGTGCCGACCGCATTCTAAACAAATATCTGGACCCTGAATTTAGCGGCAAGATCGAGGAATCCTTCCGTGAAAAAGGGATTGAGATGGCTCTCGGTCAGACCGTGACTTCTTTCCAAGGCGAGAATGGCAAGGTGAACAAGGTCATCACCGATAAAGGTGAGATCGACACGGATCTGGTGATCCTCTGCATCGGCTTCCGTCCAAATACAGAGCTGCTGAAGGGGCAAGTGGATATGCTGAAAAACGGTGCCATCGTCGTGGATCAATATATGCAAAGCAGCAAGCAGGATGTATATGCAGCAGGCGATTGCTGCTCCGTGCTCTACAACCCGACGGGTAAAATGATGTACATTCCGCTGGCAACCAACGCTGTCCGCATGGGAACACTCGTTGCACGCAATCTTGTGCAGCCGACAACCCCATATATGGGAACGCAAGGTACGTCGGGATTGAAAATATACGAACACAACATTGCCTCGACGGGATTGACCGAAGGAGCCGCCAAGGACGAAGGCTTGAAAGTGGAGACGGTCACCATTACGGATCATTACCGTCCGGAATTCATGCCTACCTTCGAAGAGGTTACGCTGAAGGTGGTATATGAGCAAGACAGCCGCCGGATGCTTGGTGCACAGGTCATTTCCAAAGTGGATATGACGCAATCCATTAACACGCTGTCGGTATGCATACAGAATCGGATGACGATTGATCAATTGGCCTTCATCGACTTCTTCTTCCAGCCGCATTACAACAAACCGTGGAATTTCCTTAACACGGCTGGATTGCAGGCATTGCCGGCGATCGAGACGAAAACACCGGTGCATTCGTAAGCCATTCGTAATCCATTCACGAAGAAGACTCCCTAATTTGGGGGTCTTTTTCGTGTTTTTGAAGGAATATGGATTTTGACAGCGAATTGGAAAATATCCGGACATGTAGATATCGACTTTCAGGAGGTAGGATAAAGTATGAATAAAAAAGTAATGCTGGCTTCGGCTGTGTTGTTCTCCATGCTGCTGACGGCTGCTTGTTCCAATGATCAGGCTGATCCTCCCGCAGAAACTCCGCCGGCTGTTGTGGATAGCGAGGGGACAGGTCAGACGGACACATCTGAAGAGCAGCCGCCTGCAGAACCAACCCAAGAGGAGGACCAACCGTCCAACAACGCAGAGGTGAAGCCGATCGGCGAATCTGCCGCGGTGGGCGATACGGTGGATTATCACGGCACGGTCATTACGCTGAACAGCGTACGCGAATCCGAAGGGGACGAGTACTTAAAGCCCCAGCCGGGTCATACGTTTAAAGTGGTTGACATTACCGTGAAGAACAATGGCCAGGCGCCGCTGGTCATCTCTTCCGCGTTATCTTTTTCCCTGACGGATTCGAGCGATCTTAACTATACGGTTCCCATTACGGATGATGTGAAGATGCTGGACGGCACCATTGCCCCAGGCGGTGAACTGACAGGAGAAATTCCGTACGAAGTGAAACAGGGGGTTACGGGGCTGCAGCTGAGTTATGGCGATCCGATGAAAGAAGGAAGAGCCATTTGGGCAGTGGAATAAAAAATATTATATTTGTTTCGGGATGTACGAGTGATGAGAGGATTTTGCTTAGGCAATGTCCTTTTTTCTATGTCATTGTCAAGCCGTCGCTTTACATGGGGGAATGTTTTCAGTATGATTAAACCGTACAGTCGGTTTTTTATTTGGAATGGCGTTTATTGATTTTAAATTCATTTTGATTATAGGAAACAGATTTCTGCTTACTGATTGCGGACTATTATTTCCAAGCAAGGAGTGCTTACACCGATGTCTTCAGAAAAAGCGCAGCGAAAGCGGGACATGATTCTGGATAAAGCGAAGGAGCTGTTCATCCAGCGCGGGTATGCGGCAACATCCATGGATGAACTGGTCAAGTATACGGGTGCCAGTAAGGGAAGTATCTACTATCACTTTGAGAGCAAGGAAGATTTGTTCGTCAAGCTGCTGGCTAAGCAGAATCAGGAATGGATGGAGGCGTGGAACGATAAAAAAGTCCGTTACGCCAGCTTCGAGGAGAAGCTGTACGGCATTGCCGATCATATGGTCGATGACTTCCAGAATCCGCTTACCAAGATCGCGGAGGAGTTCTATATCAATCAGCCGGAGAATAAGACGATTGTGGGTGAGATGCTGGCGATTCTGCAAGGACCGCGTACGCTCTACCGCGAGATTTTGGCGGAGGGAGCGGATGAGGGACGGATACCGGCAGAAGATGTCGAGGAGATATCCGTCATTTTTGGCGCACTTCTGGATGGAATGTCGATTTCGTACTATGAACGTTCTCAGAAGGAATTGAGACTGCTGTACCATAAGGGAGTAACTTACTTTTTAAACGGTGTGTTATCGAGTCAAGGTTCGTAATGTATTGGAAGATTTATCGGAAACGCTTCTGTCGGTTTGAACGCAGGGTGGGCGTTTTCGCACATATTATTAAACCGAATAGTCGGTTTTACTGGGGGATGGAATATGAGGCATTTGTTTGGCAACCACGCGTTTGTGCTGCTGATGGTTTCGGATTTTATGCAAAATATCGGGATCTGGATCCGCAACATGGCGCTGTTGTTCTTTATTATGGAGAAGAGCAACCATGACCCGGTCGCCGTATCGCTGCTTACCGTGATTGAATACGCGCCCATCTTTGTGATCTCTATGATTGGCGGCGTGCTGGCTGACCGTTGGCGTCCCAAGCGAACGATGATCTGGGGAGACATTTTAAGCTTTTTATCCATACTGCTTATCCTGTTTGTTGTGTATGCGGGATATTGGCAGGCCGTGTTTGCGGTGACCCTGGTCTCGGCCGTTGTATCCCAATTCTCGCAGCCTTCGTCCATGAAGATCATCAAGCGCTGCTTACCGGATGAGCATGTGCCCGCGGCCACGGCTTTGTCCCAGACCTCGATGTCGCTGTTCATCATTTTGGGACCGATGGTCGGCACGACGATCTATCAAGCTTTTGGATTGCAGGCTTCTTTAATCAGCTTGTTGGTTCTATTCGGCGCTTCGGGGATCGTGCTGGCGTTTCTCCCTTCCAGTGTGGATGAACCATCTAAAAATTCAGAATCGACCGGTTCTTTTATGAAGGACTTGAAGGCAGGCTTCACTTACATCGGTTCCAGTCGGCTGCTGAAGGTGCTGTTGGTGGTCTACGTTTTATTGGCGCTCGGCAGCGGACTTGTTCAGCCGCTCGATATTTTTGTCATCACGGAGCGTCTACAGCTGGCAATGTCCAGCGTTCAGTGGTTCACCGCGCTAGAGGGTCTTGGCATGTTGATTGGCGGCGTGCTGGCCGCGGTGATTGCGGGGAGAGTAAAAGGCAACTACTTGCTGTTCGCCGGGCTTGCCTTTCTTGGATTCTCGACCTTTGTCGAGGTGCTGTCCCAATGGCCGATCCTGACAGGCACGATGCGCTTCGTAACCGGGGTGCTGATGGCGATGGCGCAGACGGTATTGATGGCCGTGATGATGCAGCAGGTGGAAGAGAAATTCATTGGTCGGCTTAATGGCGTGATGACGCCGATTTTTACCGGCATGCTGCTTATCGGCTCGGGGTTTACGGGATGGTATATGTCGGCGACCTCCATTGTGGTCGTGTATTTCACGGCAGGTGCGCTCTTCCTGCTGTCGTCCTTCATTAGCATGAAGCTTCCGATCTCGAACGTTCCGGTTCAGGAAAAGGAAACACCTGTTAGGGTAGAGACTGCCGCCGAGGCATAGGCTGCTGGTTTCGAACATGATGGTGGTATAAAGGCATAGGCTTGCCGGGTTAGAACATGATGGTTGGTAATTGCATCAACCAAGCGGTGTCGGATCCTCTCCGACACCGCTATTTTACATGTACCGCTCAGCTCGGATCGAGCGAATGAGTCAGGGCAAATCAAGAGCAGCCAGGACAGAGGCTGTCTTGTCCCCTCTGTCGCACACGATCGTGATATAATTCACGTTCTTGCTATGGAGGCTGCGGTACAATATGGGTAACTGTAACAGAAACATCAGACGCTGCATCCGAGAGATTTCAGGACGGAATGCGGGAGAAATGGGGGAGCGGCCATGGCCTATTACAAACCTGATCGCATTGCGGAGATCACCTTGGAGAACGGGGTGAAAAAAGCACATAACTCCGCCATGAACGTGATGATATTAGGATTTTTGGCGGGTGCTTTTATTGCGCTCGGCTTTTTGCTGGATATTCGCGTAATTGCCGGAGCATCGGAGGCTTGGGGAGGCATTGCCGGTTTTATAGGCGCGGCGATATTCCCTGTCGGACTGATTCTTGTATTGCTAGCGGGCGGAGAGCTTCTGACAGGCAACATGATGGCCGTGTCCCTGGCCAGATTCAAGAAGCGGATTTCCACGAAAGAAATGGTACGAAATTTAGCTCTTGTCACGGTAAGCAATATGGCAGGGGCGTTGTTCGTCGCTTATTTCTTTGGTCATGTGACGGGTCTGACAGGCAGCGGCGTTTATCTGGAGAAGCTGGTGGACATGGCAGGTCATAAGATCGACGACAGCTTCCTGCAGGCCTTCTTGTCGGGCATTGGGTGCAACTGGCTCGTGGCGCTCGCCGTGTGGCTGTCCTACGGATCGGATCAGATGAGTGGCAAAATTCTCGGGATCTGGTTTCCGACGATGGCGTTTGTAGCCATTGGCTTTCAGCACGTGGTGGCCAATATGTTCCTCATTCCGGCAGCGATATTTGAAGGATATTACAGCTGGGGCGAGTATCTGATGAACTTCATTCCGGTATGGCTTGGCAATTTCGTCGGAGGCGCGTTGTTTGTGGGAGCTGCCTACGGGACCGTATATTTGAAGAAGGATGATAAGGTTGAGGTCATGCTTCGCGGCGAACAAGACGCCGCACTGCCGTCTGCGCCAACTACCGGCACTGCTCAACAGGTTCATTCTGCGCAGAATGTTTCTTAATATCCCGAAGCCTGGTAAGCGTCTAGGCGGAGGGGAAAAAGCTGCGATTGACCGCTCCCTTAAGAATAGGGATCGGATGATCGCAGCTTTTTTAACGTTGTTGGCGGAGTGGATTCCTTGTATAAGTCGCAGCGGAACAAGCCCGCTATTTTTTTAAATGGTAAGGTACTGTGGTGATAATCACATCTCTCCGATAAAGTAAATGTGCGCGAATGAGCAAGCTGGACTGATTGTGCAGGAAGTTATGCCAGCCCTTCTTGGGGATGAACTGCGGTATGACAACGGTAACCTGGTAGTGGGATTCGCTGGCCTTCCGCTGCACGGTATCGATGAATTTGGTCAGCGGCTGAATGATGCTCCGATAAGGCGAGTGCAGCGTCACCAGCCGGATGTCCGGCTGCCACTTCTTCCATTTTTCCTGGAAGGCCGCCTCGTCCTCCCGCTCGAACGGCACGTACACCGCGATAATTTGTCCTGCTCCCAGTGATTTGGCATAATTCAGCGAGTTCTCCACCACATGCGTGATTCCCGCCACAGGCAGAATAATAACATTTCCCTCAATCGGCTTAACCGGCTCACAGGTCGTAATTCGCAGCTGGTCTGCTACGGCCTCATAATGTTTGTGGATTCGTGTGAAGATCCAAATGATCAGCGGCAGGAAAATCAAGACGGTCCACACTTGGGCGAATTTCGTGAAAAAGAAGATCATCGTCACGATAAAGCTAATGCATGCGCCGGTGGTATTAATGATCAGCTTGACGATCCATCCTTCAGGCTTTTCGCGAATCCACTTCACCATCATCCCTGTTTGGGAGAGGGTAAAAGGGATAAACACGCCGACGGCATACAGAGGAATCAGATGCTCGGTTTTGCCTTCGAAAGTCAGCAGCAACAGAATGGAGAAGAACCCAAGCATGATAATCCCGTTTGAATATCCCAGACGGTCCCCCCGGACGGTGAACATTCGGGGAATAAATTTATCCTTCGCCAGATTAACGGCAAGCAGCGGGAAGGCGGAATATCCCGTGTTGGCGGCCAGGATCAGAATGAGAGCCGTTGTTCCTTGGATAAAGTAATAAAAAACGTTTCGTCCAAAGGTATGCTCGGCAATCTGGGAAACGACAGTGACTTGCTCGCTGGGGCTAACCCCATAGTAATAGGCCAGGAATACGATGCCCGAAAATAACATTGCCAGCAAGGATCCCATCGCGACCAAGGTTTTGGCCGCATTATTCGGAGCGGGATCCTTGAAATTCGGGATGGCGTTAGAAATGGCTTCAACGCCGGTCAGGGCAGAGCTGCCCGAGGCAAATGCCCGCAGGAGCAGGAACAAGCTGAGACCGGCGACAGGCGTGCCGATCGGCGTATGAAGCTCTGGTGATGCATGGCCTGTAGCTATGTTGAATATTCCGACGCCAATCAGGATAAACAGCGCCAGTACAAACAAGTAAACCGGATAAGCCAATATGGTGGCCGACTCCGTAACCCCTCTTAAATTGAGTACGGTCAAACATAGAACGAACACGATGGAGATGGGCAGATTGTAGGCATGCAGTTCCGGAAAAGCCGACGTGATCGCGTCCGTCCCCGCCGATACGCTGACCGCAACCGTCAGGATGTAGTCGACCAGCAGGGAGCCGCCAGCGACCAATCCTGGATACATGCCTAAATTCTGTTTGGAAACCACGTAGGCTCCGCCGCCATGCGGATATGAGAAAATAATTTGTCTATATGATAGGATAAGTGCCAGCAATAAGATGAGGACCCCGACGGCAATCGGTATGGAATACCAATAGGCAGCCGCGCCAACGGTCATCAAGACGATCAGAATTTGTTCAGGTCCATAGGCCACGGACGACAAGGCGTCGGATGAAAGGATGGCCAGCGCTTTGGTTTTGTTCAGCTTTTGCTCGCCCAATTCCGCTGATTTAAGGGGTCTTCCGATGAGGAATCGTTTGATAGAAGAGAACATGTTTTTCACCGCCGATTAAGAATAGGTACATGATGGGAGCTGCTTGAAGTGAGTTCAATCGGTGTGCCTCATGTGCTGGACATATGGGCTATCTCCATTCCAATATTGATTTTTGGCAAACAAAAAACACAGGTTAGAACCCTGTGTTTGATCACAAGTTCACAACCCTCTCCATCAACGCTGACGAGGTTAGCTGTCGGATTCGGGCGGTGAGAGTCGCCCTACCTGATAATAGTCGCGGCGTAAGTACGCGCTGCATCAGGATTCACCCCATAGTATGGTTGACAGATCCTATAGGTATCCATCCATACGTGTGGTTCCCCCGCTTTCCCAATTGGAAATTAAGCGAATGTCATGTGAATATGAAGAATGATTTCGAAGCTGAATAGTATATTACGCCTGCTCAAATCTTTTGTAAAACACCCTCCAACGAAGAATAAAGCAGAATTATATATAAAAAATGACAGATAAGCGCTTACATAAATATGTAGCTTTGAGAGGCTTTGTTTTTTGCATGTTTGCTACAGAAAGCATGACTTTCTATGATGCGTAAGTGGCAAGTAGCCCAGATATGATGCGATAGACGCTGGATACAAACAAATTCGCCATGCCGGTCTCGGGGGAGGAGACATGGGCATGGCGAATTTTTTGGGAGTGGTCCATGATTTGGCAAGGAAGAGAAAGGGTCTGGGTTCCTCTTCGTTGCTCTTGATAGGAATATACCCGGAAGGAAGTAGAGTGAAACACCCGCTCAGAAAAAAATGTAAGACTTTACTGGAGCCCTGATTTTCTTTTAAGATAAGGGGATATGATTCAGCGTGTACAAGGGGGAATGGACGAAATGACTCAAGCGATGATTCATCAGGAGAATGGTGTGTTTCCGGCGGTATGTCCGTTGGATTGTCCCGATACTTGCGGTCTGCTGCTGCATAAAGAGAATGGAAAAATCGTGAAGGTTACCGGCAATCCGGATCATCCGATGACGCAGGGAGCCATCTGTAATAAAGTCCGCAATATGGCACATCGGGTGTATCATCCCGAGCGCGTGCTTTATCCGCTGCGGAGGGTAGGGCCCAAGGGTGAGGGGGCTTTCGAGCGGATCAGCTGGGATGAAGCGATTCAGGAGATTACCGGGCGCTACAAGAAGCTGATCAAGGAATATGGCTCCGAGAGCATTCTACCATACAGCTTTTACGGCAATATGGGGATATTGAGCGTGGACGGTATGGATCGGAGATTCTTCAACAGGCTGGGCGCCAGCCGCCTGAAGCAGTCGATCTGTAATTCCGCAGGCACTGCGGGCTGGAAATCCGTAATGGGGTTTAATGGAGGCACCGTCCCGGAGGAAACCGTTCATGCCGATGTCATCATTGTCTGGGGCGGTAATATCGTCAGCACCAATATGCACCAAGTAGTGCTGGCAGAGAAAGCACGCAAGGCCGGTGCCAAGGTCATTGTGATTGATGTTCATAAGAACCAGACCGGGCAATGGTCGGATTGGTTCATTCCGCTGTTTCCGGGCACGGATGCGGCACTGGCGGTCGGCCTCATGCACATCATGTTCCGAGATGGCATGGTGAATGAGGAATTCCTCCGGCAGTATACGCTCGGGCATGAAGCCTTGCGTGAGCATGTCAAAGACTATACGCCGGAGCATGTATCCTCCATTACCGGCATTCCGGTAGAGGATATCGAGAAGCTGGCCGAGCTGTATGGCCGGGCCGGTACTTCTTATATTCATATTGGTAACGGTCTTCAGCATCACGACAATGGCGGCTTGACGGTGCGCAGCATTGCGGCGCTTCCGGCCTTGACCGGACAATGGCTGAAGCGGGGCGGAGGGGCTGCCAAGTCGAATGGTGGCTACAACAGCATGGACAGCGATGCACTGGAGCGTCCGGATCTCCGGCCGAATCCGGATGCCAGGACCATTAACATGAACCGGATCGGCGAGGTGCTTGCCATGACCGAACAGCCGATTAAGTCGGTCTTTGTCTATTGCAGCAACCCGCTGGTTGTCGCTCCTGACAGCGGGCGGGTGCGCGAAGGGTTTGCAAGGGAGGATCTGTTTACCGTCGTACACGATTTGTTCATGACGGATACAGCCAAGTATGCGGACATCGTGCTTCCGGCAACCTCCTCATTTGAGAATACGGACCTGTTCGCATCCTACTGGCATCAGTATATCCAGCTGCAGGAGCCGGTCATTCCGGCGCTCGGGGAGAGCAAGAGCAACGTGGAGCTGTTCTCCTTGCTGGGCCGGGCCATGGGGTTCACCGACCCGGCCTTCCATGAGACCGAAGAGGAGATGATGGCAAGAGCGCTCGACTTCCCGGACAACCCTTATCTGAACGGCGTCACGCTGGACAAGCTAAAGGAACACCGCTATGTGAAGCTTGACATGACGCCGCTTGAAACATATCTGGATCGTTTGCCGACGCCTTCGGGCCGGATCGAGCTTTACTCCGCGAAGTTGGAGGAAGCAGGTCTTCCGCCTCTTCCGACTTACGTGCCCTTGAAGGAAGGATATGACGGTGTAAGGCGCGGCCGCGGGAACAGATACCCGCTTATGTTCATTTCGCCGCCGAACCACAACTTCCTGAATTCGACCTTTGCGAATGTGGAGAAGCATCAGAAGTTGGAGAAGGAGCCTGCCCTGCAGATTCATCCGGCGGATGCAGAGGAACGCGGTATAGTGGACGGAGACATGGTTACGGTGTACAACGACCGTGGAACCTACGAAGTCCGAGCCAAGGTGACGGATAAAATGCTGCCGGGCACCGTAGTCAGCCAAGGCTTGTGGTGGGAAGGCGAAGGCAGGAAGCAGCGCGCCAATGCCCTTACACCCGACAGGTTGTCGGATATGGGCGAAGGAGCTACCTTCTTCTCAACGGTGGTAGAGGTCAGGACTACAATAATCGGTGCTTAAAGATGAATACAAAGACTGTCTTGAAGGTCTATATGACCTGAAGGCAGTCTTTTTTTCAAGGGTTAGCATCCTTGTCGCGCAAGAAATACCTCTGCCAAATAAGGTCTGTTTACTGAGAAAGTACGTCGATAGACGGTTATTTTAATTGGCTGGAACGGATGAAACATTCAGGTAGAAGTATAAAAAATCGGGCTTTTATTATATAGCTTCAATATATTTCCATGGGTAGAATGGTACTAAGTCAATTGCAAGCGGTTTCGAAGTCGCAGATTTCAGAGAACCGGCATGTATTTACATCAATTTGTAACAGGAGGATAAATATGCCGCAAGCTACTACAGAACAGCAACCATCACCCATTTCCCGGCAGCCAAAGGTCCATAATAATAGCTTATTTAGGCGCTTAATGAAGCAATGGGATGTTCAGCTGATGGTTATTCCAGGAGTTATTCTGATTTTCATTTTTGCCTACCTGCCGATGTACGGTGTAATCACCGGATTTATGGATTACAGCATTTTTACTGGTTCACGGATTTTTGAAAATCCATGGGTGGGCTTTAAACATTTTGAGGCTTTTTTTAATGCCCCAGAGTTTGAGAGGATTATTCGGAATACGATTGTAATCAGTTTACTTAAATTCTTTATTGGTTTTCCGGCACCGATTATTCTCGCACTGATGTTGAATGAAGTTCGACATATGTTTTTCAAAAGATTTATCCAGACTATTACCTACTTGCCTCACTTCTTGTCCTGGGTTATTGTCGCGGGATTTGTAATTGCAATGCTCTCCACAGAGAATGGTAGTGTTAATATGCTGCTGCAGAGTGTGGGGGCCATTGATGAACCGATCAACTTCCTTTCTCTAAAACAATATTTCTGGACAATTCTGATTTCGGCTAACGTATGGAAAGAGATTGGTTTTAACTCGATTGTATATCTCGCCGCCATAGCCAGTATTGATCCGGCTCTGTATGAAGCTGCAGACATCGACGGGGCTAGCAAGACAAAGCAGATCTATCTAATTACGGTTCCTTCGATTATGCCAGTCGTTATCATCTTTATGATACTTGCAATCGGTAGACTGCTCGATGCAGGATTCGAGGATATCTTGCTGTTGGCCTCTAACCCTGTATTAAGGCCGGTAGCCGACGTTGTAGATACCTATGTTTATCGCGTCGGCCTAGGAGGAAATCGCTATTCTTACGGGATTGCCATCGGACTCTTCAAATCGGTCATCGCTGTCATCCTGCTTACGATCGCTAACTATGCGGCCCGAAGATCCGGTAACAGTCTATGGTAATAATCAGTAGCAATCAGGAGGTACAGCATGCTAAAAAGAATTAGCACTGGTGACAAGATCGTGCTTGTCTTGATCTATACATTTCTTACTTTATTGGCCTTTTCAGCGCTTTATCCATTCTGGAATGCTGTGGCCGTATCCTTTAACCAGGGTGTAGACACCGCTAAAGGCGGGATTACCTTCTGGCCTCGGGAATTCACACTGGAGAATTACAAAATTATATTAGATGATGACCGATTGGCTAATGGATTCTTTATATCCGTTAGCCGGACCATAGTCGGAACCGCAACGTCAATATTTATGACCGCCCTTTTGGCATTCGGAATGACTCGTACCTATTTGATCGGTCGGAACTTTTATATGGTGTTCTTGGTATTTACGATGTATTTTTCTGGAGGATTGATTCCGTCTTATCTCCTGATCCGTTCGCTTGGTATGATGAACTCTTTCTGGGTGTTTATTATTCCAACCTTAATTAGCGTGTGGAACATGATTATATTCCGAACCTTCTTTAAAGGTCTCCCTGTTGGTTTGGAAGAGTCTGCTAGTATTGATGGCTGCAGCAACTGGGGAATGTTCTTCCGGATTATACTTCCGCTGTCCGGTCCGGTAATTGCAACCCTATCATTGTTCACAGCCGTAGGTCACTGGAATGATTGGTTCTATCCTAGTATTTACATTACTAGTGATAATTTGCTTCCAATACAGACGATATTGCGGCAGACGCTGAATGCCAATATTGTAACGAATTCAAACTCAGTACTTGATAGCGCTTCTGTTATGTTAATGGAACGGTCAAAACAGATCACCTCCAAATCACTCACAATGGCGATGATGATTGTAGTGACACTGCCAATCGTTCTTGTATATCCTTTTGTGCAAAAGTACTTTGTTAAAGGTGTTCTTGTAGGCTCGCTGAAAGAGTAGTTTTAAGAACGGTTTAAGGCGAACAGCTTTGAACATATATATTTTTAGATTGAGAGGGGTTTAGTACATGAGAAAGACAAGAAAGTCTTTGCTGTTGATGGTATCTTTGATTTTCGTACTGGTCACAGCTCTGGCAGGATGCGGCGGCAAATCAGCTGAGCCAGCTCCAGCAGCACCGCCTGCAGCTAACGGCGATAGCGGCGAGAAAACGGACCCGCCAGCAGAAGGCAGTGATGAAGGCAAGTGGGTACTTGGCGAGAAGCCGCTTCAGTTTTCAGCTTATGCTCACTATGAAGGAACAGACTTCCCTAAGTGGGAAAGCGTTCCGCTTGGTAAGTATTTAAGTGAAGAGAAGCAAGTGAAAATCGATGTAATTGCGGCTAATGGAGCACATAAGCAAAAGCTGAGTGCAATGATTGCATCTGACGATCTCCCTGATTTGATCTGGACAGACCGTGACGAACCAATGATTTTAAGCCTTCAAAAAGAAGGTAAGCTCGTTGCATTCGATCCTTGGTTAGATAAATATCCTAACCTGAAAACATGGATGGGCGATCTGGATCTGCTTCGTGCTGACGATGGAAAGATTTACAGATTCCCTAATTGGTACTCATCTAATCCTTATGGTACTGCAGGTTATGTTGTTAACAAGAAAATTTATGATGAGTTAGGTCAGCCACCACTTGAAACAACTGACGATTTGTATAACTACTTGAAGATGGTTAAAGACAAGTATGGTGATACAATTGTTCCATTCGAACCGCACCGGGCGCAGGATAGACAAGGACTTGGGGTATTATATACGGCATTTGGAGAGCAATTAAGCTATTCGAACTTAAAAGCAAACTTGCTTGCTGTTCCAAAGGATGGAAAACTGACTCCGTTACTTACAGATCCAACATTCCGTGAAGCTCAGAAATATATCGCTAAGCTCTACAGAGAGAAACTTATTTCTCAAGATGCATTTAGCCAAACCGAGGATATGGTTAAAGAGAAAGTAATGACGGGTCGAGTGGCTGTATTTGCAGGTTCAAGCCCGACAGATATCGCAGCAAAAGCACAGATTGAATTAACGAAGGACGATCCAAATGGCGGTTATTTCATGATTTGGCCTATTCATAAGCCAGGATTGGATAAGAACAAGATTACTGCAGGTACTTACACGAGCTTTGGATGGAACGCTGCACATATTACTACAGCAGCCGAAGATCCAGAGGCAATCTTCGCATTCCTTGACTGGATGACAGGTCCAGAAGGTATGAACGTTCAATTCTTCGGTCCAGAAGGTAAGAACTGGAAGGGATTCGATGAGAATGGTCAACCAAATTTCACAGAAAATTATGATAGAGAAGAAGTAACAAAAATCTCAGCTGAGAATAGCCCGTGGCAGCTCGTAGGTAATACGAGTTATATTGACCCTGCTAAGTGGAAGTATATGTCGACCCTTCCTGCTGAAGAACAGCAGTGGGAAGTGCGTTACCAACAAACGGTTACTTGGCCGACACAATTAAACGTTACTGAATTTGTTGGTCTTGATGCTCCTCCAAACTCAGATGAAGATATTATTGCCAAATCTGTGGATGAATTGTTCCTCGAAATTTATGCTAACTCCGTTATGGCGAAGAGTGATGAAGAAGTAGATCAAATTCTTGATCAAGGAAACAAGAGTTTGATGGATCTGGGTTACCAGCAGCTTCTTGATTACCGTACAGCTAAGTGGCAGGCAAATCTTGAGAAACAGAATAAATAATCTTTAATCGAACAATCGTAATGAATCATCCCAATGAGTCCCTCGGACTCTGTGGGATGATTCTGTTTTAGTATCGATTACCCTTGTTTTGTATCCGTTAGTTCATTATGTATAGTATGATATGAAAATAAGGCAAATTTTTACAATTGGCTAGGGGGATTACCATGTACAAGGTGCTGCTCGTAGATGATGAGGAACTAGATTTGGAAGGTATGAAAAGGTTCATTCCCTGGGTTGATCTGGGCATGGAAGTAGTAGATGGTATTAATAATGCATTATCGGCATGTGAGATCATTAAGAATAAGGACATTGATATTCTAGTCAGCGACGTTAACATGCCCTATATGTCCGGTCTTGAGCTTGCACGTATTGCATTAGAACATAAACCGAATATACGAATTATATTTGTCAGTGGATATCAGGAATTTAGTTATGTTCAGGAAGCGTTGTCTCTGAAAGCTTATAGCTATGTGCTGAAGCCAATGAACGACAAAGAACTGATCTCGTCATTGCTCAAAGTGAAACGGGATCTTGATGATGAGTTGAAGCATCGCGAAGTAGAGATGGCATACCATGAGATGATTCCCATTGTCAAAAGTGATTTTCTCATACGTTTGCTTGAACGGGAAGAATCAGAAGAGTCAGAAGAATCGTTGACAATGATGAGCTTTTCATATGAATTCGACCAGTTGAAGTGGCCAATCCGCATCGCTGTTATGGAGCTCGATAACGTATCATGGCGCCAAGCGGGTAGTCTTTCTTCACAAAGGGAAATGGCGAGGATATTCTTGCAGCAAATTCAGGAGGCTATCGCGGAAATGGGCAAGCTGCTATATTGCAAGCTGTCAACTCAACGGGTAGCGATATTGCTTGAGGATTCCGATGTCATTCAAACGGTAGACGCATTGATAGATAAGCTTCGGCAGCATTTGACAATCTCGATCACGACAGGGCTGGGCGAACCTGTCCATACCTTGAACCAACTCCAGATTTCATACCGGCAAGCGGTTGAAGCTGTGGAAGGCAAAATGTTTTTAGGCAAGGGAAGCGTGATTAAGTACGAAGACGTCAGTGCCGAGCCGGGAATGATCGACGCCAAGATTCTAGATGAGCGTATGACTGTTCTCCTGAATGCGATGGAGAAATATGAGCTCGTTCAGATTTGTGATGAGCTGGAGAAATTATTCGGTTCCATTGGAAGTCTGCGCTCACGATTTACCGTACATAATATGTCAAATTATATTATTTGGAAGCTCGAGCAATATTTAAGCAGTAGAAACGAAGATTTGTTTGAGCTGCTGGGCATGGAAATTCATCATCTGGATATTCTGATGCAATTGGAAACCGTTAGCGATATTCGCTCCTGGTTTATACAGCATATATTCGAAATTTCTGAAAGATTGTACGAGAAATCCAATTCGAAGGATAGCAAGTTTATCCGAAGTGTAATCCAAACCATGCGGGAACGTATGAGCGAGAATATAACGATAAAGGATATCGCACAACATTTTTCTTTTTCGCCTAGTCATATCGGATTTCTAATTAAAGAAAAGTCAGGAAATACGTTTAATGAGCTACTTGTGCAGATGCGCATGGAAAAAGCGTGCGAATTGCTGAAGGAGCCCGGTATCAAAATATACGAGGTCGCCAATCAGGTAGGATACCGCTATCTTCCTTATTTCAGCCGCCAATTTAAAGAAAAATTCGCAATGACACCGATGGAATATCGAAAGAGAGAATTGGGATGAACAATCACTGGATTCTATCATCCAGAACAAATGGCAAGAAGTTGGGATATATACCTATCGGCTACAAGCTCATGTTGACCTTTACAATATTTATATTGCTGTTGGTTTTCGTGAACTTTTATATTTTACATTCTATGTATGATGAGACGATGCGCAAACAAACCCGGGTTAATATCCAGGGGACGCTCAAGCAGATTCGAGATAACGTAGCCTATAAAGTGGACGATATCGTTCAAACATCGGCGACATTGTACGATGATCCTACATTGATTCAGAGCGTCCGCAGGAATTTATCGGGCACGGATAATCATATCCGCATGAGCAATATCATTCTTCCGAAGCTGGAGAGCGCTGCAAGGGCGATAGGTCTTAATTTAAGGCTATCTGTCTATTTTCATAATCAAACGGTGTACGAGAGATATAAAAATTGGGACAACGAGAAAAATCAAGATTTCAACGAACAAACGTATGATATTTACCATATGACTCGAATTTCCAGTGAGTTTTGGTATTTTACACTACCGGAAGAGAAATATAATTCAACGATGATATGGAGGCAGGTAGGAGAGGATGAACGGGATGGGCGGATCTCGATGATTCGACGTTTGGTGGATATGAATAATCCACTCGAGATTAAAGAAATGGGAATCATGCGCTTCAGTGTTCGCTTGTCGCAACTGTTCGATAGTGTGGATTACACGAAGCTTGGCGAAGGAAGTATGTTATCGGTACTGGATCCCTACGGGAATGTGGTGTTTACTTCCGGCCCATTCGTTGAACATAACACAACCCGCATCAAGGCAGAGCAGTATGCTGCTTTGGCAGCAAACGATATGAAGAATTATTTGATCATCGAAGAAGATTTGCCGCAGAAGAATTGGAAGATTGTTGCCCAGGTTCCGCTGAACATTATTGAACAGGAAGCGAAGAGGGTACGAACCGTTTTGATTGCGATTTGCATCATCTGCGTAGTGTTGTTTACATACACGGGGTATGTTATTTCCCAGTCTTTCTCTAAGCGAATCCTGAAGATTGTAGGGGTACTCAATGCATTTCGGGAAGGGGATCTGCATAAACGGATCACTTATCGGGGCAAAGGGGAGTTCCCTCAAATTGCGAATGCCTTGAATGCGATGGGGGAGGATATCGAAGCGTTAATAAAAGAAGTGTATTTAACCCAACTTCAAAAGAAGGAAGCCGAGCTTGAAATGCTACAATCGCAGATCAATCCTCACTTCTTATACAATACGCTATCATCCATTAACCAACTTGCGAAATTTGGCGAGACGGAGAAGCTTCAGAATATGGTTGTGCAGTTGGCCCAATTTTATCGACTCACATTAAATTCAGGAAGAATATTGATACCCATAGCATTAGAGATTGAGCAGGCCAATGCGTATTTGGATATTCAAAAGGTAAAATATGGTCAGCGTATGGAAGTCACTTTTGATATCGATACGAATATATGGCCTTACGAGACTATTAAACTGATTTTGCAGCCCTTCATTGAGAATGTACTGAAGCATGCTTGGAGTGGAGATCGAATTCATATTCGTGTTTCAGTTAAGAAGGAAGGCGATGATATCCTGTACCGGATCATCGATGACGGCCTTGGCATGAAGCAGGGGAGAATCGATGAAATATTCGATCCCCGGGATAACAGCCATATGGGCTGCGGGATTCGAAACATTGACCAGCGAGTGAAGCTGCATTACGGGAGCGAATATGGCGTGTCCATCTTCAGCAAAGTTGGAATCGGCACTTCGGTTCAAATACGCATTCCTGCAAGATCAAGAAATTCAAACCCTGATAAGAAGGCGTCGGGATAGATGGGGGGTGTGAATCAAGGGGTTATTTGAGAATTGGGGATCCGCTATTTAGCGTCCTGTTCGCTGTTATGGTAAAGCGTCAATGAGTGTGCTTGCTAAAAATGGATCTCTCAAGCGATACTAGGATTTGGGCGATAAGAAATGACAAGCAATGTTCATTCTTACAGGATTATAGGAGCATCATAAAGATGGCGTTCGCCTCTTTCTTCAAGAAGAATTATAAAAGCCCGCATGGGCTTTTTTTTAGGTTAAATACGTAATTATACTGCTGCGAGGCTGCTGGGAGATAATAAACATGAAATGGTTGGAGCAGTACCCTAGGGAAGTAAAAGGTTTTCTTGTTGCAAGTCTCGTTGCCTCTGCAGGCGGGTCCTTGATGTGGCCGCTGACAACGATGTATGTCTTTGATGAACTGGGACGCAGCATGAAGGATGCAGGCTTTGTCATTCTGATTCAGTCCATGGGGGGAATCGTCGGTCAACTCCTTGGCGGCGCGCTGTACCACCGGGTCGGGGTGAAAAAGCTCATTGTGGGCTCGCTGCTGCTGAATGCCCTCGGGTTGTTCACCCTTCCGTTCATTAATGGATTATGGGGCTTGTTCATCGCTATGATGGGTTTCATCGGATTCTGTAACGCGGTGTCGATGCCGGCTATTCAGGCATTTATCGGCTTTCGGTTTGCCGATCGGCGGGGAGAATTGTTTAATGTCATTTATGTCGCGAATAATATAGGCGTAGCCTTGGGAACGGCCATGAGCGGTTTCCTGGCTGAGATTTCCTATCATTTAAGCTTTGTCTTAAACGGGGTCACATCCTTAGGATTTGCGATTTTCTTCCTGTCCTACCTGACGAAGCTGGGTGGAACGGACGTATCGCAAGGGGCCCATCATCCGCAGCCTAAGAGTCCGCTGCCAGCGGGTCCCGGGGCTTGGGCATTGCTCGGGAACACCCGAATCTATCTCTTTATGGGAATGGGTTCCCTGTTCTTGTGGTTCGGGAATTCCATCTGGAATACAGGGGTGTCTCCATTCATCATCTCGGAGGGAATGTCCAAGACAGCTTACGGCTATTTATGGACGCTGAACGGGATCCTGATTTTTGCCGCACAGCCGCTCACGAATGCCATCAAGCGCTGGGCGGCCCGTACGGAGAGCAGTCAGATGACGGCAAGCGCGTTGTTCTATCTGGCAGCTTATGTCGTTATCGTGACGGTGCACAGTTATCCGGGCATGATCTTCGCGATGGTGCTGGCTACATTGGGTGAAATGCTGATTTCGCCTGCGATTCCGGCTTTTATCTCGGAGCGTGCAGGACAAGCCGCACCGTTCTATATCGGCGTGACAGGCGGCATGGGTGCTGCAGGCCGGGTGATTGGGCCTTATGCGATGGGAACGATGTATGACGGCGGCGGGCTGACGCCGGTGGCATGGTTGGCAGCAGGTGTTGCCGTGCTGTCAATCCTGTCATTTGCGGTACATGGCCGGCTTAGTAAGGGCATCCCGCTGCATCATGACGGTCATGACAAGAATGCAGGTCACCTTAACGCCTAGCCCAGGTTTTAAAAGTTGAAATAATTGCAAGATATAGGATTTAGCAGCAGGCCTACTTCGGAGCTTGCTGCTTTTTTGTCTACGGTTCAAGGCTTACACCACTTGTCAAAGAAACGCCTTACAAAAAAAATAAAAAGGATATTGAAATCGCTCTCAGGGGGAGCTATAATGAACTTGTCGAAACGTTTCAAAAGGAAATGCGTTTTTTGAAGTTATCAAGCAAGCAATCTATTTATTATGAATACGCAAGAGCATGATTATCCCAATGATAACCATGAAAAGGTGCTTTATAGGGGGAATGAAGAGACAGTAGGATTATAGAAATAACCTTTATCCGGCGTCTTTATTTTTTCGAATAAAATCGAAACGTTTCGAAGTAAGTGCTTTCAATTGGATTTTGTATTACGTTTCGCATGGTGGTAAACATTAAAAACGGGGTGAATGTAGAATGAGAAAAAAATCAATATTGTGGACGTTGGCAGCATTGCTGATGTTCTCCGTCGTATTAGCCGGATGCTCGGGCGGGTCTGAGAAAGCAGACGGAGGTAGCAAAGGCGGCGAGGGCAAGAAAGAGCTGAAAGTTTGGTTGATGGGTGACACAACAGATGAAACTCTGATTAAGGCATATGAAGAGAAGAACCCAGGCGTTAAAGTAAGCGTTCAATTGATTCCTTGGGGCAGCGCGCATGATAAGCTGCTAACAGCCGTTGCATCCAAAAGCGGCCCTGACGTTGTGCAAATGGGAACAACCTGGATTCCGGAATTTGCTCAGGCTGGAGCTTTGCTCGATCTGACGCCTTATCTGGAGCAGTATCCAAACTTGAAGCAAGAAAACTATTTTGACGGTGCTGTGCAAACCATGAGTTATGATGACAAGGTTGTCAGTATCCCATGGTATGTGGAAACGCGCGTACTGTTCTACCGTACGGACATTCTGGCTGAGGTAGGCTATCCGGAAGGTCCTAAGACTTGGGATGAAATGAAGGATGCCGGTAAGAAACTGGCAGCTAGAGGGGACGGCAATTACGCAATCACCATTGATGCGAAAGATATGAACTATCTGTCCATGTTTGCTTGGCAGAATGGAAGCGATATGATCGATGCGAACCGGGCACCTCATTTTAACGAGCCGGAATTCATGGGAGCCATGGAATACCTAAAGAGCTTCTACGACACGGGTATGACGCCGCTTACCAGTGATTTGGATCTGTTTGCCGCATTTAAAGACGGACAATTCCCGATGTTTATCAGTGGTCCTTGGATGATTCAAGGCGTTAAAGACAAAGCGCCTGAAATTGAAGGTAAATGGGCTACGACAACACTTCCAGCTAAAGAAAACAATGCATCGTTCCTAGGCGGAGCGAACATGTCGGTATTCAATACAACCGAAAATGCAGATGAAGCCGTTAAATTCATCTCCTTCATGAGTGAAAAAGAATCACAGCTGACCAATTATGATGTGGCCAAAAACCTGCCTGCTGTTAAGAGTGCATGGGAAGACCAACGCTTTGAAGATCCGATTTTTGCTACCTTTGGTAAACAGCTCGAAAGCGCTAAACCTGTTCCGTTCATTAAGGAGTGGGATGCTGTCTCCCAAGAAGCCATTGCCGCTTTTGAGAAAATTACCCTTGGCGGAGCTGACATCAAAGCAGAAATGGATCTTCTGAATCAGAAAGCTACTGAAATTCTAAACAAAAAATAAGAGTGCGTCTTCACGCAGCCCGGCTTGTTTCTTCGAAGGATGAAACAAGCCTGACTGCTTCCAAAGGGCGTTATTCTTTCATTGAGAAACCCACACTTGCAGGAGGTGAATGACATTGCAGAACTTTATCAAGCGCTTTAACCAATATAAGTATCCTTATATGTTTATTGCGCCCGCACTGGTGCTGCTTCTGACGTTCTCAATCATTCCGATCATCATTGCGCTTGTCATCAGCTTCACAGATATTGACCTTGCTGGTCTCGCTAATTATTCAAACATTGAAGGCGTTGGCTTCGATAATTTTATGAATGTATTTAAAGATCCGGTCTTTCTGAAATCCATGTTTAACACCATGTTCTATGTTATTATCGGAGTTCCGCTTGTCGTAATGCTTGCCATGGGCGCTGCATTGCTGCTTAACTACGGCACGGGATTGTTGTTTAAAACATTCCGCGTCGTGTATTATATGCCTTCCATTACGAATATTGTGGCGGTCGCGGTTGTTTGGGGTTACTTGTATAACAGCCATTACGGCCTCTTTAACCATATATTGTCCTGGTTCGGAGTTCCGGCTCAGCAGTGGCTGACAGATCCGGCACTAGCCAAGCTATCGCTGATTCTGCTGGCCGTATGGAAATCCATCGGACTCAACATGATCATTTTCCTGGCTGCGCTGCAGGGCATTCCACGCTCCTATTATGAAGCTGCGGAAATTGATGGAGCGAGCAAATGGAAGAAGCTTCTATATGTTACAGTACCGCTGCTTAGCTTTGCGACCTTCTTTGTCACCATAACGACATTGATCGGCTGGATTCAGTTCTTCGAAGAGCCGCTGGTTATGACCAAGGGCGGCCCGCTCAATTCAACGATGTCGATGGCTCTCTTTATTTATAACAATGGCTTCCAGCTTAGCAATTTTGGTTATGCGGCTGCAGGATCGTTTGTGCTCTTCATTATCATTATCGCTGTAACGGTCGTACAATTCGCAGTCAAGAGAAAAGATGTCGAATATTAAGGTTCAGGTTCAAGCGATGTTCCTTATCGTAACTGAAGGAGGCTCAGGGTATGGCAGCTAAAAGAATTGAGAAAACAATCATGACGGTGCTGCTCATTGCAGGGGGACTGCTGATGATGATTCCATTTATCTGGATGATCACGTCCTCATTCAAGCCGGAAAATGAATTTACGGCGGTTCCGCCAACGTTATTACCGAAAGAATTTACGGTTAAAAATTATGTGGATTTATTTACGAAGCTGGACTTTATTGTATACCTGAAAAATACGCTTATCATTGTATTCTGGTCTTTTGTCGGTCTGTTCCTCAATGCGCTTGCAGGATATGCATTCGCTAAATACGAGTTCCCTGGCAATAAGAAGCTTTTCTATCTCGTGCTGGCAACGATGATGATTCCGGGACAGGTTACTATGATTCCAGTCTACCTGCTGATTAATGCCATGGGATTGACTAACACGATGGCGGGTATTGTGCTGCCTGGCCTGGTCGGAGCATTCGGTATTTTCCTCTTCCGTCAGTTTATGTCCACAATCCCGTCGGATTTGATTGAAGCATCAAGGCTGGATGGAGCGGGAGAGCTGCGGATTTTCTTCCAGTTGATTGTTCCGATCACGAAGCCCGTATTTGCTGTACAGGGAATCTTAGCGTTCATTGGCGCCTGGAACAGCTTCTTGTGGCCTCTCATTATGGCAAACGATCAAAAGCTTTATACGCTTTCGGTGGGTCTGCAGCTTCTGAAAGGACAGCATGGATCTGATTTCGGCCTCCAGATGGCAGGCGCTGCATTTATGGTTGTTCCGATTATTATCGTATTTTCTTTCTTCCAAAAACATATTATTGAAGGATATACGATCTCTGGCATGAAATAAAATAGATAGAGTTTCTTAAGTAGTAGAAGGGGCGTAAGGAAATGGCAACGATAAAGGATGTGGCAAAGCTCGCTGGAGTCGCCTTGTCAACGGCTTCATACGCGTTAAGCGGCGACAGCAGAGTGAGTTCCAAGACAAGATCAAAGGTGCTCGATGCAGCAAGGCAGTTGAATTATCGGAAGAACGGATTTGCCATGGATTTAAAGCGGAGCCGCACCAAGACAATCGCTCTTATTCTGACGGATCTATCCGGCCCTTATTATTCCGAGCTGATCCGAAGTGTGCAGGAAGTCGCTTTAACCAATGGATATGATCTGATCGCCTGCAGCTCGATAGGGGGCAGAGATTCAACGGCGGTTAAATTTTTGAGAGAGAAAAGGGCGGATGGTGCCATCATACTTGCACCTAATATTCGGGATGAAGTTCTGATCGAGACCTCCGGTCCCCAATTTCCGATCGTCGTGATGGATCGTCCATTATGCAGTGAATACCTGGTGAATGTGCTGGTTGATGGAGAGCAAGGAGGGTATACGGCTACCCGTTATCTGCTTGAGAACGGTCATCGGCATGTGGCGTACATCAGCGGTTCATCGGATTCGTACGATAATCATTTGCGTTATCAAGGGTATTTACGGGCACTTGCCGAGGCGGGGCTGGAGGAACAGTCGAAATGGCGTCTCAGTGGCAACTTCGTGCGCGAGGGTGGTTACAATGCGACCAAGATGATGATCATGCAGGGGTCGCTCCCGTCGGCCATATTCTACGGCAACGACGAGATGGCCATCGGAGGATTGAAGGCTTTTGAGGAGAGTGGCATATCGGTGCCTGATGATGTATCCGTCATCGGATATGACGATATTCAATTAGCTGAATACGTGAATCCGCCTCTAACCACCATCAAGCAGCCCAAGAGCGAGGCGGGATCGCTTGCAGCCCATTTGCTGTTTCAGATATTGGGCGGCGAATCCGTGAAGCAGTCTTATATGCTGACGACTGAAATGATGGAACGGGCATCTGCAGGGAAGAGCAAAGTAGAGAATTAATAGACCGGATTGGAGATGAGGAACTTGGCATGGATCACGTGTGATTTTTATTCCGAAACACTGAAACTGTCTACCGGCATCGAGGTTTTTATACCGCAAGCCGCTTTGATGCCGTACGGTTCTTCTTCGAAACTGCCGGTGCTTTATTTGCTTCACGGCCGAGGAGCGGATCAGACCGAATGGATGCGCAGATCGTCCATCGAACGATACGCCGAGAATAAAGGCATCGCGCTCGTGATGCCGGGCGTCGGACGAAGCTATTATATGGACATGGCAAACGGCTTGCCTTACTTTACCTTCCTGAGCGAGGAGCTTCCAGAGCTCGTTCCATCGTTTTTTCCGGTGTCCGGACGAAGGGAAGATACCTTTGTCGCCGGAATTTCGATGGGGGGTTACGGAGCGTTCAAGCTGGCCATGAGTTATCCGGATCGATATGCGGCGGGCGCAAGCCTGTCGGGTGGGCTGGATCTTGTCAGTCGTGCTGCAGGGCTGGGCTTTCAGGAGCAAGAAATTCGAACCCTCTTTGGCCGTGTCGATAGATTACGGGGGAGCCGGGACGATTTGTTGTTTTTGGCCACGGAATTCGCGGCATATACAGGCGATAAACCGTTGTTGTATCAGTGTTGTGGGACCGAAGACTTTTTGTACAACGATAACCAAACCTTTAGACAATATGCGGACAGCCTGGGGCTTCACATCACCTATGAGGAAGAACCCGGTGGTCATGAATGGGGATATTGGGACCGTAAAATTCAGCGTGTGCTGGATTGGCTGCCCCTGCCCTGATTTTTTTTCGTCCGCATGTATAGAAACGTTTCGATTATATGCGCAGATGAGCGCTGATTCCCTAGTTTTTTAGAAAGTTAATTTTTAAGTAAAAATGCTTATAAAATATATGATTTTTAGGAAAACATGGACCGCTTCGGGAGAAATCAAAACGTTTCGAATTAACTATGAAGTGAACGGCAACAACAAAGGAGGATGGGAAATGGCAGACCAACAACTACTTTCTCTGGTAGAGCAGATGACGCTGGAGGAAAAAATTGCGCAGCTTATACAACTGGCCGTCCCTTTTTTCGAAGGCGCTCAAGAATCAGGGCAGATTACAGGACCGATGGAGTCGCTTGGTATCACCGATGAGATCGTAAGCAATGCCGGCTCCGTGCTGGGTTTGGCGGGTGCGGAGGAAGTGATAGCTGTCCAAGAAGCGCATTTGCGCAAGAATCGATTGAAAATTCCGCTGCTCATCATGGCCGATATCGTGCACGGCTTTAAAACAATCTTCCCGGTGCCGCTTGCCATGGGGAGCTCTTGGGACCCTAGCCTAGCGGAGCGGAGTGCGGAAATCGCCGCCCGTGAAGCGTCGGTATCCGGCCTGCATGTGACATTTGCGCCGATGGTAGACCTGGTGCGCGATCCCCGCTGGGGACGCGTGATGGAGTCGACTGGTGAAGACCCTTATTTAAACAGTGAATTTGCCAGAGCCTTTGTCAGAGGTTTCCAAGGGGATGATCTGAGCGGCGATCTCAATCGGCTGGCCGCTTGCGTGAAGCACTTTGCCGCATATGGAGCAGGCGAAGGCGGCCGCGATTACAACACGGTGGACATGTCCGAGCGTCAACTGCGGGAATATTACCTGCCTGCGTACAAGGCTGCGCTGGATGAGGGTGTTGAGATGGTCATGACCGCCTTTAATACCGTGGATGGCATGCCGGCTACGGGCAATAAACGGTTGATGCGCGATGTGCTGCGCCGCGAATGGGGTTTTGACGGCGTGCTGATCTCCGACTGGGGTGCGGTCAAAGAGCTGATTCCTCACGGGGTAGCGGAGGACGAGGCAGAGGCCGCGTTAAGAGCGATCGAAGCGGGCGTGGACATCGAGATGATGACTTCCAGCTATGTTCATCACTTACCGGACATGGTACGCGAAGGCCTGGTAGACGAGAGTCTGATCGATGAAGCGGTGCTGCGTATTCTGTCATTGAAAAAGCGTCTCGGTCTGTTCGAGCGCCCTGTGCGGGGAGCCGATCCGCAGGCGGAACGGGAGATTGTGTTCTGCGAAGTGCACCGTCAGGCGGCCCGGGAGGCTGCGGCTAAATCCTGCGTGCTCCTGAAGAACGATTCCTTGCTGCCGCTGCGCGGTGAGCAGCGTGTGGCTTTGATCGGCCCGTTCGGTGCCAGCGGCGATATTCTTGGGCCATGGTCCTGGACGGGCTCGAAGGAAGATGCGGTGACCCTGGAACAGGGACTGCGCTCCAAGCTATCTTCCGGTGCCCTCACGGTAGCCGAGGGCTGTAACGTGAACGTCATGACCGGGCAGCAGCTGGATGAGGCGATGATGGCGGCGAAGGAAGCCGACGTGATCGTGCTTGCGCTGGGCGAGGATTCCGAGATGAGTGGCGAAGCCGGCAGCCGTGCGTTCATAACTCTGCCGGAGCCGCAGCTCGAGCTGATTCGGCATTTGAAAACGCTGGAGAAGCCGATGGTTGCCGTATTGTTCAACGGTCGTCCGCTGGATCTGCACGGCGTGCTGGATGAGGTCGATGCCGTACTGGAAGCCTGGTTCCCGGGAAGTGAAGGCGGAGCGGCCGTAGCTGCCCTGCTTATGGGCGAAGCGAATCCTTCCGGCCGGCTCAGCATGTCGTTCCCTTATTCCGTTGGGCAGGTGCCGGTATACTATAACCATTTTAATACCGGCCGTCCGAAGGATGCGCCCGATGCGCAGGTACGCTATGTATCGCAATATTTGGACATTCCAAATGAGCCGCTGCTTCCGTTTGGATTCGGCCTCAGTTATACGGATTTCCTCTATGGGAGCATGAACTTGTCGGCGGAAGAAATGTCCCCGGATCAACCTCTTGAAGTTACGGTTTCGGTAACGAATGCCGGCGATATGGCCGGTGAAGAAGTTGTCCAGCTGTACGTCCGGGACCGATCCGGTGAGGTCGTTAGACCCGTCAAGGAGCTGAAAGCCTTCCGCAAGGTGCTGCTGCAGCCGGGCGAACGCCAGGAAATCACCTTTACGCTGACCGAAGAACAGCTGCGGTATCATCATTCGGATCTGTCCTTTACCAGCGATGCGGGTGAGTTCGACGTCATGGTCGGAAAGAACAGCAGGGATACGGAGACAAGACGTTTTCAGCTTCGGAAATAACACGACTAACATCATTTATGCAGAATAGGAAGTGAAACTTGTGACAGCCAATCAAGTAATGCACGATGCAAAAGTTGTACTCCAGGCAGGAGAATTGACGTTTTCCTTTTTGCCTAGCGGTGATCTTTATCAAGCCACTTACGGCACGACGATGATTAATCAGCTGCTCTCCAATTCGATTGATGGCGCCCTCAATAATTTGTTTCTGAGAATCCATACTGAAAGCGGTATTGAGGCCGTTCCTATGCTCGGAGTACACTCCAACAGCGTGGTCACTCATGCGGATAACCGGATGATGTGGGAAGGCAGCGTCAAGGGAGTAGATTATAAGGTTCTGTTTACCCCAACGGATACCGGCGCGTGGTTCTGGGACATTCAGCTCCAGGGGGAAGGAATTCTAGCCGACGTCGTGTATGGACAGGATATCGGCATCGCCCATCCGGGCGCCGTTCGAACCAATGAAGCATATTTGTCCCAATACATCGACCATGCTGTATTCGAGCAGGAAGGTCTGGGGTATGTCGTGTGCTCCCGTCAAAATCAGCCGCAGGGAGGCGTATTCCCCTATCTCCAACAGGGAGCGCTGACTTCTGCGGTCGGGTATGCAACGGATGGCTTTCAGTTTTTTGGCCTTTCCTATAAAGAGACGAATCAGGCGGAGGCTTTATCCAAGGAGAGCCTGCCGAATGAGGTATATCAATACGAGTTTGCCTATACGGCCCTGCAGTCCCCTCGCGTACCGCTTAGTGGCACAACCCGGTTCGTATTTTACGGCTTGTTTAAAGAGAATCATCCGGATGCAGTCACGACACTGGAATTCCAGGATGAGCTTCAGGCTGCATGGCAGCAGGTTGAAGCGTCCCGCTTGACGGAGACGGGCAATCCGCTGCCTCGGATCGAGCGATCCGAGCGTTTCGGGGAGCCTCTGCGCACATTGCCGCTGACGGAAGACGAGCTGAACAATTTGTACCCTGTACGCCGCCAAGAGGAGCGTGACGGGGAAGAACTGCTCTCGTTCTTCACGGATACTTATGAACATATCGTCATGAAGGAGAAGGAGCTTCGCGTAGAGCGTCCACATGGCCATATCTTGATGAGCGGCAACAATGTGAAGCTGGGCAGTCCTGTCATTACGACAACCTCTTACATGTATGGTGTGTTTAATTCCCAGCTGGTGACGGGGAACACGAACTTCAACAAAATGATGAGTCATGCGCGGAATGCACTGAACGTGCCTAAGACATCCGGTCAGCGGATTTATGTGGAAATGGACGGCGAGTATCGTCTTCTGACGATGCCATCCGTGTTCGAGATCGGCTTTAACTATGTGCGGTGGTACTATAAGACCGAAAGCGACATGCTGATCATCACCAACTTCACGTCTGCTGCGGCATCGGAGGTTACGCTTCAAGTCCGTTCCGAGAGCAGAAGGGCTTATCGTTATCTGGTCACTATGCAGATCACGATGGATGTCAACGAATACGAAGTGCCTTATCATATGGTTCAGGAAGACGGTAATCTGACGTTCCGTGCCGATTCGTCTTCACTCAGTGCTTCTGTGTACACAGATTTGCATTATCGTCTTGGCGTGACGGGAGCCGATATGCAGGTTAAGGATGAAACTTGTCTGGCAAGCAACACCGCGTCTGGCAGTGCTTCCTTAACAGTGCTTGAGCTTGGCGAGAGTGCGGAATGGACCATGACCGTACAAGGCAGCCTTGATGCAGCGAACGTTCCTCTTGCGGCGCGGGAAGCTGATGAAGAGATTGCAAGCTACCGCTCATTCTATGCGTCCGTCATGAACGGGTTCCATCTGAGTCTGCAGAATGGACAGGAAGATGGCTTGTTCAAGGTGAATGCGCTCGCCTGGTGGTATACGCATAACATGCTCGTTCACTATTCGGTACCGCACGGTCTGGAACAATACGGCGGCGCTGCGTGGGGAACGCGCGATGTGTGCCAAGGGCCTGTTGAATATTTCATGGCTACGCATAAATATGAGCAGGTACGCGATATCCTGCTAGAGGTGTATTCCCACCAGTATGAGGATGACGGAAATTGGCCGCAGTGGTTCATGTTTGATCAATATGCCCATATTCAGCAGGAAGAGAGCCACGGCGATATTATCGTATGGCCGCTTAAGGTGCTGGGCGATTACTTGGCCGTCACACATGATTACGACATATTGGATTCGGTTGTTCCTTACACCAGAAAGCACAGCTTCGATTTTACGGAGCAGACGTACACCGTGCTTGAGCATGTGAAGAAGCAAATGGCCTATATTCAAAATCATTTCCTTCATGACACTTATCTGTCTTCTTATGGAGACGGGGACTGGGATGATACGCTTCAGCCGGCGAACGCGCAGCTGAAGCAGTTCATGGTCAGCAGTTGGACGGTAGCTTTGACCTATCAGACCTTGAACCAGTTCTCCCGCGTTATGGAGCGTGTGGACCAAGCGATGTCCGATGCGATAGGGGACCTCGCGGAAGGAATCCAGCAGGATTTCAATACGTATATTCTGAATTCTGAAGTGATTCCCGGTTTTGTCTATATGGAGAGCAAAGAGCAGAGCAAATTCCTGCTGCATCCGTCCGATCAGGAAACGGGAATCCAGTACCGCCTTCTTCCGATGACGCGCAGCATGATTAGCGAGCTGCTGACGCCGGAGCAGGCAGCAAGCCATTATGAGATCATCCGTGAGCAGCTGTTCTGTCCGGACGGCGTGAGATTGATGAACCGTCCAGCCGTATATGCCGGGGGCGTTAGCACGCACTTTAAGCGGGCGGAGCAGGCGGCGAATTTTGGCCGGGAGGTTGGTCTTCAATATGTGCATGCGCACATCCGTTATGTAGAGGCGATGGCCAAGCTCGGCAAGAGCAGTGAGGTTTGGAGCGGGCTTGAGTGTATTAACCCGATCGGCATTACAGAGGTTGTGCCAAATGCGGAGCTGCGTCAGAGCAATGCGTATTTCAGCAGCTCGGACGGGAAGTTCAACACGCGCTATGAAGCGCAGGAATCGTTTGATGCGCTGCGGAGCGGACGCGTGCCTGTCAAAGGCGGATGGCGGATTTATTCCAGCGGCCCGGGGATCTACATGAACCAGCTGATTTCCAATGCGCTTGGCATTCGCGAAGCGGGAGGAGACCTGGTGATTGATCCGGTCCTGCCGAAGACGCTGGATGGCCTGGAGTTCCAATTCAATTATGCGGGGAAGGCGGTAACGTTCATTTATCACGTGGATCGCGCCGAGCGGACCCGTATCACGATTAACGGGCAGGATGTGGTAGCGGATGCCATCCGGAACCGATACCGTACAGGCGGCGTTCGTATTGCAGGTGCGGATTTCAAACGATTGGCCGGAGAGGGCGACACCGGCTGTGTCGTGGATATTTACGCCTCTATTCATGAACAATAAATCTTGACCCGTGAAACTCGTCTGCAAGAAGGCTAACTGGTCTGATATAATAGAGGGAATGGTTATCAAAGCGAGGGATGGCGATGAAGACCCGGCAAGAGACATTGACCATCCGGTTCTCCGAGATGAAAGATGCTGCTGCACTCATGGAACTCGACGAACTGGTATGGGATCGCAACACGGCCCCTGCCCCATTGGAGTGGACCTCAAGAGAACATTATCTTCTGCATTGTCCGCCAGGCACACAGCTCGTGGCGCTGCATGAGGAAGAACTGTGCGGTTACATCGGATTCCGGTCGCCCACAAGTCTTCACAGTAATCGTCATGTACTGGAGCTGAACATAGCGGTTCACCCTGCTTATCAACGGCAGGGCATCGGACAGCGGCTGATCGATGCCGTGAAGGATATGGCGCGCGTGGAAGGCATTTCGAAGCTGAGGCTGCGGGTGCTGTCCAGCAATCCGGGCGCACTCTCTTTTTACAGGAACTGCGGGTTTCAGGAAGAGGGCAGACTGACTCAGGAGTTCTACGTGGATGGACGTTACGTCGATGATATCTTAATGTGTTGCTTCTTATCATGATCACATCATGATATCCCTCTAGGCCGGTTAACGGGCAGCAGAGAGATGGAGTTATAGGTTTGAACAGTCCGGCAGCTTGCCGGGCTGTTTCGTATGTTAAGGTCAATCAGGGATTTCTGGTTGGCCTTATGTTATTTGGCCCGCCGCTTAAATGGCTTCTGGACAAGGGCACAGGCTATTGCATATAGTAGATGAAAAGAAAAGAAGGCGGAGGTTATTTTCCATGACCATGGGCATTGTATCGCTGAATGTGGGAAAGCCTGTAACGGTTGATTACCTGGGAAAGGACCTGTCTACGGGGATTTATAAGCAGCCTGCGGAAGGCCCCTTGTTCCTAAGTACATTGAATTTCGAAGGGGATGGCCAGGCCGATCTCGTCAATCACGGCGGCGTGGATAAGGCGGTGTGTGCGTACCCCTCTGAGCATTATCCTTATTGGGAACGCTCTTTGGGCAAACAGATGGAGTATGCTGCATTTGGCGAAAACCTGACGCTGCGGGGGATGCTGGAGGATCGGGTCTGCATTGGGGATGTATACCGGATAGGCAACGCGGTGGTGCAGGTCAGCCAGCCCCGGTATCCATGCTTTAAGCTGTCGCAAAAGCATGGCGTTAAAGATATGCCGGCAAGAGTATTGAATGCGGGCTACAGCGGGTTTTACTTTCGGGTCCTGGAGGAAGGGAATGTCCGCGCCGATTCCGTGGTCGCTCAGCTTGAGTCTCATGCTTCCGGCATAACGGTGCTGGACGTGCTCCAGATGATGAAGGATGGACGGAAGGATGAACACGGGTTGTCCCGCATGCTGGAGATCGATGTGCTGTCAGCCAGCCTGAAGGAGCAATTCGGCAAATGGCTGGAGACCCTGCGGGACAACCAGGAGTGAGACGTGTGCTCCCAGCCAAGCCAGGCCCTTGCCTTGAACACATAGACAGCAAAAACCGGCTTGTGTCCTTATCGTAGGATACAAGCCGGTTTTATTTCGGATTAAGGGTTACCTCATCCGCTTCCATTCGCTCTGAATCATGCCGTAGACCGCATGGTTGACATACCCTTGAGGCAGCTTCTCGGCTTCCCTTATGACTCCCTCCAGCACAAATCCCAGCCGTTCCGGAATGGCCCGGCTGCGATGGTTCGCCGTTGCACAGCGGATCTCCACTCGGTTCAGGCCCATGCGCATCAGCGCGTGATCCGTGAACGCCCGGCATGCGCTTGTCATCAGGCCTTGCCCCGTAAAATGCTGATCCAGCCAGTATCCGATGCTGACGGAGCGGTTGCTCCAATCAATCTCATGGAACGAGATGGTGCCCGCCAGCTCCTCGCGGACCCAGATGCCGGCCGAGAAGCCGCCATTCTCAGCCGCTTGCTTCATGGCGCCTTTGATATAATTGACGGTATCGTTGACCTCGGTGACGGCATCCACCCATGGGAGCCACTTGCGGAGACGGTCCCGAGACCGGTCGGTAATCTCGAACATCGCCCGTGCATGCTCTATGGCAAGGGGGCGTAATTCAACATGGTCATCTAATGTGTATCCAAACATACGGTATCTCCTTTGTTCTCCATCGTGAAGTGTATGTAGCTTTAACGAGTCCGCTTCACTTTTTGCTCTAATGCGTAAATATCTTCTTCAAGGGAAATCATACGCTGATTGACCACCGTTCTGCAGTCGCTTAGCGCTTGATTGTATAGATGCGGCCCTAAGGTCTCCATGAAAAAATCAAGAATCCCTTCCGCAGCCAGATGGCCGAGGGTTTCGCCGCGCTCCGTTTCAAAGTATTCCTGAACCCGTTCAACCAGCTGTTCGCGTTGTTCTTTGGGGAATTTGCTAGGTTTCATAAGATGATTGCAGGCCTCCTTCCATCGTTGTTTTTCTCTCCATGCTACCCTATTGAAAAGCCCCCGTCAAAACGATTCTCACCGGCATTTTCGGCTGTGGGAGGATCCTCTGTATGCAGGTTAGATGCTGGGAGCAGGCTGCTCGCTGGAATCCTGATCCCAAGTCGGCAACTTGCGGCACGGAAGTGCCGAATTCCTTGAACAATCACGGCATTACAGGTATATTTAAGGGAAACACGTTTATACAGGAGATAGACAGAAATTACAGGACGAAAGGTTGATCAACGTGGAGAACCATCGGGGCACCCCCTCCAATTTCATAAAAAATGTTATTACCGAAGACCTGAAGTCCGGTAAAGTCAAGGAAATCGTTACCCGCTTTCCGCCGGAGCCGAACGGCTACTTGCATATTGGACATGCCAAGGCCATATGGATCAATTTCACGCTGGCCGATGAATTCGGCGGACGGACGCATTTGCGGTTCGATGATACGAACCCGGTGAAGGAAGACATTGAGTATGTTAACTCCATCAAGGAGGACGTGAAGTGGCTCGGATTCGATTGGGAAGAGCTTCGGTATGCGTCCGATTATTTTGAAGAGATGTACAATCGCGCAGTGCTGCTGATTAAGAAAGGGAAAGCTTACGTGGATGACCAATCCGCTGACCAAATTCGCGAAAAGCGCGGAACCCTGACCGAGCCTGGGCAAAATAGCCCGTACCGGGATCGCAGCGTGGAAGAAAATCTGGATCTGTTCGAGCGGATGCGCAAAGGGGAATTTGCCAACGGCGAGCGCGTGCTGCGCGCCAAGATCGATATGGCTTCGCCGAACATCAATTTGCGGGATCCGGTCATCTACCGTATCTCCCACGCGCATCATCATAATACAGGCGACAAGTGGTGCATCTATCCGATGTACGCTTTTGCCCATCCGCTGGAGGATGCCATTGAAGGGGTTACGCATTCCCTGTGTTCTCTTGAGTTTGAAGATCAGCGCCCCTTCTATGATTGGGTTGTGGCGGAATGCGAGATGGACAGCACACCGCATCAGTACGAATTCGGGCGTCTGAACGTGGCGCAGACGGTTACGAGCAAACGGAAACTGAAGCAGCTCGTAGACGAGAATGTGGTGGACGGCTGGGATGATCCGCGCATGCCGACGATCTCCGGACTTCGCCGTCTGGGATACACGCCTGAAGCCATTCGCAACTTCGTGTTTGAGACGGGAATTTCGAAGGCGTACGGCACGGTGGACCGCCAAGTGATGGAACACTTTATCCGTGAGGACCTGAAGCTGAAGGCGCCGCGCACGATGGCTGTGCTGGACCCGCTGAAGGTGGTCATTACGAACTATCCTGAAGGCCAGACGGAGTGGCTGGATGCCGAGAACAATACGGAGAATCCGGAGATGGGCGTCCGCCAGATTCCGTTCTCGCGCGAGATCTATATCGAACAAGAGGATTTCATGGAAGATCCGCCGAGCAAATATTTCCGCTTGTTCCCTGGCAATGAGGTGCGTTTGAAGCATGCGTATTTCATTAAGTGCAATGATGTGATCAAAGACGAGAACGGCAAGGTCGTCGAGATCCACTGCACGTATGATCCGGAGACGAAGAGCGGTAGCGGCTTTACCGGACGCAAGGTGAAGGGAACGATTCACTGGGTGGAGGCCACGCAGGCCGTACCTGCCGAATTCCGCCTGTTCGAACCACTGTTCAAGGACGAAGAGGAAGAAGCCGAATTGGTACCAGAGGTTGCAGGCGAAGCGGAAGAAGCAGCTGCCGAGAAGTCCTTCCTGGACGACATCAATCCGAACTCGCTGCAAATCGTGCAAGGATTCGTGGAACCGAATATGAAGGATGCTGCACCGCAGGACAAGTTCCAGTTCTTCCGCCACGGATATTTCAACGTCGACTCGAAGTATTCGCAGCCAGGGCGTCCGGTATTTAACCGCGTAGTCTCCCTGAAGAGCTCGTTCCAGCTTCCGAAGAGCTAATCAAGATTGCAAATAGAAATGGAGGCATTGAAGGGGAGAAGAGTCTCCCGTGCCTCCCTATAACGTAAACAAGACTCGAAGATTCCGTTACAGGATTCATTCGAGTCTTGTTATATTTACGGTGATACCATCTTGTCATTTGAACGACTTCTCATACGGACCACGTTCTAACTCGCAGCATACTCCTCGATCTCGTCGCCTTCGGGATCGTCCGGATGCAGCGGCTGGTACCCGTGCTTGCGAAGGTTGTACCACATCCAGCCAAAGCCGATAGCACCCACAATGGCAAGCATCGTACCGGTCCGGTACATGATCTGCGCCCCGAAGTTCTGGAACATCCAGCCGCCGGCGAGACCGCCGATGACACCGGATATGCCGCTCCAGCTCAAGGTATAGAGCGCTTGTCCGGAAGCGCGATACGGCGTGGGCACAAATAGCATCGTCAGCTGAACGCCAACATAGAAATAGCCGCCGAAGGTTATGCAGTGCAGCAGCTGGATGAAGGCCACCTCCAGCGCGCTGTTGGCTTCCGCCATCAGCAGCCAGCGGAGGGCGAAGAGCAGGCTGACAATCGTCAGGCAGCCGACCAGGACATTGATTTTCCGTTTCAGGAAGCGGTCAAACAGAATGAAGATCACCACTTCAAATATCGACGAGAAGAAGATGGCAAGGCCCACCATCTGCTTGGTACCGCCAAGCTCCAGAATGTATAGGGACATAAAGGTGTTATTGGCTGTGTTCGGGATGGATACCATGATGCCTAACAGAATGAACCAGACAAAATAGGGATTCAGGAACAGCCTGCTGAGTCCTTTAAGGTTAACCGATGCCGAGGTAGTTGTTTTCTGGATGGAGGGCAGTGTGAACATGAACAACGCTGCCACCAGGAGCATGACCGAGAACACGATAGAGATGCGTCCCGATCCGAGCCGGTCGATGACAGGTCCTGCAGCAATTGCCGTCAGCGCCCATCCCAGCGATCCCCATAGCCGGAACGAGCCGAATTTTTGCTGCGTCCCCTCAATATAGGTTAGAATCAGCGAATTTGTCTGCGAGAACATCGGAGTCTGGAAGAAATAAAAGAAAATCATCGTCATGTATATCATTGCATAGGTATTCGCCTGAAATACAAGCTGGACCAGCAGCAGCGTACCGGTCATCATGATCAGCAGCACGCGTTTGATGTTGGCCGCCCGGTCACCCCAGAATCCCCAGAACGGATTTGCGAAGATGGACACAAATGGCGCGATTGCCATCAGGCTGCCGATTTCGATTTTGCTCATGCCGATGTCTTGCAAATATAACTGGAAAAAACCGGTGAAGATGACCATGGTTCCGTAAATGAAGAAGTTGAACAGCTTGAGCGATGTCAGCGAAGGTTGAGCATTGTCCATATTCCGCAAGTAGGTCATTCCTTTCAAACCGAATACAATCCAAAATCGCGGCGACATAGGAAGCCGCTTTCCTTTCAATGTATCATGCATTGAAAAGGGATACAAACCATCTTTTAAATGATTTTCCATTATTCTGGTTATTAATCTGTAAACTGAATCAACTTTTTTACAACGTGTAAGAAAGGCGGGAAGAACATATGAGCGATCACTCCCTAGATGTTGGCCTTTCGCCGGATCAGGTGACGGGTATCGTGCTTGCAGGTGGAGCCTCCCGGAGAATGGGGAGAAACAAGGCGCTGTTGCCTATGGAGGGAATGAGTTTAATCGAGCGAACGGTCCAGGTGCTTGACAAAGTTAGCGGACGGGTAATCCTATCCACGAATGTCCCGGCCGCTTATCAATTTCTTGAATTGGAGTGCATTCCCGATCTCTATGTCGGGCAAGGACCGATGGCGGGACTTCATGCAGCGCTCAAGTCATCCCAAAGCACATGGAATATGGTTGCTGCGTGTGACATGCCTTATATCCATGAGCGTTTCCTTCGGGGACTGCTGGATCTGGCGAACAAGCAGTACGCAGCCGACGCTGTAATCCCCGTGGTAGAGGGTAGGATGCATCCGCTGCTGGCGGCTTATCGCAAAGAAACCGTAGAAGGCCTTGAGCACAGGTTGATCAAGGGACAACTGCGCATGGTGGACTGGGTGCAGGAGCTGAATGCCGTCTTTGTGCACGAGGAGCAATTAGAGGCAATGACGGGCCTTGATCCGCGCAGGATTTTATTTAATATGAACACACCTGGGGAATATGAGGCAGCAGGCGGCCTGCTGAATTCCGACTTGTCTGAGGATGGATAGTAGAGTTTTATAGCGGCATCAAGGTGCAAAGCCCGTTGAAACCGGTACTCATCCTAAAAAAATAACCCCGCCAACTAAATGCTTGGCGGGGAATTTTAATATATAACTGCGGGCTAGCGATAATAAATCTGCCATCGGCAGTATACGCGCAGCAGACGGGTTTATCCGCCGATCTGCGACATGCGCCGGACGGTGGGAGTATGGTTTTGTGCCTTTTTCTCGAGCGCGAGCGCCATTTCATGATTCAGCGGTTTATCGCCCAGCGCTTTGCGGAACAGGTTCGCCACCGCGGAAGGATCATCGACGACACGGCGCACGTTAAATTCGTCGGACCAGTATAGACAAGCCTTGATGTGGCCGTCCGCCGTCAGCCTGAGGCGGTTGCAGGAATCGCAGAAATGATCGCTGACCGGATGGATCAGACCGAAGGTTCCTGTAGCTCCAACCACTTTCATGTTGCGTGAAGGCCCATTGCCGGATGGTCCCTGCTCTTCTTGAATGGTCCACCCCGCCTCCTGGCATACTTCGGATACCCGGCTCAGCGGCAGATACGAATCTCGCCAGGCATCGGATGCTTGGCCGATCGGCATATATTCAATAAAGCGGACATGGAGGGGACGATCGAGCGTTAGAGCGATAAAGTCGCGAATTTCGTCTTCGTTGAAGCCCTTCATTAACACCATGTTCAGTTTGATCGGATCCAGGCCGGCTTCATAAGCGGCTTCAATGCCTTCCAGCACTTTATGCACCCGTCCGCCGCGCGTAATGCGCGCGTAACGCTCCTCATGAAGCGAATCCAGGCTGATGTTGATACGAGTGAGTCCCGCTTCCTTAAGCAGACGAGCTTTGGATGGGAGCATGATCCCGTTGGTGGTAAGCGATATATCTTGAATTCCTTCAATGGAAGCAATCATATGGACCAAGGATTCCAGATCCTTGCGCACCAGCGGTTCCCCGCCGGTAAGGCGTACTTTGGAGACGCCCATAGGGGCAAGGACGCGCACGATCGCTGCGATCTCTTCATAGCTCATAATCTGATCATGAGGCTGGAATTCCATTCCTTCTTCCGGCATACAATAGACACAACGAAGATTGCATCGATCCGTCACCGAGATGCGAATATAATCATGGACCCGACCGAAAGAATCTTTAAGCGGTTCGATCATGGAAATCCCCCTTTATAGCATGCATGGTCACATTGTAGCCATTCCCCGAACGGGAGTCAATGCGCCGTTTGGGTCATGACGGCAGGACAAGCAGCGGCAAAATGGCCATTCTTTTGTGAGAAGAATCACAGTAAACGCTTTCGGGATCCATTATATTGAAGCTGTGAACAAAAGCTTTCTCCCCTTGAAAGCGAGTAGTGACATTCTAGATTTCCGAAAGTTTCCTGATTTTTCCGAAATTTTCGGAAATCACTTCTAGCTGCTTTCATTAGGCGTTCATCTAAGATATACTGTCAAGGATATCACATCCAACAAGAAAGGTTACCAATAGGAGGTTCGATATGGCGATATCACCTGTTCAAACTTTGGAGGTGCCTGACGTCTGTCACAGATGGCTTGAAAACCGGGGGACGGTCTACGAGCTGCTGATTGATTTTTTGGGCAATTGGCCCAGCTTGTCTATGATTGCGGAATGGAGCCGCGGAAGTGGAATTAGCAAAGCTGCGGAGTGTTCGAAGGCTGGTACGGAACTGATGACATATTTATGTGGACGCTCACCTGAGGAATTGGTTCGGATTTGCGAATATGAAGGGGCGGAATACCGCCGATTGCTTCAGCAGTCCAAACAGCGTCAGGCAGCAGAGTCTCATTATACGAAGGATGGATGCGCTCAGGATTTAGCCGATTGTTATGCATCCGTCGGTATTGCCTTTAATAAACTGCACGGGGAAGCGGACGATCATATAGCCATTGAACTGGAATTTATGACACTGCTTCATGACCGTATGCTGAACAATACGTATTGTGAACATAGCATGCTGCAATTGATGGAGGTTCAAGAGAAGTTTCTGGAGGAGCATCTGTTGTCATGGGTGCCGTCCCTCTGCAAGGATCTGAAAGGATCCACGGAAAGTCCGCTTTATCAGTCGTTATTCAGTCTGCTGGAGGAATTCCTCGCACAGGATCTGAGCATGCTGAAGACGTGGAAGCATTCCAGGGAGGCTGTGCTGGTACATTAGCGAGCAAGACAACATCATAGTCGTCAACATCATAGTCATCAAAAAAAGCCCCGATCTCCTATTATAGGAAACCGGGGCTTTGCTGTTCTACTTAATCTTCGATTCTTTTCTTGCTGAACTTCATCAGGAACTCGTACACGATAGGTACCACCACGAGCGTGAGCAGCGTCGAACTGATCAGACCGCCGATAACCGTAATGCCGAGACCTTTCGAGATGATGCCTGCACTGCTCTCCCAACCGAATACGAGAGGCAGAAGAGCGCCGATCGTTGCGAGTGCCGTCATCAGGATTGGACGAAGACGGGTAGCGCCGGCTTCAAGCAGGGCTTCGCGTGTGCTCATTCCTTCGCGCTCCATATGGATTACGCGGTCGATCAATACAATCGCATTGGTCACGACGATACCGATCAGCATGAGTACGCCCATGAGTGCAGACACATTCAGTGTCTCGCCTGTGACGAGCAAGCCGATAATGGCTCCGATGACAATGAACGGCAGCGAGAACAGGATGGCGAACGGTGCGAGACCGCCACCGAATGTAACCACAAGCACAAAGTATACAATCGCGATGGCTGCCAGCATGGCGAGTCCAAGCTGTCCGAAGGTTTCGTTGATTTGCTCGGTGACGCCTCCGAATTGGACGGATACGCCGTCTGGAAGCTCAAGCTTATTCACTTCAGTCTCCAGGTTGGTGGAGGCCGATCCTACATCGCTGGACAGGATGTCGGCTGTGACGGTCACAACCATTTTCCCGTCGATGCGCATAATGGAGTCTGGAGTCGTTCCTTTTTCCACCTTGGCCACATCCTTGATCGGTACTTCGATACCGAGTGGGGAGGTGACGGTTTCGTTCTCGATTTCCTTTATACTCTTATAGGTTTTGCTGTCCGTCTCAATGTAAACATTGTAGGTCTTGTCCTCAATTTTGACTTCGGTCAAGACTGGACGTTCCCGTACCGGAGACAGCTTCATTGCCAATTGTCCGGCTGTCAGGCCAAGGGAGCTAAGCTTCTCTTGGTCGGCAACCAGCGTATACTGCTCGAACGCTTCGGACAAGCTGGTCTTTGCATTGTCGAAGGTAGCAGTATCCTTGTTTGCGAGTTCTGCGATTTGATCAGCCACCGGCTTGATCTGCTCCAGAGAGTCGCCAAAGACGTTAACCGTTAACTGGCTGCCGCCAAAGCCGCCGGCCGCCATGTCCATATTGGACCAAGTGCCATCCGGTACTTCCTTGGCAAGATCCTCGACAAGCGCTTTTTTGACATCTTCAAAGTTTTTTGTGTCCGGGTCATACATAATATAGAACAATCCGGAATTGGCTGATCCCATACCAAGCGGGTTGCTTCCGCCGATGGAGTACTGCATCGTTTGAACTCCAGGCTGATCGAGGATCAATTTCTCCGCTTTTAATGCGCGTTCCTCTACATCCTCCAGCATGACGCCAGGTTCAGGAGAATAAGTGACCATGGCATATTTGTCTTCCTGTTCAGGAATAAAGCTAACTCCAAGGTACTTCGTCAGGAACAAGCTTCCTGCCAATAACACGATGGCTGCCAGGAATGTGATGGCTTTGTGATTTAGCGTCCATTTCAGAATGGAACGATACCCGCGGGCCATTGCGCCCGGTTTCTCTGCATGATCCTGTTTGTTCTTTAAGCCTTTGCGGAACAGGCTGTGCGCCATAGCGGGTACGAGTGTGACCGCCACGACCAGGGAAGCGAGCAGTGCAAAGACCATCGTCAATGCAAATGGCATGAACAGCTCTCCGACCATACCGCTGACCAGGGTAAGCGGCAGGAATACCGCGATGGTTACGATGGTGGAAGACATGATCGGTACAAACATTTCACGTGTAGCGGCACTAATGAGCTCTCGGCCTGTCAGCTTCTCGGTCGAGAGGGACATGCGCCGGTAGATATTCTCGATAACGACGATCGAATCATCGACAACCCGGCCGATAGCAACGGTCATGGCACCGAGCGACATCATATTCAAGGTGATATCCATTTGTCTCAGGCACAGAACCGCAATCAGCAAGGACAATGGGATCGAAATGATCGATATAATCGTCGAACGGATGTTGCGCAGAAAGATCATAATGATCAGAACGGCGAACAGTGCGCCGAATAATGCCTTGGAAAGCATCGTATGAACAGAATCTTCAATCGGCTTGCCTTGGTCCAGCATGATTGTCAGATCCATGCCAGGATAAAGACCTCTCAATTCTTCGGCCTTGTCTTTCACCTGATTGACAACATCAACCGTATTGGCGTCGTTGGCTTTCACGATTTGGATACCGATCGATTCCTTCCCGTTGGTGCGGGAGATGGATTCCGAGGTTCCGATAACTTCAATCTTGGCAATCTCGCTGAGTTTCACTGTTGGAATGCCGGTCGGAACGGCAGGAGCACCGCTTGGTCCGCCAGCAGCCGCACCGGTTCCAGGAGCGCCTTGTTGGCCTGCCCCAGCTGTATTACCGGAAGGCTGCTGCGATGGTTGTTGACCTGTCCCGGCATTCGGAGCACCAGCTCCGGCAGATGCATCTGCACCGCCGCCACCCGGAATAACCGGAATAGCGATATTCTTCAGATCGTCAATGCCGATGATGCCGCCATCAATAGCAACGGCCTTCTGCGATTTTTCCATTTCGAACATGCCGAGCGGAACGTACAGCGCTGAACCCTGCACGATTCCTTTGACGGTATCCTCCGTCAGGCCAAGCTCGTTCAATTTGTCCTGATTAAACTTTAGCTGTACCTCGTTCACGAATTGTCCGGCTACCTGGATGGAAGCAACTCCGTCCAAATCCTCCAGCTCCGGAACGATGTCGTTTTCTGTGATGCGTGTCAATTCATCCAATGCCATATTGTCTTTGTTCGCAATACTTAGGGAGACAACCGGCATGGAGCTCATGCTGAATTTGGATATGGTAGGTTTCTGGGCGTCATCAGGCAGCTTTACCTCGTTAATGGCTTCACGAACAGCAGCCGTAGCGTTGTCCAGATCACTACCATAATCAAACTCAACCATGACATTGGCTGCATTCTCCATGGAAGTGGAGGTTACGGTTTTGACGCCGTCAATATTGCGGAGTCTCGTCTCGAGCGGTTTGGTAACATCCTCCACAACACCTTCAGGAGCTGCACCCGGATAGATCGCGGTAACACTTAAGAACGGGACGTTAATATCCGGAATGGTTTCTTGCTTCATCGTCAGTCCGCTGTATAATCCTCCGAAGCTGACGATGATGGTCAGCAGCCAGATCGCAAACTTGTTGCGCAGCGAGAAATTGATAATTCCTTTCATTAGGCGATTCTCTCTCCTCTCCAAAACTCTATGTCTGTAACTTGGACTAATTCCCCTTCATCATTCCACCGGGTGTAAGATAGCTTTCGAGTACAGTCACAATGGTGCTCTTGAGCTCCGTAAACAATGCTTCAAGGTCCTCGATCCCCTCCAAGTTGGCAAGCATTCCTTTCAGAACGGCCCGGCTGGGCTGAAGGGCAAGCAGCTCCTTCTCCATAATATTGAGCGACTCCATCGCATCTTCCCGGACATCCGGCTCCACCGGGATCCTCTTAAGCTCATTTTTCATCGTCTTAATAACAATGAGAGGGTGACGCTGCGTGCGCATGTCGGTTTGGCATAATTGACCCAATTGCCCAATCGCCTCCATCGGGATCAGGGGTTCGGGCCGTCTGCGCAGAATACTGGCTACAATATCATCCAGCAGCTGGATCTGATGATCAGCGATGATTCCTGCATTCAAATGAAATCCCGGCATGAACAGGAAACGGATATAAGAACCGAGCATACTGCCCATAAACATGCCGATCTCCATCGTATACGGCTCTACGTCCGGTCCATAAATGGTTTTAAGCTTATTGTTAAACCACTGCAATGCAGCGAGCATTTCCTGCCGCATGTTTCCCTTGTCAAAAGGCAGTTTCCCCGGCGGCATCTGATCATGGAATTGCTTCAGGAGAAATTCCCGGATCTCCAGAAAATGGACCAGAAGCACTTCCGTCTGCTTGCGCAGCTGCTCCTTAGGTGCAAGCAGCGGATCGTGGTCGACCCGGAGAATCTCATCTTTAATGCGGCTTGCGATAAGCTCGTAAATGCTCTTTTCCAGTTCCTCTTTGGATTTGAAATGAAGATAGAGGCTGCCTTTCGACATCCCGCATACTTCGGCGATTTCCTGCATGGAGGTAACCGAAGAGCCCTTCACGGAAAACAGCTGCATCGCAGTGATGAGTATTTGCTGTCGTTTTTCTGCCGTTTTATCAGCCAATCAATAGCTCACCTCGCTTGAGAACTTTACGGTTCTTGGATTGACCATGAGGTCAAGAATTATTATATATGAAAAAGAACGACCGTTTCAACTTTACTACGGTCGTCCCTTTTCATGGGTTCTGAAAACCTATGAAATTTGTTGAAATTATTTAACTGATCAATTTCAGACCGACAGCCGAACACAGAATCATGGCAATAAACAGCACCCGCCGCCACTCCTTGGGTTCCCCGAACAGGAACATCCCGGTGATCGCGCCGCCCGCCGTTCCGATTCCCGTCCAGATGGCATAAGCGGTACCCATAGGCAGTACGGTCATGGCGTAGGAGAGGAGGGAGAAACTGGCGGCAAAAGATAATGCCAAAATCAGTACATAGCGCCATCCCTTACGTTCCGACACGCCTTTGATACCGATAACGCCGCCGATTTCAAATAATCCGGCAAATACAAGAGCAACCCAGGCCATTACTTGCTCACCTCCGTTTCTGCATGATCGCTGGTAATCAGTTTAAGTCCGACCACACCTGCCAGCAGCACGCAGATCAGAAGCACCTTGAGCACTTTAAACGGTTCTCCGAAGAACAGCATTTCGGAAGCCACTGTTCCGGCTGTGCCGATTCCCGTGAAGACGGCATATACCGTTCCGACCGGCAGCCGTTTGGCCGCCTCGATAATAAGATAAAAGCTCGCTGTAATGGCGGCCACGGTTCCAAGCCATTCCCATGTGTTAGAGGAATGCTTCAAACCCATCACCCATATGATTTCAACCAATCCAGCAAGCAGTACATAAAGCCAGTTGCGATTCATTATGATTGTCACTCCTTTATGAAAATAACAGTAACCCCTCACTTACCGATTCTTATTCTCCTTAAGCCCCTTTAGCATGCGTAGAATAGGAGACATTAACTCTCGTGGTTATATCGCTGTTTCGTTACCCCTAACCAATACACGGGCCAAGCGGCCACAAGCCGTCTTAGGGCCCGTTCTTCTCCGCCGTATACGGTTTCCAGATGAATTCCGTCCAGCAAGGTCATGTAGGCAATGGCGGCTTTACGCGGATAACGAATAATGCGTCCGTGAACCGGGCAGCCTGCGGCAAGCAGTTTGGACAGGTTCTCCTCCTGCTGGTCCAGCAATGGATATACCATCCCCATCACTTCGTCGTACAGCGTGCTTGGCGGGAAGAAGGCCATCCGCAAGAAGAACCGGACTTCATCATCCATACGATAAGCTTGGAGACGGCTTTCAAGAAATCCGTGCAGCTGCTGCTCCAGCGGCCAATCCGCATGGTCGAGAAAATAGCCTACCATTAAGTCCTCTTGGCGCTGGAATACGTCCTGAAGCACCTGCAGAAACAAATCTTTTTTGCTGGAAAAATGGGCATAAATCGATGGTTTTTTGATTCCGCAGTCGTCAGCAATATGTTTTAGCGATGCCCCTTCGTAACCGTTTTTGGCAAATTGGGCAAGGGCGGATTGTTTAATGTCGACGGCACTCATAAGACTCCCCCTAACTAACGATCGTTAGTTACATTTTTAACAAATGGCGTTTGCATTGTCAATATTTTATTTTTGGGCATCAGGCCTTGTCGGCTGGAAGGAGAACAGTCTTTAGTTCCTGGGGGAGATCATGTAGAATATGGTGTGACCAGCATCGTACATACATAGAGACAGAAACGATGAAGAACAAGGGGTAAACGATATGAGAAAGGGAATAGAGGCTGTACTGATTACCGCGCTTTTGTTCGCGTTTTATTATTTTGGCATGGATTATTTCGGGAAGACGACGGGGACCATTATCGGGATATTCTCTACGCTAACCGTAGTATCCATCGGATTCATGATTTTTATGGAGAATCGTCATCCCACCAGCACGTTGGCCTGGATTCTGCTCTTGGCGCTTGTCCCTATCGTAGGGCTTGTTTTTTATTTTTTGTTCGGACAGAACTATTTCAAGCGGAGAAAATACGATAAAAAGGCGCGGAAGGACGTGCTGGTATATACCAGTGAAGTGCTCCGGAAGAACACCCCAGACATCTCCTGCTTTAAGCCCGAAGTGCAGCAGCTCCTTCAACTGTCTACCCGCCTTGCACGCACGCCGATTTCCTTCTCGAGCGATACCAAGGTGCTGACCGACGGGGAAGAGACTTTTGCGGCCTTGATTGCGGAGCTGGAACAAGCGGCGCATCACATTCATATGGAATATTACATTTACCGTCCGGATGCGATCGGAACGCAGATCCAGGAAATTTTGATACGGAAGGCAAAAGAGGGGGTGGCCGTTCGGTTTATGGTGGACGCCGTTGGCAGTTTGCAGCTGCCGCCTTCCTTTTTGCAAGAGATGCGAGATGCTGGTGTACAGGTCGCCGTATTCGGCAGTCCCAAAACGATATTTTTCACGAGCCGCGTGAATTACCGCAATCATCGCAAAATCGTTGTTATTGACGGGAGTGTCGGATTCGTTGGCGGATTGAATGTAGGGGATGAGTATTTAAGCCGCAGCAAGGCATTCGGTTTCTGGCGCGATACCCACATGCTTGTTCGCGGAGAGGCTGTCAGAACGCTCCAAGTTATCTTTCTCCAGGATTGGCAGTACATGACAGGTGAGCAGCCGAGTGAACCCATCTATTATTCACCGGACTTGCTGGAGAACCGTGCCGGTGCCGTCCAGATTATTGCAAGCGGACCGGACAATGAGCGAAGAGCCCTGAAGAACATCTTCTTCTCCATGATTGTGTCGGCTCGTAAGTCGGTATGGCTGGCTACGCCATATTTTATACCGGATGAAGACATATTCACCGCGCTCAGGGTTGCTGCCTTGTCCGGTCTTGATGTACGGATTCTGTTTCCGTCAAAACCGGACAAATGGCTTCCCTTCCTGGCTTCTCATTCCTATTTTCCGGCTCTGCTGGATGCCGGGGTAAGGGTGTATGAATATGAAAAAGGGTTTATGCACTCGAAGCTGCTAATCGTTGACGGCGAGGTTGCAACCATTGGTACGGCTAACATGGACATGCGGAGCTTCCACCTTAATTTTGAGGTTAATGCTTTACTCGTTCATACGGAAAGCGTAGGCAGGCTGGTATCCGACTTCGAGCAGGACCAGGAATCCGCTATCCTGTACGACCGCAATCATACCCGTAAAAAAAGAATCATGACCCGGCTGCTGGAGTCGGCCGCCCGGCTAATGTCACCTCTGCTGTAATGCGGTGGAGGTGGGGAACTCGTGGTACATACGGGCACTTCATGTGCATACATACATCATATTGAAAGAATTCTAAAAGGTAGTGAAACCGAGCCATTTTTGCAGTTTGAACAGGATGTCCTTCATCCATGTCGTTTTTCCTTGGTAAGCCTCGACTTCGAGACTAAAGGCTGCGCCTTCGTTGAACCATATTCGATGAAAGTAACGGTCCAGATCCCGGGTAAGCGGGTGATCCTTAGGTGCGTCTATCCACAAGTTGTTTTCCAAATTGAGATCAGCCAGATTCCGCTGGGTGAAGTTGGTTGACCCACCGGTAATCACAGACTTGCCTGTCGGTTTGGCAATGTACATGAGCTTGGTATGATACTGCTCTGTACCGGTGTTGTACCAGCGAACAGAGATGTTGCCTTTGGATTTTTGGATGAGCTCAGCGGCAGCCGGACGGTTAGGGATGCCGATCTTGTCCCGGCCGAAGGCATTCTGGTTCGGATCCAGGATGAGGCGGATATCAACGCCGCGGCCCGAGGCCTTAAGAAGCTGGTCCATGACTTTGCTGTCGGCCAGATAGAACATCCCCATCCAGAGCGTGTCCCCGGGCTGTGATTGCTCAATGGCCTTCAGAACATATTTATAAATTTTCCCTTCCGTCAAATAACGAACATCAACATCGTTTGCTTGACCAGAAGGTTGCATGTGTGGCTTGGAGTCTGGCTCATATTCCGGCAGTTTGATTCGGCTTGTAAGGTTAACGGCGGCTTGTTCGGCTGCAAGCATATCCCCGATGATGTCCCCACTCGTTTCGAAGGCAATGTTCGAATGGAACGCGCTGGCGTCATGGATGTTGGCCGAAGTGACCAGCGCAGTGTTCTCGCTGATGACGATTTTACGGTGATTGGCCTTCACATTCAGCAGCTTCAGATAGGAGCGGATCGTAATATCGGGTGCTTCGCTTGCCATCAGATTGGGGAGTGTCCCTCTGCCCGACTGGCCAAACCACTGGAAGAACGTTCGCCATACAGCGGAATAGATGGGCGTGGAATCTCGAAGCCGGTTGACATCGGTTATAATTACATGAATCCCGGCTGCTTTCATGGCCTCGAATTCCGGCAGCGAATAGGAGCCATATCCGGTATTGACTTCATCGGAAATAAAGAAGATATCCATGTCGGGATATTTCTTCTTATGGGCAACCAGAAGATGAGTGAGTTCTTCGCTGACTTCAGGGAATATCTGACCTTTATGGGTGTAGCCATTGAACAGAAACATATCGATCACCAGGAACTTCCGGGATTCATCGATAATTTGACCGATGCGTGGTCCGATTTCGCGATCATGTATCGGTTGACCGTCCGGTCCGGGATAGGTCAGGTCGATCCACATTTTAACGTCGCTCTGGTAGAGTGGGCTTTCATAAGAGATCCCCTTCGGCAGCGGCTTATGCGTCTGATAAATCATCACGCCGATAAGCCAGAGAATGAGAAGGGCCAGGCCAATTAAAATCGTGTTTCGTATGCAGAAGCCTTTGGAAGGTTTCCCTGGTATAAGCTTTGTTCCTTCACGAGGTGTATTTTGATTTTCTGAAGTGCGCGTATGAAATAATTGGCGGAAACCCAAGATAGCCCATCCTCCTATCGCTACTGTTGTATAACGTTAATTAACATGAATGACCTGTCCTGACGCACTCCATTTTCTGCAGTTCGGATCGTATTCGATTTCGGGTTGTTCCTAAGATCTCAGGGTAGAATGATAGTCGAGAGGTTTGTTAGTTTCAATACATGCGTAAGAATGGGTGAACACCGAGTTTATATTTTAGCTTGTAGAGGTACGTATCATGCAGAGCTGAGACAATCTGTGGTGCCAATGATATGCTTATATATAGTTATTTAAGGGATGAGTGAAGTGGATAAGGAGGCACGGGATGAATTCAGAATATAAAGAAACTGCGGATAAACCTGCTGAAACCATTTCAGGCAGAGGATCGGAAAAACTTGAGGGCAGGCTGATGCCGGAAGTGCCCACGGGCGAGCGGAAAATAGAGCATGTACGCTTATGCTTGAATGAGGAAGTAGGCTCTGTGGGAGTAACCACCGGTTTTGAACGTTACCGCTTCCGTCACTCCGCACTGCCGGAAATTGACTTTGAAGATATTAAGCTGGACACAACATTTCTTGATTTTTCCGTACGCACACCATTTCTAATCAGCTCCATGACTGGCGGAAGCAAGGCTACCGGAGAGATCAACAGACGTTTAGCTGAAGCAGCGCAGCGGCGCGGCTGGGCACTTGGGGTAGGCTCCGTTCGGGCCGCGGTGGAGAAGGAAGAGCTTGCTTCTACTTTCCGTGTCCGGGAGAGTGCGCCGAGCGTGCCGGTTATCGCTAACCTTGGAGCGGTGCAGCTGAACTATGGCTTTGGCCTTAACGATTGTCAGCGGGCGGTGGATATCGCGGGTGCGGACATGCTGGTTCTCCATTTAAACGGACTTCAAGAGGTGTTTCAGCCGGAAGGGAATACCCGGTTTGGCTGTTTGCTTGGGCGAATTGAGGATCTGTGCCGTACGCTTTCGGTACCGGTTGGCATTAAAGAAGTTGGCTGGGGAATCGATGGTGAAACGGCGCGGAGCCTGCTGAATATCGGGGCGGCCTTTATCGACGTGGCAGGTGCGGGCGGTACTTCATGGAGTCAGGTTGAAAAATTTCGCAGCCCGGATCCGGTTCGCCGCGCTGCGGCTGAGGCTTTCGCCGGTTGGGGCAATCCTACCGCGGAATGTATCGTGGAGGTGCGCGAAGCTGCGCCAACCTGTGCGCTTATTGGCAGCGGTGGGCTGCAGAGCGGCGTTGATGCGGCTAAAGCGCTCTCGCTTGGCGCCGATCTGGCAGGCTACGGGCGTGGACTCCTGGGCTCGGCAGTCGAATCCGTGGAAGCGCTGGATCAGCGGCTTGCCCAGGTGGAGTTGGAGCTGCGGACGGCGATGTTCGGAATCGGCGCAGGGAATATCGATGCGCTGAAGTCTACCAACCGGCTGATTCGTGCATAAATGGCCGGAGCGATGGGCCCGGATCACATTCAACGATGGCAGTATATTCGTGTTGAAGTCTATCGGGTATCTGCTATAATTAATAAGATTGTTTAGCTGGCGATTCGTAGCTTCGGCGATAAGAACCAAAGCTGTGTAATACTTATAAATAAAGAAGTAAACCTAATAAGGAGTTGTCACATAAATGGCTTTAAAAGCAGGAATCGTCGGTTTGCCAAACGTCGGCAAATCAACATTATTTAATGCGATCACGCAAGCGGGCGCCGAATCGGCCAACTATCCGTTCTGTACGATTGATCCTAACGTCGGTGTCGTGGAAGTGCCGGATGAGCGCCTCAACAAACTGACCGAACTGGTTCAGCCGAACAAAACGGTACCGACCGCTTTTGAATTCGTGGACATCGCGGGCTTGGTTCGCGGGGCGAGCAAAGGGGAAGGTCTTGGGAACAAGTTTCTTGCCCATATTCGTGAAGTGGATGCCATCGTTCATGTTGTTCGCTGCTTTGAGGACGAGAACATTACCCACGTTGACGGTAAAGTGAACCCGGTCAGCGATATCCAGACGATTAATCTGGAGCTGATCCTAGCGGATCTCGACAGCGTGGAGAAGCGGATCGATCGCGCGAAGAAGAACATGAAGGGCGGCAATAAGCAGTATGCTCAGGAAGTAGAACTGCTGGAGCGCCTGAAGGAAGCCCTTTACAACGATCAACCGGCACGCAGCGTGGAACTGAGCGACGATGAGAAGCTGATTGTTCGTGATTTGCACCTGCTGACATTGAAGCCGGTGCTGTACGCGGCTAACCTGAGCGAAGACGGCGTTACGGAAGCTGACAGCAATCCTTTCGTGCAGCAGGTTCGTGATTTCGCGGCTGCGGAGAACGCACTCGTGGTTCCGATCAGCGCGAAGGTTGAAGCCGAGATTGCCGAGCTTGAGGGCGAGGACAAAGCGATGTTCCTTGAGGAGCTGGGGCTGGAGGAATCCGGTTTGAACCGTCTGATCAAGGCGGCTTACAGTCTTCTGGGATTGTACACCTACTTTACGGCAGGCGTGCAGGAAGTACGTGCCTGGACGATCCGCAAAGGAACGAAGGCTCCGCAAGCGGCTGGCGTGATTCATACCGACTTCGAACGCGGCTTTATCCGTGCTGAGGTCGTAGCTTACGATGATCTGGTTGCGGCCGGATCGATGAACGGCGCGAAGGAACGCGGACAGCTTCGCCTGGAAGGCAAAGAGTACGTTGTGAATGACGGCGATGTTATGCACTTCCGTTTCAATGTGTAGGAATTGAAGTATTCAAAGGCCATGGCTCCATGTCACTTTGTGCATGGGACCGTGGTTTTTTTGAAGATATCATAGTGATGAGCTGAGGAGTGCTGGACTTTCCCTGCGACAGGTGGATCCCCCTCTGAATGGGAGCCAAACACGAAGGGAGAGATCCTTTCTTTCCGGTCAACTGCCTGCTAGTCAAATACGTCGTTTCATGGTAAAATAAAAAGTCGTTTACACTTCATTGTTGATGCGAAATGGAGTGCAAAAAGGCATATCTTCAGGAATATATCTTAGAGAGGTGAATTCCTTTGTTGGACCGATTACAATCCCTTGCGGACCGTTACGAGAAGTTAAGTGAGCTGTTGTGCGACCCCGATGTCGCTAATGACTCCAAGAAGCTCAGGGATTATTCCAAAGAACAATCCGATTTACAGCCTGCTTATGAGGCTTATGTTGAATATAAAAATGTAATTGAAGAGCTCGAAGCTGCCAAAACCATGCAGGGCGAAAAGTTGGATGACGACATGCGCGAAATGGTGAAAATGGAGATCGAAGAGCTTACCCAGCGTGAGCGCGAGCTGGCGGAGAAGATTCGGATCTTGCTGCTGCCGAAGGACCCGAATGATGATAAGAACGTCATCATCGAGATTCGTGGCGCAGCCGGCGGCGACGAGGCGGCACTGTTTGCTTCCGACCTGTACCGGATGTATACCCGTTATGCGGATACCCAGGGCTGGAAGGTTGAACTGATGGACGTCAACACGAACGATCTGGGTGGCTTCAAGGAAGTCATCTTCATGATTAATGGTCGCGGCGCCTACAGCAAAATGAAATTTGAGAGCGGCGCGCACCGTGTGCAGCGTATTCCGGCTACGGAATCCGGAGGTCGTATCCATACATCCACCTCTACGGTGGCGGTCATGCCAGAGGCGGAAGAAGTGGATATCGAAATCCATGACAAGGATATCCGCGTGGATACCTTCTGCTCCAGTGGTGCAGGCGGTCAGTCCGTTAACACCACCAAGTCGGCGGTACGCGTAACACATATCCCGACGGGGATTGTGGCTACGTGCCAAGATGGCAAATCGCAGAACTCCAATAAGGATAAGGCGCTGCAGGTGCTTCGTGCCCGTATCTTTGATATGATGCGCCAAGAGGAAGAAGCGAAGTATGCCGGTGAGCGGAAGAGCAAAGTAGGTACAGGCGACCGCAGTGAGCGGATCCGTACGTACAACTTCCCGCAAAGCCGTGTAACCGATCACCGGATCGGACTTACCGTTCACAAGCTGGATCAAGTGATGAACGGGGAGATTGAAGAGATCGTTTCGGCGCTGACCCTTGCGGAACAGGCTGAACTGATGGAAAAAGGAGTATAACGCTTTGAAGCGGACGATATTTGAATTGACGCCGCAGCGCAGCATAAGAGAAGCCTTTGTGGAGGCTTCTTCTTTTTTAGACGGCTTGCGGGTAATGGAACCGCAGCGGAATGCGCAGCTGCTGCTGGAGCATGTGCTGGGATTGTCGGGAACCTCATATTATATGGCACTCGCGGATCCGTTTCCGGCGGACCGCCGCTACGCCCTGGAAGAAGCGATCAATCGCAAAGCCCAAGGCGTTCCTGCGCAGTATATTATCGGCGAACAGGAATTTTACGGCAGGCCGTTTGAAGTTACGCCGGCGGTTCTCATTCCGCGTCCGGAAACGGAGCTGCTCGTGGAAGCGGTGCTGAAGTATGGACGGGAGCTTACTCCGCGATCGTATGAAAGGCTACAGGCCATTGATATCGGCACGGGTAGCGGGGCCATTGCCATTACGTTGGCATTGCAGGAGCCGGCATGGGGTTTGCTGGCGAGCGATATTTCGCCGGATGCGCTGGAGGTAGCTGCTCGTAATGCGAAGCAGCTGAACGCCTGTGTCGAGTTTCGGCAGGGGAACCTGTTGGAGCCATTCGCCGGCATGGCCCCGGACATCCTTGTCTCCAACCCGCCGTACATTCCGGCGGAGGATATTGAGGGACTTCAGCCCGAAGTCCGCGATTATGAGCCGCGAACGGCACTGGATGGCGGGCCGGACGGATTGAATCCGTACCGGATCATGATGGCGCAGCTGCCCTTGCTGTCAGCGCCGCCGCGGCTGATCGCCTTTGAGCTGGGTATGGGCCAAGCCGAGGATGTGGCAGAGCTTCTGCGGAGTGCAGGGCACTGGAAGGAAATCGTCACGGTGCCGGATTTGGCGGGGATTGACAGGCATGTTCTGGGAATTTTCCGTTAATTGTGTTCTGGGTGGATTTCTTTTAAAATAGATGATGGGCTGAGCAAAATAAACTTTTGTTCCGTTTAGATCGTTATATTACCTGAGAACAGGCAAATAGGGAAGAAGGCTCCTATGCAGGGGGAAGAATATGTTAGTTGATATATTGAGAAAATTAAAAAAAATGGACTATCTGATTGTATTTGTTTTGTTAATGTTGATGATAATCAGCATTACATCTATTTACAGTGTGACAAAAGAGACCAAGCTAGATGGTTCACATTTTATGATGATTAGATACTATATCGTAGGTTTCGTTGCTTTTGTAGGGATAAGTTTAATAGACTATCGTCTTCTTATTAAATATGCATGGTATATTTATCTAGGCGGACTGGTGACCCTCATATTGGTAATATTTATTGGGAAAGATATTAACGGTGCTCAGGGATGGATTTATATTGGTTCATTAAGCATTCAGCCTGCGGAGTTATTTAAGTTGGTTCTTATTATTTTTCTGTCCTATGTACTTTATCGCAAGAAAAATAAACCTCTTCTTTCCTTTTGGAAGGATGTTGTCCCGGTTGGGATGCTTGCGTTTTTACCGTTTACGCTTGTTATGCTTCAGAATGACCTCGGTAATGCTCTCAGTTATTTTGTGATTTTGGTTGGTCTTCTTTGGATTGGTAACATTAAATACACTCATGCTCTGATCGGTTTGACTCTTATGGGCGGTATAATTTTCGGTAGTACACAAGCGTATATCCATTTTCACGATGAAATTATTGAAGCGAACTTATTAAAGCCCCACTGGATAGGGCGAATTGATTCATGGCTTCTACCTGATAGTGCACCTTCCGATTCTAGTTATCATACACGTAATGCGAAGCTTGCGATAGCCTCTGGCGGGATGAAGGGAATGGGCTTTATGGAAGGTGGTTATGTCCAGAAGGGGTTTGTACCTTACGCCTATTCAGACTCTATCTTTGCCCAGATAGCTGAGGAGTACGGTTTTATCGGCTCTTCTATACTACTTTTGCTATATTTTGTTCTAATTCACAGAATGATTCTTATCGCTCTTGAATGTAAAGATAGGGCAGGGCCGTTCTTGCTAGTTGGTATTATCTCCATGTTTATGTATCAGATATTTGAGAACATTGGTATGTTTATTGGATTAATGCCATTGACAGGGATAACTTTGCCATTTATCAGCTATGGGGGAACCTCGCTTATAATCAATATGGCAAGTCTTGGAGTTGCCATGAGTGTGAGGCTACATGGACAAGAAATTGATGAAGAATTACCAGAGACTAAAAAAGCTAAATAAAGGTGAAAGCGAGTTATATAAGCTAACAATATATTACAAATAAAAAGACCCGAAAACAGTTTACTTAGTCCTGTTTTCGGGTCTTTGTTTAATTTAGTTGATGTAAGTTAAACGATTTCTTTACTATCGTGAAATTGTTGTATAGCCCCCAAGAGTTGACCAGGAACCATCAAGGTTTTGATACCCAAAGTAGTAATTCTTAGATTTGTCGAGGTTATAGAAACGGATATTTACATCTGAACCGTTTCCGTTGGTTGTTCCACTTGTTTCAGTAACAGCTTTTTTGGTCGAAGCGTCAAAACATATAATTTTGTATTTGTAGCTACCACTTGGATTACCCGTTTCTTCCCAAATGCGTCCTCTCATAAACAATTCGCCATTTGAATTAGGAGTAAAATAGTAATTAGTATATAAAATATTATACAAAGAAGAGAACTGTGCATCATAAGGGCCGTTGCCCAAATTCCAGTGGGAAGTTGGGGCACTAGTTCCGTAAGGAACAATATCAGTAATAGATTGACTTATAGTAGTTTCTGTTGATACAGGAGTATTCTGGGGGTTAACTAACTCAACCTCAGCGGCAAAAGTAGTAGAGATGGACGTCACTGAAAGAGCCATCATAGTAGCAACTATAATTTTTTTTGTATTCATACAAATCTACCTCTTTCTTCTAATTTATTTTTAATTATAAAGAACTATCCTCCTTATTTGGAACATATTTACTTTATATAAAAATAGTAACAACTAATATTACTGTTGTCAAATTTTATATCTTAATTCTATATATTGTTTATAATGCTATTATTTATTGCGTGTATAAGTTCAAAATTGAAAATTAATGTTATCTACGTTTGAATCTCTCAATACCGGACATACTGATAGCATCATAGAGTTTCGTTCATAGAGAGGCGGTTGTCCGAGATGACAAATTATAGTGAAACCCTCCGTATTATCGTGAAAAAAATGGTTGTGCTCTTATCCTGCATGTTTATGGTCATCATGGCTTGGGAAGGACAGCAGATTGATGCTTCCGTTGTTGGAGGTCCGATCCCTCAAGAATCGATACGGCTTCGCATTCTCGCGAATTCAGATACCCCGTCCGATCAGCTCGTCAAAAGAGAGATTCGTGACGCGGTCGTTGAGCAGATGCAGCTTTGGGTCCTGCAGCTGGAGAACCCGCAAAGCCTGGAAGACGCCAAAGCATTAACCCGGCAGCATCTTCCGGAAATCCGCCAATTGGTGGGTGAAGAGCTGAAGAAAAGAGGGATTACGTACAGTTACACCGTAGAGCTTGGCGTCGTGCCGTTCCCGACGAAGTTATACGGGGGCACGGTGTATCCGGCCGGCGATTACGATGCGCTGCGTATTTCTTTAGGAGAAGGTCAAGGGCAGAACTGGTGGTGTGTCCTGTTCCCGCCGCTTTGTTTCATCGATGGCGGCAGCGGGGATGCGGCGGCGCAGCCTCTTGACACAGGTATCCAAACGGTTTCTGCTGAGGCTGGCGAAACTTCCCAAGAGGAAGCTCCGAAGAACGCAGGCGATAGCGAACCGGAGGTCCGCTTCTTCTTGTGGGATATGTTTCGTGGCATTTGGAACTGGGTGGTAAGCTTGTTCTAAGATTATGAGCGAGTTGATTTTCAATCCTGATCGGGTATGATAAACTTTGAAGTAGAAGAGTGCTTTCTCTTTGGCGCGACTGGTTTGAATGAGAACCGGCACGGGACTGAAGAACGAAAAGCGCTTTTTATTTTTGGGACATAGGTAAAACTCGCACTGGAGTTTATATATTTCATATACAGAAAGTTTGGGATAGGAATGGAACAGAACGGGAACGGCATGGAACCTAACCAGCAGCGGGATAACGGCTTCCGCCAGGTTGGTGCAAAATCAACCCAAGTGTGGCACGTCTCGAACTCGCTCTCTAGGGAGAGCTTAAGTTTGGAGAATGAGGCAAAGCAAGCGCTTGGGGAAGCGGGGCAGGTGCTTGAGCTCGGCGGAACGGTGGCCTTTCCGACGGAAACGGTCTACGGGCTTGGCGCGGACGCCGGCAATACAGAAGCGGTCGAGCGCGTCTTTGCCGCGAAAGGCCGGCCGTCGGACAATCCGTTGATTGTGCATATTTCGGAGCTAGCTCAGCTTGACGGTTTGGTCCTTCATGTAAATGAGACGGAACGGGCGCTGATGGCAAGGTTCTGGCCTGGGCCGCTATCGCTGGTACTGCCCGTTAAACCGGGTGCTGTTTCCCCTCGCGTGACGGCAGGTCTCGATACCGTTGCCGTACGGATGCCGGATCACAATGTGGCGCTGGCTTTGATCAGCGCCGCCGGGCGTCCGCTGGCTGCGCCGAGCGCGAACCGTTCCGGTCGGCCAAGCCCGACGCTGGCCAGCCATGTCCTGGAGGATCTGGCGGGGGCGATCGACGGCGTCCTCGACGGCGGCCCGGCCGGGGTGGGCGTCGAGTCGACGGTCGTGCAAGTCGGCGAAGACGGGGCCGTCACGGTGCTTCGCCCGGGCGGCGTCACGGCGGAGCAGCTTGCCGCAGTTGCGGCAAGCGTGCGCATGGACCCGGCGCTGCATCGCGCCGCCGGGGAGGCGGGGAGCCCGGCGCCGCGCTCGCCGGGCATGAAGTACACGCACTACGCACCGAAGGGTGCGATGTGCGTGGTGCAGGGCCCGCGTGCCGACGCGGTGTCGGCACGCATCGCGGCCGAGCTTGAGGCGGCCGGCCGGCGCGGGGAGGTGACCGGCGTGCTGTCATTCGACGAGCACATCGGTCACTACCACGCGGACGTTGCCGTCTCGCTCGGCAGCCTGGCCGCGCCGGAGGAAGCGGCCCGCCGGCTGTACGCCGGCCTGCGCCGATTCGATGACGAAGGCGCGACCTTCATTCTGGCCGAAGCGTGCCCGGAGCAAGGCCTCGGGGCAGCCGTCATGAACCGGCTGTTGAAGGCCGCGGGACACCACATCATCGATGTGAATTGACCCGCCGAGTGAACGCTTTTGGCATCATTTACCCCTTGTCCGCATATGTTGTACAAGACCATGGGACTTGGGGGAATGGGCATGCTGGAGGCGTCTGTCCAATCGGGACAGCTTGCGGCGATTCTGCTGATGGCGGTTGCACTCGGTCTAGACGCATTTTCGCTTGGAATCGGAGTCGGAATGAGAAGCGGCATGCGCTTAGGCCATATGCTGGGCATCAGCTTCATGATCGCGTTGTTTCACATGCTGATGCCGCTGCTGGGCTTATTTGCCGGCCGCTATGTAGGCATGTTACTGGGTCACGTCACAGGGCTTGCGGCCGGCGGGCTGCTGCTTCTGTTAGGCGGACATATGATGTATAACGCCTGGCGGGGTGGAGAAGGACAGCGAATACATCCTACCGCATTTTTAGGCATGCTGCTGTTTTCGCTTAGCGTCAGCATCGATTCCTTCTCGGTAGGCGTTTCACTCGGGATGTTTGTGGATGATGTACTGTTGATCGTGATCTCCTTCGGGATCGTGGGCGGTTTGCTGTCCATTCTCGGTTTGCTGCTTGGCCGTCAGGTAAGCAATAGACTGGGGGAGTACGGTGAAATGCTGGGTGGGCTCATTTTGGTTATATTTGGTGTCATGTTTATCTTTTGACGTTATATTTGTTACAATAACCCCAAAGAACCTACTAACGGGAGGAACGGGACCGTGAAAAATATACTGTTTGTCTGCACAGGAAATACCTGCCGCAGTCCAATGGCTGAAGGCATGCTGCGCAAGCTTGCCAAACAACGGGGCATCCCGCTGGAAACGAAGTCCGCCGGTGTCTCGGCCGTGGATGGAATGCCGGTGTCCCATCATGCGGAGTCCATACTACGAGACCAGGATATCCAGGAACGCTTGGTGTCCAAACCGTTGACTGCGAATCTGGTGGAGTGGTCAGACTTGATCCTGACGTTGACCCAGTCGCATAAGCAGTATGCTATAAGGCAGTTCCCGCACGCCGCAGACAAGATGCATACGCTGAAAGAGTTTGTTGAGGATGACAGGCGGGTGCTGGATGATCTGCGGGAGCAGGATAGTCTGTATGCGGCGCTTGAGCTGGCCAGATCGCTGGGCCGCGACGTCAGCGACCGTGACCGGGAGCGTCTGATCGAGCTGCGCCAGCGCATTCCGAGCTTCGATATCTCCGATCCTTTTGGAGGCTCGCGGGAGGAATATGAAGCGACGGCTGCAGAGATTCGGACGGCGTTGTTCCGTCTCCTGGACAAGCTGGAGAAGGATCGGCATAACTAAGTCTTGCTTTGAACGATATGAAGCCTAGCATTGGGCTAAAAAGCCACTTGCCTTTCACATGGTATTGCTTTAAGATGAAGTTGAAAAACAATGATCCGGTGTAACTGGCGACGAAGTGGATGAAACCACGATGGAGCATCGGAATATACGGCCGGTCGCCTGGGCAAAGAGCATTTGGAGCACCATACGTGCGCCGACTGCTCTTTTTTCGTCTTTTGCGCCCGATTTGGGTTATAATGAAACAAGCTAAAACGCAAAAGCGAACATACGAGGGGGTTTTTCATAGATGAAAATTGCATTGGGTACGGATCATGCCGGCATTCGTCTGAAAGAGGAGATCGTGGAAGTCATTCGGGGTCTTGGACACGAGGTGGAGGATCTGGGCTGCGGCTGTTCCGATTCCGTGGATTATCCCGATTATGCCCTTCCTGTGTGCGAGAAGGTAGTCTCGGGTGAAGCGGATCGCGGCATTCTGATCTGCGGTACGGGGATCGGCATGAGCATTGCAGCCAACAAGGTGCCGGGCATTCGCTGCGCGCTGACACATGATGTGTTCTCGGCCAAAGCGACGCGCGAGCATAACGACAGCAACGTGATTGCGTTGGGTGAGCGTGTTGTCGGTCCCGGACTTGCTGCTGAAATCGTCAGCGCATGGCTGACAACGGATTTCAGTCATGGCGAGCGCCATATCGGCCGTGTGAACAAGATCAAGGCCATCGAGGAGCGTTACCTGAAGAATGAGTCGCGATAAGTGAACGCGTAAATTTACGGCTGCGGCTATCGTGATATGGGATTGAAGCATCTTCTGTGAAAAAAATCATCGGGAGGACTGTGACATGACGGATATCTCCAAGGTTTCCTTGAACGAACAGACAGCGCGTATGGTCCGCGAACTGGCCGAAGCGGCCGTGTTAGGACCTAGTAAAGTGCTGGTCATCGGATCCAGCACCAGTGAAGTGGTCGGACGCCGGATCGGCACAGGCGGCGCTCTTGAAACGGCGCAGCAGCTCCTTCAGGGCATTGCCGAGGTCCAAGCGGAATTCGGTTTCGCGGTGGCTTATCAATGCTGTGAGCATCTGAACCGTGCGCTTGTCATGGAACGCGAGCTGCTCGAGCGGCTGGGTTTGACGGAAGTGGCGGCTGTTCCCATTCCGGGAGCGGGAGGGTCGATGGCCTCCGCGGCTTACCGCAGCATGAAGGAGCCTTGTCTTGCGGAATCGATTGAAGCACATGCGGGAGTTGATATCGGCGAGACGCTGATCGGCATGCATTTGCGGCGAGTAGCGGTTCCGTTCAGACCGACCGAGCGTTATATCGGCAAGGCGCGCGTAACCGCGGCTTATACCCGTCCGAAGCTGATTGGCGGAGAACGCGCGGTGTACCGGCTCGAGCAGAGGGATGATTCCACACTATGCGATTGATTCAAATGAGAACTCGCTTTTTTAATTATGAGAACTTGTAGTATTGACTTTGCAAGAAAAAATAACGATTGATTATGGGAGGATATGAACATGATGGAACATTTGCGGAAGAGTGACCCGGCTGTATTGGAAGCGATGGATTTGGAGCTAAAGCGTCAGCGCAGCAACATTGAGCTGATTGCCTCTGAGAATATTGTTAGCGAAGCGGTTATGGAAGCAATGGGGACGGTGCTGACGAATAAATATGCGGAAGGCTACCCTGGCAAACGCTATTACGGTGGCTGTGAGCGTGTGGATATCGTGGAAGATATCGCCCGTGACCGTGCCAAAGAACTGTTTGGAGCCGAGCATGCCAACGTTCAGCCGCACTCCGGTGCCCAAGCGAACATGGCGGTATATTTGGCAGCCCTGAAGCCTGGAGATACCGTGCTCGGCATGAACCTGGCCCATGGCGGCCATTTGACTCACGGCAGCCCGGTTAACGCTTCCGGACTTCTGTACAACTTTGTTGCCTACGGCGTGCAAGAAGATACGTTCCTGATCGATTACGACGAAGTTCGCAAAGCGGCATTCAAGCATCGCCCTCGTCTGATCGTAGCGGGTGCAAGTGCCTATCCTCGCATCATTGATTTTGAACGGCTTGCTGCCATCGCGAACGACGTTGGCGCATTGTTCATGGTTGATATGGCTCATATTGCCGGTCTTGTTGCGGCAGGTCTTCATCCGAATCCGGTTCCGCATGCCCATTTTGTAACGACAACGACGCATAAGACGCTTCGCGGACCTCGCGGCGGTATGATTCTGTGCAAAAAAGCTTGGGCGCAAGCGATCGATAAAGCGGTATTCCCCGGCTCCCAAGGCGGCCCGCTCATGCATGTTATTGCTTCCAAGGCCGTTGCGCTTGGCGAAGCATTGGATCCGTCCTTCAAGACGTATGCAGAGAATGTCGTGAAGAACGCGAAAGTGCTGGCAGATACTCTGATCGAGGAAGGCTTGAATATCGTATCCGGGGGAACCGATAACCACCTGATGCTGGTGGATACCCGCAATCTGGACATCACCGGTAAAGACGCGGAGAAAGTTCTGGACTCCATCGGGATTACCGTGAACAAGAATGCCATCCCGTTTGATCCAACCAGCCCGTTCGTAACGAGCGGTATCCGTATCGGTACCCCTGCGGTTACTTCCCGCGGTATGGATGAGCAGGCGATGGTGAAAATCGCGAAAATTATTGCGATGACATTGAAGCAGCCGAAAGACGAGGCAACGCTTGAAAACGCAGGTCGTTTGGTGGCTGAGCTTACAGATCAATACCCTCTCTATGCTGAAATGAAATATTAATCACAGTTTCCTCCGCGTAAGAGGCCTATTATAAGAGGACCCCGCCTGATGCAGGTGGGGTCCTTTTAGGAGCTATAAACATTCTGGCCAGATTGCTATGCTCTCATTTTCCCAGTCAGGTAGCTTCGCGGTTAGCATCAATATAGGCGAGAATGGAAAACCTAGGTTCAGGGCAGAAGGAGATCCGGTTTAGTTATAAGGTCAAAAACTCATGGAATAAAACATGACCCGTGCAGGTGTCAATTGACTAGAGGGAATGATATAATAGACAGGATTTATGGAGCTCACAAATATTTTACGCCCATATTGAAATAACATTTGTACTCAAACCGGAGGGACCAGACATGGGAAAATTGGTGATTTGTGATCACCCGTTGATTCAACACAAACTTACATTTATCCGCGATATGCGGACTAACACAAAAGACTTTCGCGAATTGGTAGACGAAGTCGCGACTTTGATGGCTTATGAAATTACGCGGGAGGTTTCTCTTGAATCCATATCCGTGCAGACGCCGGTAGCTGAAACCCAAGGCAAAGTCATTTCCGGCCGCATGCTCGGCTTGATTCCGATCCTGCGCGCCGGTCTAGGCATGCTGGATGGAGTTGTCAAGCTGCTTCCTGCAGCAAAGGTAGGGCATGTCGGATTGTTCCGTGACCCCGAAACGCTTCAGCCTGTTGAATATTATACGAAGCTTCCAACGGACGTTACGGAACGGGAATTGATCGTCATTGATCCGATGCTCGCGACGGGCGGATCCGCCATCGCTGCTATCGACGTGCTGAAGAAACGCGGCTGTACCCAGATCAAGATGATGAACCTCGTGGCTGCACCGGAAGGTGTGAAGGCTGTCCATGATGCCCATCCGGACGTGGATATTTATGTTGCTGCTCTCGATGAGGGCCTTAACGACCATGGCTACATCGTACCGGGCCTTGGGGATGCAGGGGATCGGCTGTACGGCACGAAATAAGTGCCAGTCATTCGTACGTCTTGAATATTTGAAAACAAGCAAAGAGGGGTATTTCAAACATGTCAAAAGTGAAAGTGATGACGATATTTGGGGTCCGCCCCGAAGCAATCAAGATGGCGCCGCTTATTCTGGAGCTTCAACGTCACCCCGAGCATATTGAATCGGTCGTTTGTGTTACTGCGCAGCATCGGCAAATGCTGGATCAGGTGCTGGATGTGTTCAAGATTGTTCCCGACTATGATTTGGATGTCATGAAGGACCGTCAGACGCTCAACGAGATCACCGTGCGCGTTCTGGAGGGTCTTGAGCCTGTTCTTCGTGAGGCTAAACCTGATATCGTGCTGGTGCACGGCGATACGCTGACAACGTTCCTGGCCAGCTATGCAGCCTTTCTGCAGCAGATTCAGGTTGGCCATGTAGAGGCGGGTCTGCGGACATGGAACAAGCTGAATCCTTATCCGGAGGAGATGAACCGTCAGTTGACCGGTGTGCTTGCTGATCTTCACTTTGCGCCGACGAACTGGTCCGCCGAGAATCTCCGCAAGGAGAACAAGCCGGAATCCCGCATTTATGTTACGGGTAACACGGCTACGGACGTGTTCCAGTACACGGTGCGTGAAGGTTATACCCATCCGGTTCTGGACTGGGCGAAGGGCAAACGCTTGATCCTGATGACGGCACATCGCCGTGAATCCCAAGGGGAGCCGCATCGTCAAATATTTGAAGCGGTAAAGCGCATTGCCGATGAATTTGAGGATATCGCCATCGTATATCCTGTACATCCGAGCCCTGCCGTTAAAGAGCCGGCTCATCGCATTCTGGGAGATCACCCGCGCATCAAGCTGATTGATCCGCTGGATGTTGTGGATATGAACAATATCTACACCCATACGCATTTCATTATTACGGATTCCGGCGGCATGCAAGAGGAAGCTCCGTCATTCGGCGTGCCGACCCTGGTGCTTCGGGATACGACCGAACGTCCGGAGGGCATTGAGGCCGGTACCCTGGAGCTGGTAGGCACCCAGGAGGAGAATGTGTATGAACGGATTAAGGTTCTTCTGACTGATCAGGAGCTCTACGACAAGATGAGCAAAGCGGCTAATCCGTATGGTGATGGACAAGCTTCACAGCGAATTGTCAATGCGATTCTGCACCATTTCGGCATCCGAAAAGAGCGTCCTGAAGAATTTCACAGAATGTTCACAAAGGTATAGTTTACCGTATTCTGATGGGCAAGGAGACAGCATACAGTTGAACTGTACGGTTACCGCGGCGTTTTGTGCAATTTAGACTGCTCAAAACGCCGATTTTACACGGTAAATCCATCAAATCGATTCATTGACAAACTCTTGTAATATTCAGTAAAATGAGTTGGGATTAGAGGTTCATATGAAAAATCCGAAAAGTCAAGATAACCCTTGGTTGATAGCGCTATACATTAGCGGGGCTGGCGGTTTGCTTGCCGCTTACATTCTCATCGGTTTTTTTACCGGGCGATGGCTCATGAATCATTTGGACGGGCCCAGAGTGTGGCTTGCCATTGGTACGCTTTCGGGGCTCTTTGTAGGGATTTTGAATATCGCTCTTCTCATTAAAAAGTTTTTGGGGGCGCAGGCGTGAATGATTTGACTTCCATTGTGAACGCTGTATTTAGAGTATCATTACTCTTATTGTCTGCCTTGTTTCTCGGATGGGCTCTCTATCCGGAATTTCGCCCGATTTTTATGGGGTTGATCATGGGCATGGCGGCGGGATTGTTTAATGTACGCTTCCTCTCCATGAAAGTGCAGCAGCTGGCGCAATTGGCTGTCGATCCGGAACCGAAAAAGTACAACTTCGGCTTTATTACGAGATTGTGTATCGGATTTCTGATTGTTATCTTCGCCGCTAAACTCGAGCAGGTATCACTCGGCGGTGCAATTGCCGGTCTGTTCATACCCCAATTGTTGACCATTCCTGTCAGCATTGTGTTCAGTTTGAGAAACAATCATTGATCAGCGCTAACTTGGAAAGGGGTGAAAACAATTTTATGCATGATTCACCGATTATCAAACTTGGCGGATTGAATATTGATCTTTCAGCGGTACTTATGCTGTTCGTCACCTGCTTGGTGGTGTTCGTATTATGTCGACTGGCTGTACGTAATCTATCCGTCGAAAACCCTTCCAAACTGCAAAACTTCATGGAATGGGTAGTGGAATTTGTGCAAGGCGTCGTAGCGAGTGCGATGGATCTGAAGAAAGGGAAAGCTTACATATCATTGGGGCTTACTCTGATCCTGTTCATCTTTGTAGCCAACTTGCTGGGCCTGCCGTTCTCAATTATCACCGACTTGCCGGAGGACTTCGAAGTCTTTGGCCAGCCAATCCTGGCTACGCTCGGACTTGAACATGGCCACTACGCCCACGTATTGTGGTGGAAGTCGCCAACAGCGGATATTTCCGTTACGGCCGGTCTTGCGATCGTTGTGTTCGTGCTCATGAACTACCTGGGCTTGAAGCAGAATCGCAAGCATTACCTGAAGCATTACATCGAACCGTTCCCGATCTTCTTGCCACTCAATATCATTGAGAACCTGGCAAAACCTATCGCTCTGGCAATCCGGCTTTATGCCAACATTTTTGCCGGCGAGGTACTGATCACGGTGATTCTGAAAACGGGCTTCTGGGGCATTCCGTTTATGGCCGCATGGCAAGGTTTCAGTATCTTCATTGGTGCATTGCAGGCGTTTATCTTTACGATTTTGACCATGGTATACATCTCGCAAACAACGATTCACGAAGAGCATTGATCAACTCGGACGAATCCGCCGTAACAGCGGTGTTTTTCGAAAGAGATATTTTCTATAGTTTCACCAAATTTCAATTTTGAAACAATTTTAAGGAGGATATTTAACAATGGAATTTTTGGCAGCAGCTATTGCAGTAGGTCTGGGCGCTCTTGGCGCAGGTTTGGGTAACGGTATGATCGTAAGCAGAACAGTTGAGTCTATCGCTCGTCAACCAGAAGCACGTGGTCAATTGCAAACAACGATGTTTATCGGTGTTGGTATCGTAGAGGTTATTCCTTTGGCAGCTACTGTTATCGCGTTCTTGATCATGTTCTCTTAATAACAATACAACGGTTTGGCGGGGAGGGCCGATGCCATCCGCGCCTTCGTTTTGTTAGGCACCGCACTTCGTGTTGATGGAAAGGAGTGACCTCAATGAATATTCTATGGGAAAATATGGTAATCACTATTATCGCGTTTATTATTCTTTACCTTTTGCTTCAAAAGTTTGCGTTCAGCAAATTGTTCGGCATCATGGAGCAGCGTCGTGAACTGGTAATGAGCCAGATGAACGAAGCAGCACAGACCCGTCAGCAGGCAACTGCTTATGTAGAAGAGCAGAAGAAGGCACTGGAGCAAGCGCGTCAAGATGCTCACGAAATCATCGAGCGTTCCAGACAAACTAGCAACAAACAAGCAGAGCAAATTATGGAGCAAGCTAAGGAAGAGGCGGTTCGCCTGAAATCCGAGGCTGTTCGTGATATCGACAATGAGAAGAAGAAAGCTGTCGAAGAGCTTCGCAATGAAATCGGCAGTGTTTCCGTGAAAATCGCTACCAAGCTGATTGAACGGGAAGTGAAGAATGACAAAGCTCAAGAAGAACTGGTGGATCAATACCTTAAAGAGGTAGGAGGCAGACCATGAGCCAAAATACAGTAGCAGCCAAGCGGTATGCGCGGGCGCTGTTCGAAGTGGCGGCTCAGCAGCAGAAGGGTCTGGAAGTGGAAGAGGAATTACGCGCTGTTGTGCAAGCCATCGAAGGCGATGCCGACATCCAGAAATTCATCTCCACGCCGAATGTTCCCCAGTCCGTGAAGATGAACGTAATCAGCCAGGCGTTGGCAGGGAAGGTATCGCAGCCTGTATTGAACACGATCGAATTGCTTCTCGACAGAGGGCGTACAGAAATGTTCGCTGAACTGCTGAACAGTTATGTGAAGATACAAGGTGCGAGCTTAGGATTGGCGGACGCCACTGTGTACTCCACCTACCCGCTTAGCGATCAGGAAAAAGAACAGGTAGCTTCGGAATTCGGACAGTTAGCCCATCAGAATATCCGGGTAACCAATGTTGTGGACGAGAGTTTGCTCGGCGGCCTGAAAGTTGCCATTGGCGACAAGCTTTATGACGGAAGCCTTGCCGGGAAGCTGGAACGTCTTGAAAAGTCTTTTAATAGACGAGCATAGTAGATAGGGGTGAAAACGTTGAGTATCAGACCTGAAGAAATCAGTACTTTAATCAAAAGTCAAATTGAAGAATATAAATCCGATATCACTGTCTCTGAAGTAGGTACGGTAATTCAAGTAAGTGACGGTATTGCTCGCGTGTACGGCCTGGAGAACGCGATGTCCGGGGAACTTTTGGAGTTCCAGAACGGCGTGTTCGGTCTGGCGCTGAACCTTGAGGAGAGCAATGTCGGTGTCGTTATCCTGGGACCTTACTCCGAAATCAAGGAAGGCGATCAGGTTAAGCGTACAGGACGTATCATGGAGGTTCCTGTAGGTGAAGCTCTGCTGGGACGCGTTGTCAATCCGCTGGGTCAACCGCTTGACGGCAAAGGCCCGATCGAAGCGACAGCTTATCGTCCGGTTGAGAGCAGCGCACCAGGCGTTATCGAACGTAAATCCGTTCATGAGCCTATGCAGACAGGTATTAAAGCGATCGACGCGATGGTACCTATCGGCCGCGGACAGCGCGAGCTGATCATCGGTGACCGCCAAACGGGTAAAACCACCGTTGCGATCGATACCATTCTGAACCAAAAGGGCAGCGGCGTTAAATGTATCTATGTAGCCATTGGCCAAAAGCAATCCACTGTAGCACAGGTTGTTGAAACACTTCGCCGTCATGGCGCACTGGAGTACACGATTGTTGTTACGGCTTCGGCTTCTGAGCCTGCTCCATTGCAGTACATCGCTCCATACGCAGGCTGCGCTATGGGTGAGTACTTCATGTACAAGGGCGAGCATGCACTCATCATTTATGATGACTTGTCGAAACAAGCGGCAGCATATCGTGAGTTGTCCTTGCTCCTCCGTCGTCCTCCGGGTCGGGAAGCTTATCCGGGTGACGTTTTCTACTTGCACTCCCGTTTGCTGGAACGTGCAGCGAAGCTCAACGATGAGCTTGGTGGTGGTTCATTAACCGCACTGCCATTTATTGAAACACAGGCTTCTGACGTATCTGCTTACATTCCAACCAACGTAATTTCGATTACGGATGGACAGATCTTCCTGGAGTCTGAGTTGTTCTACTCCGGTCAACGTCCAGCGATTAACGTCGGTATTTCGGTATCCCGTGTCGGTGGTTCCGCGCAGATCAAAGCGATGAAAAAGGTTGCGGGCGGCATGAAGCTGGATCTTGCGCAATATCGTGAGCTCCAGGCGTTCTCCCAGTTCGGATCTGATCTGGACAAATCAACCTTGGCTCGTTTGAACCGTGGTGCAAGATTGATGGAAATCCTGAAGCAGGGTGTAAACCAGCCGTTGTCCGTTGAACAACAGGTGGTTAGCTTGTACGCAGCAGTTAAAGGATATATCGATGATATCGAGGTTGCTGACGTGCGTCGTTTCGAGAGCGAGTTCCTTACGTTTATTGAAAGCAATAAACCGGAAATTCTTCAATCCATTACGGATACGAAGGATCTGACGTCCGACAACGAAAACGCATTGAAAGCGGCAATCGATCAATTTAAGAAGGGCTTTGCCGCTTCGGTTTAAGCTCCTCAGGTAAGCAATAGGAGGGGAGCCGGGGTAAGCCCGGCATCCTCTTTCATCATATGGAATGTAGCTTTGGCTGTGACCAAAGTGATTTTTACAAAAGGTACGGCTTTGGTCCTAGCCAAAGCTTAGTCTACGCGTACGAAGTTAGCTTTGGCTTCGCCAAAGCTTTAAGGTGGTGAAAACATGGCAAGAGGATTACGTGATATTAAGCGGCAGATCAAGAGTGTTCAGAACACAAGGCAGATCACCAAGGCGATGGAAATGGTTGCTGCCGCGAAGCTGAGAAGAGCTCAAGAGAAAGCAACCTCCGCGCTTCCATACTCTGAGAAGCTGAAAGAAGTGGTTGGCAGCATTGCTGCTGGAACCAAGGGAATCAGCCATCCGATGCTGGAAAAGCGTGAAGTGAAGAAAACCGGTTATCTGGTGATCACTTCAGACCGCGGTCTTGCTGGTGCATCGAACTCCAACATTTTGCGAAAAGTATCGAACTTTATCGCAGAACGCCATCAGTCCAAGGACGAGTATTGCCTGTTTGTGATCGGACGTAAAGGGCGGGATTATTTCCGCCGTCGTGGACTTCCGGTTGTTGAGGAGCTCACCGATTTATCCGATAGTCCGACCTACGCAGATATTAAGGCCATCGCTAACGCGGCGGTTCATCAATATGAGCTGGGTCAGATTGATGAGTTATACGTGTGCTATAACCAATTCGTGAATGCTTTGACTCAGCTTCAGGAGATCTCTAAGCTTCTGCCGATGGAGAACATTGGTAGCGCCGAGAACCTGACGGGTTATGAGTATGAACCGTCTCCTGAAGGCGTGCTTGAGGTTCTGCTTCCGAAATATGCGGAAACATTGATTTTCAGTGCGATGCTGAATGCGAAGGCAAGTGAGTTGGGTGCGAAGATGACTGCTATGGGAGCTGCGACGAAGAATGCAAGCAAGATGATCAACGAGTTGAACCTTACTTACAACCGTGCTCGTCAGGCTGCCATTACGCAGGAAATTTCCGAGATTGTGGGCGGAGCAAACGCTCAGCAATAATGCACGGCTCCGAATTCTTAACTTAGTATTTAACGGATATGCGGCCATGTCATGAATAAGCCGCTTTTACGATCATCGTTCACCGCTAGAGGTGAGCGGGTAGGAGGGAAAACGAATCAATGAAAAAAGGACGCGTTGTCAGCATTACAGGTGCTGTAGTTGACATTGAATTTGAGCGCGGTCATCTTCCCGAGATTTTTAATGCTGTCAAGATTGAAGCAACGCTGGAAGGCGGCCGCTCGGTTGATTTGACTTTGGAAGTATCCAATCATTTGGGTGATAATCTGGTTCGTTGTATCGCGATGTCATCCACGGATGGTCTCGTTCGCGGTATCGAAGCCGTGGATTTGGGCAGACCGATTACGGTTCCTGTAGGTTCCGCTACACTTGGCCGTGTATTTAACGTATTGGGTGAGCCGATCGATAATGCAGGTGCCGTAGTATCCGAAATTAATAACCCGATCCACCGTGAGGCTCCTGCTTATGATGAGCTTTCCACGCAAGCAGAAATGCTTGAAACGGGAATTAAAGTCATCGACTTGCTTGCTCCATACCAAAAAGGCGGTAAGATCGGTCTCTTTGGTGGTGCCGGCGTAGGTAAAACCGTTGCCATCCAGGAATTGATCAACAACATCGCCCAAGAACACGGCGGTATTTCCGTATTTGCCGGCGTAGGTGAGCGTACTCGTGAAGGTAATGACCTTTACCACGAGATGAGTGATTCCGGTGTTATCAACAAAACCGCGATGGTATTCGGTCAAATGAACGAGCCTCCGGGTGCCCGTCTTCGCGTAGCATTGACTGGTTTGACGATGGCGGAATATTTCCGTGATCAAGAAGGTAAAGACGTACTTCTCTTTATCGATAACATCTTCCGCTTTACTCAAGCGGGTTCCGAAGTATCCGCCCTCCTGGGTCGTATGCCTTCCGCGGTAGGTTACCAGCCAACGCTGGCATCCGAAATGGGACGCTTGCAGGAGCGGATTACCTCTACCAAAAAAGGTTCCGTTACATCCATCCAGGCTATCTATGTACCTGCGGATGACTATACGGATCCGGCTCCGGCTACAACGTTTGCTCACTTGGATGCAACGACAAACCTGGAGCGTAAAATTTCCGAGATGGGTATCTATCCTGCGGTAGATCCGCTTGCATCCAGTTCCCGTATCTTGGCTCCGGAAATCGTGGGCGAAGAGCACTATAATGTTGCTCAAGGCGTTAAGAAAATTTTGGCTCGCTATAACGAGCTTCAAGATATCATCGCGATTCTCGGTATGGATGAGCTGAGCGAGGAAGATAAAGCGATTGTTGGACGTGCTCGTCGTGTTCAACGTTTCCTTTCCCAAGCTTTCCACGTTGCCGAGCAGTTTAACGGCATCCCGGGTAAATATGTACCGGTTAAAGAAACCGTACGCAGCTTTAAAGAGATCTTGGAAGGCAAGCACGACCACCTTCCGGAAGCGGCTTTCCTGTTCGTAGGTACGATTGAAGAGGCAGTTGAAAAAGCAAAAACATTGTAAGCTGACGCTCCGTGATCGGCAGACCGGAACAGTGCTTCTTGCGAGACTGTGAGGTCTGCTGCGCGAGTTTTCTGCGGAAAACGGTGAGGAGGGATGGAAGTGAGCACCATTTTGTTGGAAATCGTAACGCCGGACCGCCTGGTCTACTCTGAGCAGGTGAACAGTGTTACGGTGCGTGGGGTCGAGGGAGAGCTGGGCATTTTGCCAGGTCATATTTCCTTCGTTACGCCGCTTCAGATAGCGCCAGTTTATGTGAAGATTGGCAACCAGAGAACCCCGTTTGCGGTACAAGGCGGTTTCGTCGAAGTCCGTAAAGATAAGATTGTCATCCTGGCGGAAAGCGCAGAGAAAGCGGAAGAAATCGATCTGGAGCGTGCGGAAGCCGCGAAGGAAAGAGCTGAGACCCGTCTGCATGCGAAGGGAAGACAAGATGAAGTTGACCATCGTCGCGCGGAAATGGCTCTGCAAAGAGCGATGAACCGGATTAAAGTGACGCGGAACTGATAAGGTAATGAAGACAGCTTGCTGCAATTTTCAGCCAAGCTGTCTTTTTGTGTTCTATTTCTATTAGTAGCCAATGATACTGGTTATAAAAGTGCTCGTTTAAGGTGTTGAGCATTCATAGATTGCAGGTATAACCTAGCATGAAAGGGAGAGAGAGGTAATCTTTTATGGTTATCTCATTGTCTGAACCGCATATCTGGTGGGATCTAGTTGGCTCATGGAGCCATTGCATATACAATTTGGTGGATGACGTAAATGGGTCCATAGCCATCAATTACTCTTAGAAAGGACCTGAGACATGGATTGTTTTGATACATAAATATTCTTCTTTCGTGATAACGTCATCTCGGCTATACACGGGTCTGTGAATATCATTAATTTCATAGATGGGTATTTTTTTGTTAAACCATCGGTATAAATAGAAGTTCGAGATATAAAACTACACTATATGATTGGCTGTTGGATGTTTTTTGAAGTGAAATTAATGGGAATTCTAACTTCTCCTAATAGCGTATAAATGATCGTTTTGGGAGGTTGTCGAGAAACTTTATTATTTCCGAGGAAATGTCGTATAGAAAGTGCTGGATTCTTAGGCTCCAGCCAAGTATTATAGAAGAGTCGGTCCTGAACAGGGCAGGATAATTTATGAAGGAGGAGGGAGTATGAACCAGGATTTATCTAATTCAATCAGTGCTGTTGGTGTTAACGGATTCTTGTCTATTGTCGTTTCGCTGATCTGTATCGCACTGGCTTGGTGGGCATTACAACAAGTAAAGCTGGATTTGGTTGTCCGTCATCCAAAAGGGCCGCAGGGAAAGCTGTTGCATTTGCTGCTGGCAGTGGTGCTTGGACGATTCGTGGCTGAATTCCTAATTGACTATATTACATGGAGTCAAATGATCCGATATATGTTTTAGAACGGAAATGAGCGTCATACATAACACAAGGTGCTGCAGTTAGTAATGAAACATTTGTTGCACGAGGTTATGGGCTTGCCAATATTTTACTTGTCTGTTTTAATTGCGGCATGAATGGTTATATCTCTGTTAGGTTGCTAGGGGAGAAGATGTCGAATAAACGCATTTTATTATGTTAACACTTAAAATAAGAATTTGATCGGGCGGACGGTATGACTTCCGGACTATAGAGTTCACCCGGTAATTGTTATGCATTGACAAGTGCTGGTCGGTCATGGTACCTTTCGAAGGTCCATACTGCGGATAACAGATGCTTCATAAGGCGGCATCATGGATTTCTGATACCTGATGTAGACACCGAAACAGATGTCATAAATAGTTCGAAAATCGCTTGTTTAGCGGAAATCACTAATGTTAAGATGAAAGTTAGGGAATCAGCAACAACTAATCACTAACACACGCAATCAGGAAAATTATGGACGCGGAGGGAAACCATGATGAGCAAATTTATCGTCCGCGGTGGCAAAAGACTGACCGGAAGCGTCAAAGTCAGCGGAGCAAAAAATTCAGTTCTTCCGATCATCGCTGCCTCTCTACTAGGGGAAGTTGGGGAAAGTGTTATTATTGACGCGCCTCCTCTTGACGATGTAATTACAATCAGTAAAGTTTTGGAGTCGCTTGGTGCGGGCATTACATATCAGGATGAAGTGATACGTGTAAATGCAGAGCACATAACGACATATGAAGCGCCTTATGAATGGGTGCGGAAGATGCGGGCGTCTTTTCTGGTCATGGGACCTTTATTGGCACGTTGTGGACGAACCCGGATTTCGCTTCCCGGGGGGTGTGCTATCGGCACAAGACCCATTGATCAACACCTAAAAGGATTTGAAGCTCTCGGGGCTGAGATTAGCCTCGGACAAGGATATATTGAAGCTAAAAGCAATGGCAGATTGCGTGGGGCGAAGGTCTATTTGGACGTAGCCAGCGTGGGTGCTACTGAAAATATTATGATGGCTGCTACATTGGCTGAAGGGATTACGGTAATCGAAAATGCGGCGAAAGAGCCGGAAATTGTCGATTTAGCGAATTACCTGAATGCAATGGGCGCCAAAGTTCGCGGTGCGGGCACGGGTGTGATTCGTATCGAGGGCGTTGAGAAGATGCATGGCGTTAAGCATAACGTAATTCCTGACCGAATTGAAGCAGGCACCTTTATGGCTGCGGCTGCAATCACGGGCGGTGATGTGTATGTCGAAGGAGCCATTGCAGACCACCTTGGACCGGTTATTTCCAAGATGGAAGAGATGGGGATTACCATTGAACCGGACGAGAATGGAATTCGCGTTATCGCTGACAAACCATTAAAGTCGGTTGATGTGAAAACCTTGCCTTATCCTGGGTTCCCAACCGATATGCAGTCCCAGATGATGGCGCTTTTGCTGGTTTCCGAAGGTACAAGTGTTGTTACGGAAACGGTATTTGAAAACCGCTTTATGCATGTGGACGAATTTCAGCTGATGAATGCGGAGATCAAAGTTGAAGGACGTTCTGCCATCGTTACGGGCGGCGCTAAGCTTAAAGGTGCCAAAGTAACGGCAACGGATCTGCGTGCAGGGGCTGCCTTGATATTAGCCGGGCTTGTATCGGAGGGGACTACCGAAGTTGGCGGCGTACAGCATATCGATCGCGGCTATGTTCATTTAGCGGAGAAGCTGTCTGGACTTGGCGCGGATATCTGGCGTATTTCGACGGAGGACCAGAGCTCGGAGAAGGTTTCGAAAAAAGTGGCAAGTGAAACAGAAGACGCAAAAGTTTTCAAAGTTCAACCTACCTGGGTGTAACAATCAAGATTGACCTTGATGATCCAGGATAGACCACAATAGAGTGTAGAAGAAGGGGCTTTGCCGATAAGGGCGAAGCTCCTTCTTTTTTGTATGTAAACATAATTCCGGCTATCATTGATTCTCTTACGTTGATACCGGATGAGTAGGAGACTCTCTCTTTGCTAGCTTGCTTGCAGTCAGTGTCAGCGTTTCTTCATCCATGTGACTTTTTCCTTTCTCTTAGAATAGTTCTATCAAATGCCCGTATCTCATAAGTATAAGTAGAGCCTGATGGAGCATAAGCCAGAGGTATATTCCAGGGGAAAAGGCACAGGAGGGAAATGCAATGAAAGATTCGAAGGTTCGGGTAAATCTGAGCACGGCAGGAAAAAAACGAGCGATCGATCCAAAAGATGTTCTGAAAGAAGAGAATCCTCAATCATACCAGGTGCCATCCGAAGGATCGGCTGCTCCCGTATTGAAGTGGGATTTTCCCGGTGAACTTGAGAAGAAAGCCGGATCAACTGAAAAACATAGTTATGAATCGAAACAGGATAAAAAGGATATAGAGGAAGGGCCGCTCGGGCACCGCGGCCCGGGGAGAGCGCCGGACGCCTTCGGCGAGTCCGGCCACAGCCCGCGGGCGGCCCATACGCCGCCGCCCGGCCGCCCCGCTGGCGCGCCTGCGCATGGCGCCGCGCCAGCCCCCGGCGGGCCAGCGGCGATGCCGCAGGGCCCGCATCCCGCGGCCGAGCCGCAGCGCTTCGCGCAGGCGGCAACGGGCCGCGTGCCGCGCGGCGGCCGCACGTTCCGTGTGCGGCCTGCGCGCTGGGGGCGCAGCGGCTTTGCCGCGCGGCGCCCGGCCACCGGAAGGCGGCGGGTGCGGGTGCACCCCGCCGTCTGGGCCGTGGCGGTGCTGCTGGCCTTGGCGCTGGCGCTGCCTCTGCTGGTGGTTGCCCCCGGCAACAACGCACAAGAGCCGCTGCCGCCCGGGCCGGCGCCGCTGCCTTCCGCCGAGCCGCAGGCGGCGGAAGAGCCCACGGTATCCGTCTATGTAACCAAGACGGATACCGTGGAGGAACTGCCGCTGGAACAATATCTCGTCGGCGTCCTGGCAGCCGAGATGCCGGCCGAGTTCCAGCTTGAGGCACTCAAGGCCCAGGCCATCGCGGCACGGACCTATATCGTGCAGCGGCTTGCGTCCGGGGACCGCAGCGGCGTGCCGGACGGCAAGGCCGTGGTGACCGACACGGTCAGTCACCAGGCTTATATTGCCCAAGACGAACTTACGAAGGAATGGCAGCGGCTGGGGAAGGAAGCAGAGCTGGCGAAGCTCCAGCAAGCGGTGAAGGAAACCGCAGGAGTGGTGATGACGTATGAGGGTCAACCGATTACGGCTTCTTTTTTCTCTACCAGTAACGGGTATACCGAAAATTCAGAGGATTATTGGAAGAACGAGATTCCCTATCTGCGAAGTGTGGAGAGTCCATGGGATAAACAGATTTCACCGAAGTACAAGACAACAATCACGATGCCCCGTTCGGAATTCATAGGAAAGCTCGGCCTGACGGATGGAGCCGTACCGGTATCGACAGGCGGGGATGGGGGGGCTTCTTTTTTGAAAGTACTCTCGTATACGCAAGGTCATCGAATTGAGAGCGTACGGGTTGGCGGCAAGAAGTTCACCGGTCGCGAGGTGAGAGAGAAGCTGGGGCTTCGGTCCAGCCAATTCACCCTTCATATGAAAGACGGCGAGATGGAGATAACGACCTACGGCAATGGCCACGGCGTGGGCATGAGCCAATACGGAGCAGAGGGCATGGCCCGCGAAGGATATGAAGCGAAAGAGATTCTGGAGCACTATTATACGAATATTTCTTTTGACAAAACTTCAAATCTTCTCTCTTTTAATACAAGTTCAAAAAATCGGTTTTTCAGCACCGAGAAGGTTGAATAAAGCTAGGGACTGAGAAGCGGAGCGTACGTTTTAGGTACGTGAGCATTGGAAGGACCGGCTGAATTCAAGATTCGATGCCGAGTTGCCCCTTGATTCACTCCGTGATCAAAAGACGACTTTTGGAACAACCTCTCAAAAAAATAATAGTGAGATAACGTATAAAAGAGTTGACCCCGGTAACAATGGTTACTGAGGTGATTGCAAATGAATGAACAGAACAAAAATAGTAAACCCCACGAAGAAACTCCTAAAACTGTGCAGGGAGATTCGGCGGTACCGTCATCTTCGTGGAAGAAAGCATTATCCAAACGGTGGGTGTTCCCGGCAGCATACTTAGCAGCAGCGGCAATTATACTAACCCTCGTGTGGGTCTACCAGGACGCCAGCCAAAAAACGCTGAAGCCACAAGGGGAAGAAACAAGTGTATCGGGATCGGTACAAGGTTCAGAGAAACCTGCTGCAACGGAAGGCAATGATGGAGAAGCTGTAGAAGTGACAGCCAATGCGCAATCAATGATCTGGCCGGTAGCCGATGACGTGGCAGTCAGCATCGTCAAGCCTTACTTTGATGAGACGAACCCGGAAACGCATCAAGAGGCGATGGTGCAATACAATGACACCTTCACGCCGAATCTGGGAATCGACTTGGCCGCTGCAGATGACACGATGTTTGAAGTTCGTGCCGCACTGACAGGTAAAGTGACCCGGGTCGAGAATCATCCAGTTAACGGCAACGTCGTGGAAATTACGTCGGGTGATACGAAAACCGTGTACCAAAGCTTGAGCGAAGTGAAAGTGAAGGAAGGCGCTGAAGTGAAGCAGGGCGATTCCATCGCGACTGCAGGACGCAGTGAGCTTGAGAAGGATCTCGGCAACCATGTGCACTTCGAAGTGTACGAGGGCGGGAAACTGGTCAACCCTGTGAGCGTGCTTCCGCAAAAATAATTTCATTTCTTTGTAGCCATGCGCCCACCGCGCACTTGAAGAGGGCAGGATCTTGTGATCCTGTCTTTTTTGTTGCGGGTTTGGACGGCAAGTCCAACCCTTGCTGCGCCTTGTTTTGTGGACATTTTAGACTTGTCCATCACGGGCATGTCCAGAAAATAAATGAGTCCAAGTAAGCTTGTCAGCCCTTGAAACCGCGAATATCCCGTCATGCCCCTCATATAATGTACCAAACTATCCACACAGTAGGGAGGCGGGAGCGTGCACGATTACATCAAAGAGCGGACCATTAAGATCGGACGCTGTATCGTGGAAACGAGGCATACGGTTCGAACTATAGCCAAAGAATTTGGCGTGTCGAAGAGCACGGTGCATAAGGACTTAACCGAACGTCTGCCGGAGATCAACCCGGACCTGGCGGATCAGGTGAAGCACATTCTCGAATACCACAAATCCATCCGCCATTTGAGAGGCGGAGAAGCTACCAAGATCAAGTACAAAAAAACCGGCAGCAACCGTGAACCGGTGGCCACGGCGAAATCCTGATTTTTTAGGGCTTTGGTCGCTAGATTGGCGTTGAATCCCTCCCCTAAAGTATGATATGTTAAAAGCTGGTATAGGATCGAAATATGGGACCTGTTTTGCCGAAGATCATCATCGCTTGCTAGATTATGTCGAAGGATGGTTCGGTACAGAGAACAGACTCTTTTACCATAAAATAACACTTTGGGGGCTTTTCATGATGTTGAGCAAGGATATTGGAATCGATCTCGGAACGGCGAACGTGCTCATTCACGTAAAGGGGAAGGGGGTAGTGTTAGACGAACCTTCCGTTGTCACTATTGAGACCGACGCCAAACGAGTCCTTGCCGTCGGTGAGGAAGCACGGCGCATGATCGGGCGCACTCCCGGCAACATTATTGCGATCCGCCCGCTGAGGGACGGGGTCATCGCCGACTTCGAAATAACGGAAGCAATGCTGAAGTACTTTATTGATCGCGTGGGCGCGCGCAGTTGGCACAGCCGGCCCCGAATCCTCATCTGTGCTCCGACGAACATTACTTCGGTAGAGCAGAAGGCGATCCGGGAAGCGGCTGAGCGCAGCGGCGCAAGGGATGTGTTCCTGGAAGAAGAACCGAAGGCAGCGGCAATTGGCGCAGGGATGGATATTTTCCAACCGAGCGGTAACATGGTTGTGGACATCGGGGGCGGCACCACGGATGTGGCCGTCCTGTCCATGGGCGATGTCGTCACCGCTTCTTCGATTAAAATGGCAGGGGACAAGTTCGACGAGGCGATTATAAAGTACGTGAAGCAAAAATATAAATTACTGATCGGGGAACGGACGGCAGAAGATTTGAAGATGGCAATCGGAACAGTTCGTCCAGGCGGTAGACAAGCTGAGATGGATATTCGCGGACGCGATATGGTATCGGGACTTCCGTTTACCGTAACGGTGTCCTCAGCCGAAGTGCAGGAAGCTCTGTGGGATCCGGTGTCATCGATCGTACTCGCAGCCAAATCCGTATTGGAGCGGACGCCGCCGGAGCTGTCGGCGGACATTATCGATCGCGGCGTCATATTGACCGGCGGTGGCGCACTGCTTCATGGTTTGGACGAGCTGTTGACCGACGAGCTGCGGGTACCGGTGCTTGTTGCGGAGGATCCGATGCACTGTGTGGTTAAGGGAACGGGAATTATGCTGGATAATTTGGACAAGGTCGTAAAGAAAAAGTTCTAACCTTCCGATATAGATGATAGGAACAACATGAGCATGGATTTGAATCGGTATAATCACCACGATGAAATTAGCGATCTGCTCCGCATTACATACACGCTGAACAGCAGCGGAGAGGACGGAATTGTAGTGGAAAAGCGAAGCGGTCGCCTTTGTTTTTGGATTTCAACCTTATCCAACATGGCTACAAGAAATCCAAAAACAACAGCGATTGGAAGTACAATCCGTCAGCGCAGCGGTCGTTATATTGCTAAGGTTGTTATGATTCGTTAATGGAAGGGAAGTGCCTTCATTGTTAAGAGGTCTATATACAGCAGCTTCAGGGATGATGACCCAGGAGCAGCGACATAATACGGTGACGCAGAATATTGCCAACGTCAACACGACAGGTTACAAGGCAACGAACAGCGTACAGCGTTCATTCCCCGAAGTGCTTGTCTCCATGATCGGCGGCAATGATTCGGCGAATGCGGGACGGAAGCTGGGCAAGTTCAACACTGGTGTTTACGCTGAGGAGAGCATATCGCTTTATACCGAAGGCGCGCTCCGGGAAACGGGCAAGACAACAGACTTTGCGCTGGTTTCCTCTTTTACGGTACAGAATCCGGCAACAGGCCAAGCTTATCCGTTTGATGCTTCCGGCAGATACGTGGATGAGAACGGCGAGGTGATTTACCGGCCGGAAGGTTTTTTCACTGTTCAGAATGAGAGCGGAGATATCCGTTACACCCGTAACGGCAGCTTCCGGGTTAGCCCGAATGGCAGCCTCTTGAGCGATGGTGGCTATCAGGTTCTGGATAACAATAACAGACCGATTGTATTGACAGGCTCGGCGAGTAACTTTACAGTGAATGAGCAAGGAGAAATCATGGACGCAGAAGGCAATGGGACAGGCATCATTCTCGGAGTCAGCATCGTGAGCGAGCCTCATGGACTGATTCGTGAAGGTCACGGCGTGTTCCGTATGGCCGATCCGGACGGGGAAGTGCGTTTTATGGCACGCGGTGATAACGGAGTCATCCGTCAGGGATTTATTGAGGGGTCCAACGTGGATCCAACGCAATCGATGGTAGAATTGACAGCTGCGCTGCGCGCGTATGAAACGAACCAAAAAATTGTTCAGTATTACGACAGAACGCTGGAGAAGGCGGTCAATGAGATCGGCCGAGTCTAAGCTTGTCTGTAAGTAAGCAGGCAGCACGCTGCTGTATGAAAATGTGAGCCCACGGGAGGTAAGTGATGAACAACTCGATGATTAGCGCCATGGTGTCGATGAATGCCCTTCAGCAGCGGTTAGATGTCATTGCGGACAATATAGCAAACGTCAATACCGCTGGTTATAAAAAAAAGGAGGCTTCCTTTGAAGATGTGCTGACACAGGTTCAGCGGCATCACAAGGATTTCGACCGGACAGGCCGTGCGACACCGCTTGGCTATACACTCGGGTATGGCATGAGACTATCTTCCGTTGTGCAGAACATGGAGCAGGGAGCCATGAAGGAAACCGGAAGTCCGTTTGATCTGATGATTGATGGACAAGCCATGTTTGCCGTTCAGGGAGATGGCGCGATTGGATATACCCGCGAAGGCGGATTCCATGTATCTCCGGATGCCCGTAACCCTAACAACCTGCTGCTGGTCAATTCACAAGGCTATCCTGTACTTGACGTGAACAATAAGCCAATCTCGCTTCCAGCCAAAGGGAAAGTTGCCATTAACGAGAAAGGGCAGATTATCGTGGAGACCCCCACAGGTCGTACGGCTCCTTATGCAACCTTGAAGCTGGTCGAGCTTGAGCGTCCGGAAGGTTTGGTCGCTGTCGGCGATAACCTGTTTGTCGTAGGAAACGGTTTGGCGGAAGGCGATGTGTTCGATTTGACACCGGCGGCTCCAGGCGAGCCTCTTAAATCGAAGGTACTGTCCGGATTTATGGAACAATCGAATGTCAATTTGACCGACGAGATGACCAAGATGATGGAAGTTCAGCGGGCCTACCAGCTGACAGCACGTGCGCTTAGTTCAAGCGATACCATGATGAACCTTGCCAACACAATGCGAGGGTAGGTGGGCATCATGAGTGAAGCAAACACCAATAAACGTTCCAAGACATCCGGATGGAAAATCGCTGTCCGTATCATGATTCCTGTATTGCTCGTATTGGCATTATTCGGAGGCATGGTCTTCGGATATGTTGTCCTCGGCGATCAGGAGCTCAGTGAAGTGTTTGAATGGGGCACATGGAAGCATGTTTTTGATTTGATTTTCGCACCGTGACGAGAGGTCAGGGTGAACACCATGTCTTGAGATTAGATGCCAAACTCCCTTTAAGGGAGTTTTCTTTTTTTGGGGTTAAACGGTATAATGGGATGGGACTTGCGTATTAACTTTGTCATTTCATGACAATGGACGGATGTATATAAAATAACCCCACAAAGTGGAGCCTATGCTGCGATGCTTATTCCAAATACTTTGCGGGGACCCCAAAAAACTTATAAAAGGGCCCTCTCCTCGTACACAAAGTGTCCGATTGGAGAAAGCCCCTTATCTAAAACCTTCACTTCTGCAGCGGTGAAGGATATCCATCATTTTTTCCGCAGATCCTTCTTTTTATGCATATGATCTGAAATTCGTTAAGAAAACCTCAAGAGAAAGCATGATACAACCGTAAATAATACCTCCCGCGGCTTGAGAAAGCGGCACAGCGGCAGCAAATGGAACGAACACCCCTTTTCAAACGCTATGCCTTGGCGGGTACGTACATAAGGAGGATTTTAATACTATGTTAAACATCAAACAGATTCAAGAAATTATTCCCCATCGCCCCCCATTTTTGCTAGTCGATAAGATTGTGGAGATTGAGGACGGCAAACGAGCGGTTGGCATTAAGAACGTGACGATCAATGAACCTTTTTTTGTCGGGCATTTCCCTGAATATGCTGTTATGCCGGGAGTCCTGATTGTAGAAGCTTTGGCGCAAGTCGGCGCTGTCGCGATTCTCAATGTAGAGAGCAACCGGGGAAAGCTTGGCTTCTTGGCGGGCATTGACGGTTTCCGTTTCCGTGGGCAAGTAGTACCGGGAGATACGCTGCGGCTGGAAGTCGAGATCACTCGCTTGAAGGGCATGATTGGTAAAGGAAAAGCAACCGCGACGGTGGATGGACGTGTAGTTGCCGAGGGAGAGATTATGTTTGCTCTCGCGGATAAGGAGTAATTTTCAGACTATTCTTGTTTGGATGAGGAAGGGAGACTTTTTTTCATGTCAGAGATGAGTCAGAGAACAATCGATACGCTGCAACGTTGGCTGAATGATCCTTATGTAGATGAGGAGACGAAACAGGAACTGCGTTCACTCGAGCACGATACCAAAGAGCTGGAGGAACGGTTTTATCGTGATCTGGAATTTGGAACGGGTGGTCTGCGCGGCGTCATTGGTGCAGGCAGCAACCGGATTAATAAATATACGGTAGGTCGCGCAACACAAGGCTTTGCCCAATATATTTTGGAGGCTCATGGCACAGCGGAGGGAAAGCCTTCTGTTGTCATTGCCCATGATTCCCGGCATTTCTCACCGGAATTCGCGTTAGAGGCTGCTTTGGTTCTGGCCGGAAACGGGATTGTAGCGAAGCTGTATCCTTCCTTGCGTTCAACGCCGCAATTGTCATTCAGCGTGCGTCACTTGGGTGCTACCGGAGGGATTGTTATCACGGCAAGCCATAATCCGCCGGAATACAATGGTTATAAGGTGTACAACCGTGAAGGCGGCCAGTTGGTACCGCACGAAGCAGAGAACGTGATTGCCCGGATACAGGAGGTCGATTCCTTCTCCGCGGTCAAGAGGCTGTCTCAGGCTGATGCAGAGGCTCAAGGTCTGCTGGTTTGGCTGGGCGAAGCGGAGGACCAGGCTTTTGTGGATACGGTGACGAATGTCAGCGTGAATCGGGAACTTATCGCATCCAAGCTTGGCGAGGATTTCAAAATCGTATTTACGCCGCTCCATGGAACAGGGCAAGCACCCGTAGAGCGTGTGCTTAAAAGCATCGGCTTTAAGCATATTCATGTTGTTCCGGAGCAAGCCGAGTCGGATGGAAACTTCTCCACCGTTAAATCTCCAAATCCTGAGGAGCGGGAAGCTTTCACACTGGCGATGAAGCTTGGCGAGGAAGTCGGAGCTGACATTTTGATCGGGACGGATCCGGATGCGGATCGCATGGGGGCTGTCGTGAAGAATAGCCAGGGCGAATACGTCGTGCTGACAGGCAATCAATCCGGCGCAATTATGATCCACTATTTGCTGGGTCAATTGAAGGAAGCGGGTAAGCTGCCTAATAATGGTGCGGTTATCAAGACGATCGTAACGAGTGAGATGGGAGCGGCGATTGCCGAGCATTATGGTGCCACCGTCTTGAATACATTGACGGGCTTCAAATACATTGGTGAGAAAATGACCCAGTTCGAGGAGTCCGGCAGTCATACGTATCTGTTTGGTTATGAGGAGAGTTACGGCTATTTGGCTGGCAATTATGCCCGCGACAAGGATGCGGTATTGGCCTCGATGCTGATATGCGAAGCAGCCGCCTATTATAAAGCACAAGGCAAGACCTTGTACGATGTGCTGCAGGAGCTGTATGAGCAATTCGGTTATTTCCTCGAGGCACTGGAATCCCGGACGCTCAAGGGTAAGGATGGCGTCGCCCAGATTCAAGCGAAGATGTCTGATTGGCGCGACAATCCACCTGGGGAAGTCGGAGACGTGTCGGTTAAGCAGGTGCTTGATTATGCGGAAGGCCTGGACGGATTGCCAAAGGAAAATGTGTTGAAGTATTTGCTTGAAGACGGATCTTGGTTCTGCCTGAGACCTTCCGGTACCGAGCCGAAGATCAAAGTGTATTTTGCCGTGCGCGGCGAATCCCTCGCCGATGCGAAGCGCAAAATTCAATCGCTCTCGGATCAAGTCATGGCCCGGGTAGACGCTTAAACATAGATACATTTAATGAGAGAAGAGAACGAAGGGAATTTACGATGGTTGCTGCAAGGCCCAAGAGGACTGTTGCCCTCCATCGTAAATTTCCATAGGTTCGATGAGGAGGTACTTTCGTGGTTCAGAATTGGAAACGCTGGAACACAGCAGCCCGCAAGTGGCTGTGGATTCTGGTTGTTCTTGGCGTTGCAGCGGCCCTGCCGGTAGGTTATGACCGACTGCAAACAGAATCAACATCAAAGAACGTCGAGTTGGTGTTTGATTATCGGGATTTGTTGGATGTCGCGGTATATCAATCTAAGCCGCAGGATTTTGTATCCGAGCAGCTGGATCGCCTGAAAGACGCTGGCGTAATCAGTATGGCGCTATATGAAAGCACGCTGGACGAGCTGGTGAAATCGCGGCGAATATCGGTATATGACGGGCAGCAGGTCGCCGATCTGACAGGTACGACGGTCTCGCCGAACGAGAATTTTACGTACGTTTCGTTCCTGAACGAGGAAAGCGCGACTTTAATTAAACCCATTATCGAAGAAGCCTACACAAGGTTGGGCATTCCGGTAAGATCTTGGCAGTTCGAGCGTGGAGTGGATGGATTGGTGTTGGAAACTCCGCGATCCAATGCGGTCATCAAACCGTTGTCTCCAGACCCGATTACCATTGGCATGCTGCGAGAGAAGGGCTTTAACATTGTGCCGCGTCTGTCGGACAGTCTTCCGTATGACCAGGCCTATATGGAGAAGCTGATGGCCTACTTCGCGGAAAACGGCGTAAAACGAATTTTGTTTGAAGGCGATTCCGCCAAAGGCTTCAACGATAATGCCGACATGAAAAGCTTGGATTCCTTTGGTGAACTTTTGAACCAACATGGTATCGGCCTCGTGGCGATTGAGAATATCAAGCGTCCGCAAAAAGGATTTACGAAGCTAGCCTATTTAACAGATTACAATGTAACCCGTATTTATTCCTTAAGTGAGCGGGATGCTAATCTGGAGCCTGAGGTTATTGGAGACCGTTTTGCTCTGGCTTCCAAAGACCGTAACATTCGAATGTTCTATTTAAACGCAGAGCCAAGCCGGGATATGACCAAAGCGTCTGTTACCCACCCGCTGGATAATCTGATTGACAGTTTGACAGGTTCGGGTCAGGCCATTAAGCAGATAGAGGACAATGGTTTCACCATGGGTCCAGCAGAGCCGTTTAAGGTAACCGACTCTTCCTTGCAGCGTTACTTCAAGCTTGGAGCTGTCGCCGGAGCTGTAGCTCTGATTGCGCTCATGATTTCCTATTACATTCCATTCCTTACGATTGCCGCTTTCCTGATCGGGCTTGTGGGGAGTGCGGGATTGTATGTTCTGAAACCGACATTACTTGAACAGGCCTTAGCTCTATTAGCTGCAATCAGTGCTCCAACGGTTGCCGTCATTCTGGCCATTCGCAAAGTCAATGAAACGCAGCAGAGCATACCGGACATGAGTTCTGGCAGAAGAGTGACCCATTCGATCGTATTATTGGTAAAGACTACGATCTTGTCACTCGCAGCTGTACCGATCGTTGTAGCGTTATTGAATAATGTGACCTATATGCTCGTTCTGGACCAGTTCCGCGGCGTGAACTTGCTGGCTGCGGCACCGATTGGGCTCATTGCAATCTACGTAGTACTGTACCGCGGTGGATCGACTTATAACTCAATCCTGAAATTGCTTAAAACACCGATCTCACTAACATGGGTCATCGCAGCCGGTATTGTAGCTATCGTTGGTTGGTACTATCTCACACGTACAGGTAATGCAGGCAATGTGTCCTCGATCGAAATGACATTCCGTACATTCCTGGAAAATACGTTTGGCGTACGTCCGCGTAACAAGGAGTTCTTGCTGGCCCATCCAATGATGGTGCTTGGCGTCTTCCTGTCATTTAAATACCGTCACGCCGTTTACCTGCTCATTATCGGTGTGATGGGGCAGTTGTCGATGGTCGGTACATTTACGCATATTCACACGCCACTCTATATTTCGGCCATTCGCGTTGTACTGGGTCTTGGACTCGGCTTAATTATCGGATTGATCGCGATATTGGTATGGCAAGTGGCAGAAAGGATCTGGAAACGATGGTCTCCACTTCTAAGACAATAGTTATTTCCGGATACTACGGATTCAAAAATAGCGGTGACGAAGCGGTCCTGAAATCCATCCTGACCGCATTGGAGCAGGAAGGAAAGGCGGCGGGGGTTGATATCAATCCCGTTGTACTTTCCATTGACCCGGAATGGACCTCAGCGGTTTATGGGGTGAAGTCTGTACACCGGATGAAGCTGGGTGAAGTTCGACAGGCAATCAAGGAAAGTGACGGCTTGATCAGCGGCGGAGGAAGTCTGCTGCAGGATGCTACCAGTCCGAAAACGATCCCGTATTACCTGGGCGTCCTCAAGATCGCGCAGTGGCTTGGTAAACCGACGTTTATTTATGCCCAGGGCGTAGGTCCGGTCAACCGTAAGTTGTTTTATCCGATGATTCGCTCGATCTTCCGCAAATGCACCTACATTTCGGTGCGTGACATGCAGTCAGGTGAACTGCTTCAGTCTATGGGAATATCAGGGGAAGCCATTCACGTTGTGCCCGATCCGGTGATGGGCTTGCCGCTGCCAGAGGGCGAGGGTGTTCAGCGTGATTCCAACCCGGGGTCGACTCTGGAAGAGAACGGTGCTGCATCAGTTTCTTCTATAGAAGAATCTATAGAGGAACATCGTGAATCTTTAGCGAAGCCCTCGTTATCAAATCGCGAGACGGGAGGGGAAGGTTCTCTGCCGGTTATCGGTATTTCGGTTCGATATTGGCACCCGGAACGCAAAGAGCTGAAGGCTGTTGCGGAAGGTTTAAAGGGATTAGCTGCACAACGTCCGGTCCATCTTCGTTTTCTCCCTTTTCATCAGCCGGATGATCATGAGGCTTCGCAGTTTATTGCTAGCGGCATTGGCGATATTTCCAAGAATGGTTCGAAAATCAGTTTCTATCGTGATGAGAAGCAGCCGCAGGACATGCTGCGAGAGGTTAGCCGTTGTGATATGATATTGGGCATGCGCCTGCATAGCCTGATCTATGCCGCGAATCAGAGCGTGCCGCTGCTCGGAATTTCTTATGATCCGAAGATCAACCACTTTTTGAAGCGGCTGGGCAGCGAGCCTGTGGGAAGCAGCGAGTCCCTTGACGCGGATACGTTAAAGGATCAGATGCTGAGGCTGCTGGACGATGCAGCGGCATGGAAGGCGGAGCACGGCGAGCAGATTACCGTATTGAAACAACAGGCTGCTCTGCCTGCAGGCCACATTGCCCAATATTTACGCCATAGAGGATGATAAACATGAAACAGACCTATCCATTTGCTACCGTATCGGTGTTCGAGATTCCTTTTTCTAAACTCAGTATGAAAGATACGGTGAAATACCTGACCGAAGCAGTACAGTCGAGGCAGCCCCACCATGTGATCACGGCGAATCCGATCATGGTGATGACCGCCGTCAACCATCCGGAATATAAACAGATGATGCAAAGTGCTGAAATCATCGTTCCGGATGGCACGGGGATTGTTTGGGCTGCCAGTGTAGGGGGCGAACCGCTGGAGGGGCGCGTGACCGGCTTCGAGCTGTTACATGAATTGTTGAAGGTCGGGGAAACCTATAGATGGAAGTTCTTTCTGCTGGGAACCACCGCCGAAGTGATTCAGGAAGCGGCCGAAAGGTTACAAATGCAATATCCGGCTGCCATTATATGCGGCTATCGGGACGGTTTTTTTGGACCAGATGAAGATGCTGCCGTCATTGAACAGATTCGGGCAGCTTCACCGGATATTTTGTTTGTTGCCCGTGGTGCGGACAACCAAGAGCCTTGGATTGCCCAGCATAAACAAGCGCTTCAAGTTCCGGTTGTTATGGGGGTCGGAGGATCGTTTGATATTATCTCCGGCAAACTGAAGCGGGCACCGAAGGTATTCCAAAAGCTGCGTCTCGAATGGTTTTACCGTCTTCTGAAGGAGCCTACACGTTACAAAAGAATGCTTGCGCTGCCGAAATTCGTAGTGAAAGTGCTGCGCGAGAAAGAAAAAGTAACGAAAACGAGCTAAATGGCTCATTTCTGTGGGTAAAATCCGGGAATTCACCGGAAATTGGTATTGGTTTTCGGACCCGAAGGGAGTATAATTCAACCGGTAGACAATATTGGGGGTCGAATGATTACATGTTAATGATATACATCATCGGGTTTATCATATCGCTGACGCTCGCTCTGCTCTTAACGCCGCTTGTGAAGAAGTTTGCCGTTAAGATTGGTGCCGTTGACGTTCCTAATGCCCGCAAGGTTCATACCCGGATCATGCCCCGACTCGGGGGACTCGGCATCTATCTGGCTTTTATTATTGGACTGATTGCAGTTCTTCCTTTTCTTCCAGATAGCCTGTCCCCTCGCGATGCCAACTTTATGAAGGCATTTCTAATCGGCGGTTCCATGATCGTATTGATCGGAGCCTTGGATGATCGATTTGAACTTTCGGCCAAAGTGAAGTTTTTGGCTCAAATTGCAGCTGCTTGCGTAGTTGTATTCGGATTTAATATTACCGTGGACTTTGTAAATATACCGTTCCAGGACCGGTACTCTATGCTGGAGAGCTGGGTATCGATTCCACTGACAATCTTCTGGATTGTCGGCGTAACCAACGCGATTAATCTCATTGACGGACTGGATGGACTTGCAGCCGGTGTATCGGGCATTGCGATCGGTACGATTCTGGTCATGGCGGTCCTGATGGGCAATACCACTGTTGCCTTGCTCTGTCTGCTGCTTCTCGGCAGCATTATCGGGTTTCTATTCTTCAACTTTCATCCGGCCAAGATTTTCATGGGGGATACGGGCTCATTATTCCTTGGATTTTGTTTGGCCATGCTATCCCTGCTTGGATTCAAACAGATTGCCATTGTATCCTTCATTACGCCGCTGATTATTATCGGTGTTCCGTTGTCTGATACGTTTTTCGCTATCATCCGTCGTAAAATCCAGAAGAAACCGATCTTCGCTCCAGACAAAGGACATTTGCACCACTGTCTGCGCGAGCTAGGATTCAGTCACCGTCAGACGGTGTTGATCATTTATGTAATTGCCGCATTTTTCGGCGTACTGGCTGTCATTCAATCTTCGGCTGCCATGTATGAAGCAAACTGGGTAACCTTCGTCGTTATCTGCGTTATGATGTGTTTCATGCAGATCGGTGCTGAAATTATCGGACTGGTCGGCAAGACCAAACGGCCGATTCTTGGATTGATCAACCGTATGCGAATGAAGGCAAATCCCGAAAGTCGCTCCAAGTAGAACTTATTCTTTTTCATGATGCGTCCGGATCGGACATGCCAGCCTCACCCAAAAAGGGTGAGGCTTTTTTGTGATTTTTGCTAAATAATAGGACACTCGTTTCCGATATATGAACTATGCGATAGAACCAATCTGTCAGTGAAAGCGAGGGGACCCAGTGAACGACGTAACACCCAAAACGGACGCCAACGTCCGAATGATCAAGGAGGCACAACCGTTGAAGAAAAATTTCCGTACAATAGCAAGCCTGTTATTGGCCATTGCTATGTTCTTTTCCCTAATTCCTGCATTACCGGCTTCAGCAGCAAATGGAGCCTTGTATTTTCACTTTTCAAATCTAAGTACGGATCCGAATTCTCCAACACCGGAGAACCGGAATTCTATTTCGGTTTCGGGTACCTATAACGGCATTAACCCGAATACCATCTCGTATGAGATTAAACGCTTCGATGACACAACCACAGGCGGAACAGGTGTTAAGCCGATTCTGGACGAAGCAGCGAATACGTTCGAGTTCCTGAATGTGCAGTTGAATCAGGGCGTGAACAAAATCATCGTATCCGGTATGAGTACGCAAGGCCAGCAGATGAGTGCGACGGCTTATGTGAAATTTTCCGACGTACCGGCTGTGTACGAAGTAGCGCTAAGTGATGGACGTGTCCTGGAAGAGAATGCTTCCAAGCCGGTTGTCGTTACTACGCAGACCGTTAGCATCTCGGTAAAAGCGACCAATGGCTCCAAAGGCGTGACCGTTAACGGGATGGCCATGTATCCGGGCGGTGGCGATACGTATTACTCCGCAGGGATCCAATTGCAGAAGGGTGTTAACGATCTGGTGATCGTCGTTAACTCGGAATCGAAAACACAGACCATTAATAGACAGGTCGTATATCATCCGACAGGCTCCTTGACGGTCAATCAACTGCAAATTGGTAACACCAAGATCGATGGGCAAGCCGTTGTAACCGGTACGGTTAACGGCGTCATCTCCGGTTATGTTATCATGGATGCTCCTCCGGCTGGTACGCCTGCGGTACCGCCAACTCTTGATGTATCCGTATTTCCGACAGGATCCACGGTGCCAATGATGAGCTCAAATGCAACCGTAGGTCCAGCAAGCCTCCTGGGAAACAGCTTGATGTATCCTTTTACATCCACTGGCTCAGTTAGCATCACACAGAGCGGGGAGTACTTTGTTTACACTAAGGACAATGCCACTGGTTTCGATGTGAAAAATCCCTTTACTTATCGTGATGTCAATGCACCTACAATCAAGCAGGTGTATCAGCTATACGGTGTAACTGAGAGTGGCGGAACGGTAACAGCTACCTCCCAGTCCATTTTTCCAAGCGGTAACAATACCGTCCTTAACGAATTGCCGATCTACTTAATGGTGGAACAAGTGAACGCAGGCAATGTCGAGATTGAATCCAGCAAGGGCGGCGGCACGATTGCCCAGAAACTTACCTATAATGGCCACACGGTTTTTAAAATCACGAATCTGCCTTCAGGACAACAAAACCTGATCATCAAGGTCAGCAATGGATCGGGCGTCTCCGATACCAAGGTGATCCCGGTAACGTTCCTGTCCTCCACTTATATTGATATTTATCATTTGTATAACAATCAGGTCTTTAAGAATAGTACAGATTTCAATCAAGTAACGGGTCGGATTGTGAACTACACGGGAACATCAGGACTTACGATTTCCTTGAATGGTAACACTCGCGATTTGACAGTGAACGGAAATGGTGAGTTCAGCTTTACAGATCCGGCGTTCCTGCAGCTGATTCCAGGCCCAAATACTTTGGTGGTCGCTGACAAGAGTGGGAAAATCTCGACAAAGCTTACACTGCTGTATTTTAGCGACACCCGTTCGGTTATCAAGAACATGATTCCTTTCCCGGTTGGTTCCGGAACAGAATCGGATCCAGATGGATTGTTCAGAGAAACGGCTGAGAATGCTTATAACACATACGAAAAGGCTCTGGGGCTTCGCTTTGAAGTGGAATACACCGATGAGATCACGGTGAACCTAAGCCATCCTACGCCAACCATCTTTGCAGTCTTTACCAAAGACAACACAGGAACCTGGACACTTTCTGGCGGGGCACTGAAGACGCAATTGGATGCCATTAATCAAGCGGATCACAGCCTGTACTATTCCATTGTCAATGGATCAAACTCCAGCTCTGCCCGCGTTGTATTTAAAGAACTCGCGCTTCCAGAGGTTGGATTGCAGGCAATCAGCATCGGTTCGCGTTATCAGTCGGTTACAACCACAGATACCATTGAAATTACTCGTGAGCGTGCACCTTATGAAGTTCTTTCTCCTAGGCTCCCTAACGAAGGAGTATTGAAACAGAACTTTGTAGAGGTAAGCATCAAGGCTGAAGGAGCTAATTCCATTCTGATTGGCAAAACGCCAATGGTGAAATCCGAAATCAGCGACATTTTCCGTCTTGAGGTCAAGAACCTGAAAAACGGTAAAAATACGATTAAGTTCACGATCGAGCAAGGTACCAAAAAGACAAGCGGGCAATTCGTTGTAACGTACACCGATGATGCAACAGAAGGATCTCAGTTTAAAACAAATATTTCGAAGTCAGGTAAGGTTAAAGTATTTAAGGGTGATTTGTCTCTGTCCTTGCCGAAAGGGACGGTGCTTCAACAGGCAAAATCAAGTCCGAATGCAGAAGTGCCTACGATCAATCTGCTTGGTGAGCATGACATCCTGTTTGGTATTGCCAACCAAATCGATGGGCGGACCGTTAAAGCTTACAATCGAATTGGTGAAATCGAGAACGGTGTAGAAATGGATGGACGTCTGTCCCTCATTCCAGGGGATAATAACAATGCGTTCCGTTTCACTCCGGCAGCCCATTACGGCTATTCATCACCTCTGTACTGGCTGGATGCGGGTTCGCTTAATGCATACAGCAGCAACGTAGAGGATTTTAATGTAAAAGCAGCATCGCATCCGTACGCAAAAGGAAATGAATTCCATCAACGCTTGATTCCGCAGAACTGGATGGAGTTGTCCCAAAAAGGTACAATTACCTTGAAATATGATTCTGCACTGGTGAACTCGGCTTCCAGCAACTTGGGCATTTGGTGGTATAACCCGTCGCAAGGTACTTGGATCAACATCGGCGGAAAAGTAGATGCCAAGAAGAAAACTGTTACGGCTCCATTTAAGGGATTTGGTTATTACGCAGTTAAATCCTTGCGTTATAGCTACTCCGATGCGATCTCGCATAAGACGGCCCGTAACGATATTGAATTGATGCTGGCCAGAGGATACATGAAGGCGTCCAAGACGGATGCATTCGGCGTGTATGATCCAATGACTCGCGGTGAATTAGCTACTATTATCGTGAAGCTGCTGGACATTCCGTTGGATTATGATACCGATAAGAACAAGCTCACTTTTGATGACATTTATCAGGAAAGTGTTGTCAACAGCATGCAGTGGGATTACCGTTATATTGAGACAGCTGCCAGAAAAGGAATCATTCGCGGCATTGCGCCACGAAGCTTTGCTCCTAATATGGAACTGACTCGTGAAGAAGCGGCCAACATGATTGCACGTGCGCTCAACCTGAAGATGGGTGAGATTGAAAAAGATAAAGCAGCACTTCAGAAGCAGTTCGAAGATGTCGGCAAAATCAAATCGAATTACTCTTATCCAGCCATTCTTGCAGTAAGTAAGGCGGGCATCATCACGGGTGTTGCCAACAGCTTGAAAGAAGGCGAGAAGAAACCGACTTATAACTTCAACCCGGATGCTGTGCTGAATCGTGCAGATACGGCGACGATCGTGAAACGCATGATGAACAAACTTAAAATGATGTAGGTTATATAATAAGAAGAAACTGTAGGACAAAAGGAACGAGAGCAGAGGCCTGATTTCTGATGGCAGTGCTCTCGTTTTCTTATGTGCAAATTATGTGAATAAGGTTATATATAACATAATTAACAAGATCTTAAGGATGGTATGATGGGCCAAGAAACCGTTTACCAATATCTAATGTTTTGTAATTTCATGTAGAATACGCTACAATAGCGGAAGCACATACTATTTTTAGAGGGTGAAGATGAATTTATGAAGCCGATATTATCAAAAGCGCAGCTCGACTACATGAAGGCGAAGACCAAGTTCGAGGAAAAAGCCAAAGTGATGGAGAAGAAGATTGAGCTGGCTCGTGCCGCTCATGATGAGATAACTCAGGAAGTCATGGAGGGACTCGTTGTTGAGACAGGCTTTCATGATTCATTTAACGAAATGACAGCGGCAGAGAATGCCTTGATCCAGTGGTCTCATACAACAATAAAACATGACAAAACATATCGTACGAATAAAGCGGAAATTGATCTGATGTACGAAACGCTGCATAGCAATCCAGAGATGCGTGCACGAATTATTCAGCTTGCTATGAAGATTCGCTAGGATTCTACAAGGGGCGCCCAGAGGGCGTCTTTTTTGTTGTCGTATTATGTAATTGACTCAATGTTATGCGAATTAAGCATGATTTCGAAAATATTTTTAAAAAAACTTTGCAACGACCGCAACTTTTTGAGAAATCAAACGTTTATAATGTAGAACGCAATGAGGAACCCAAGATTATCCGATGCAAGAAGATTGTCTATTAATTAGAAAAATGTTCTTTACGGAGTATTGGACTCGTTGTATAATACCTAGGTAGGATTAGGAATCTATTCTAGTTTGTAGTGTTCTCTCGTTAACAAGATTCTGTGATATCGTCACAGACATCATTTATGATTTATGCTCAACTCGGGAAAGGAGGTGCAGGACAATGAGTGATAAGAGCTACCAAATTAAAGAAAACAATCAAGTGATGATTCAAGGAGGAGAAAAAAAGGTTATGAAGAAAATTTTATCCGTAGCACTGTCTACAGCAATGGCATTCTCGATGTTTGCTTCTGTTGCATTCGGTGACGATGCGCTTAACACACAACAGAAATTTGATGTATTGAAAGAAAAAGGTATCTTCACTGGCTATCCAGATGGAACTGCTGGTCTTGACAAAGAAATGACTCGCGCTGAGTTCGCGAAAGTTTTGGTAGGCATCATGGGTCTTGAGCCAATCCAAGGCAAAGCGTCTTTCAAAGACAAAAACTACAAAGCTGACAAATGGCCAGCTCCTTATGTAGAAGCAGTATACGCTGCAGGCATCATGGAAGGTAAAAACACAACGAAAATGATCTTCGACTTCAACGGTAAAATCACCGTTCAAGAAATGGCGAAGGTTCTCGTTATTGCTCAAAAGCTTGATGTTCCAACAGAAACGAACAACAATGCTTCTGACTGGGCTAAAGGTTATGTTCAAGCAGCAATCAACGCTGGTTTGGTAGATGCTAAAACAAACCCTAAAGCTAACGCTTCCCGTTCCCAATTGGTTGAAGTTGCTTACACAATCTACCTGTCCCAACAAAAACCAAAAGTGGTTTCTTATGATGTAACTGAGAGTGGTAAAGTTGTAACTTTCAAACTTGCTAACAACGAAGAAGTGAAAGTTGAACTGGAAACTCCACTGAAAGCTAACACAGCTACTGAAGTGAAGTTCAAACATAACAACTACGAGTACACTGAAAACGTGACTTGGGTTGTAACATCTGCAACTAAAGTTGAATCGGCTAAATCAACCAACTTGAAAGAGGTTGAAGTTGCATTTGACGGTAAAGTAGATAAAGTGACTGCTACTGACAAAAACAACTATGTTGTGGACAGCAACTCCAAAGGAATCAAATCCATTACTTTGTTGGAAGATGGCAAAACAGCTCGTCTGTTGCTGAACGAATCCAGCAAATTCACGCAAGGAACAACTTACAAAGTAGTTGTTAAGAACGTGAAAGGCGAGAACGGTTCCGTTCTGCCACAAGGCGAAGTATCCTTTACTTCTTCCGACAACACGTTGCCTACTGTAACTGAAGTTAAATCACTGGGCACGAAAGTAATTAAAGTTACTTTCTCTGAGCCAATCGTTGCGCCTTCAAGCAGCAACTTCCAACTGGACGACAAAGGATTTGTCGGCAGTGTGAAGCTTGGCCCAGACCAAAGAGAAGTGATTTTGAAAGACTACACTGGCAACATCTCTGTAGGTGCTCACAAATTGACAACTTCTTTGATCGAAGACTACGCTGGTCTGAAATCACCTGCTGATACTAAAGAATTCACAGTAGCAGTAGACACTGAAGGACCAAAAGTAACTGATATCTCTGCAACACTGGAGAAAGTGACAGTAACCTTTGATGAAGAAATCGATCCGGATACAGTAACTAACGACAGCTTCTACTGGAAGTCTGGTGACAGCAAGAAAACGGGTAAACCAACCCAAATTTCCAGTAACGTATATGAGATTGACTTTACAGGGAACCGTCTGCCAGGATACGAAACAAATCTCTTCATCGAGGTTAAAGACTATTCCGGCAACGCAAACGCTGTTAAAGAACACAAAATCACAGCAAGTGTTGATTTGACTCAACCAAAAGTAATCGAAGCTTACTATGGTTCTGACAGAGCTAACACATTGACTGTTCGTTTTGACAAAGCTGTCAAAGCGGATGATGTTAAATACTACACTGTTAAAAAAGGTAGCGACACAATTCCTGTGAAAGATGTTGCTGCTGCTGATTCGACTAACAAAGTATTCTATGTGAACTTCTTTACACCACTTTCTTACGGAACTTATGACCTGACAATTAAGGATATTAAAGACCTTACTGCTCTGGGTAACACAATGGTGGAGTACAAAGGTACATTTGTAGCTAGTGATACTACGAACCCTAAAATCTCAACTATTGACTACAATAACTCGAACCGTAAGCTCACTTTGAACTTCGGTAGAGAAATGGATCTGGCTACTCTGCAAAGCAAAGGCAACTACTACATTGCATTCCAAAAGAATGGTTCTGTTGGAGTTCAAAACATCGCTCTGCCAAGCGAAGTGAACGTTGATCCAGTGAACAATTCCAAATCTGTAGTGCTTACGTTCCCAGAATATATTGATGGAACGCGTGTAGTATTTGGCAAAAACGCTTCGGTTCAAGGCATCTGGACTACCGGTCTGAAATCGAAAACTGGTCAGTATGTATCCCTGGATAGCCGTCAGCTGGAAGAAAGTGGAGCGACACTGAGTCTGCTCGAAGCTAAACAAAAGGATGCAAAAACATTTGAAGTTATCTTCAACCATGTAATTGCATCGGCAACTATAAGTGACTTCTTGGTAAATGGTAAGTATCCATCCAATGTAACCATTGATGAGAATGTTGTGACTTTGAAAACAAGTGATAATGTAGATGGACAAAATATCACAGTGTTTGCAAACAACTCCATTCAAACTTATTCCGGCAACAGACTTCAATTGTCTGCAAATGTTGATATTCCAGTCAACAACGTTGCATCTCCAAGAGTGACTGATGTTCAAACACGCAGAAATGAAACCAATTCGTTTGTTGTAACGTTCTCAAAAGCGGTTGCTTCTGTTAACGGCGATGCAAACATTGACCAAGTTAAAAATGATTTCATCATTTATAACCTTGGAGGAAAAAATACACCAGAAATTAACAGAAACGACATCAAAGTAGAGCGTATTAATGACACTCAACTGAAAGTTACTATTAATGATCCGGCTGCTGCAGACAAACCTGTTGAGTTCCAAGTGCGGAAGGGAGCTAACTACCTGTACTTGAAAGATTCTAACCCACGGGTTTATGTTGGAGAATCTGATAAGTATCGTGTTGAAGCACCAACTACAATCGTTGATTCTGTTCAAGTGGTAACTACTGATGTATATGCTGCTAAAGATGCAGTGTCTGCTCAAACAGTAGAGAAATTCGGCTTGAGTTTTGTTTCTAAAACTGAAGGTCCTGCTGACAACAATAAGTCAATTACCGTAAGTAAAGTAGCAGATCAAGTTGAATTGGTTGAAATTGATGCTGCTGGTAATATCACAGTTAACAGCAAAGCAGTAGTTAAAGATATTGCTGAAGCTGTTAGCACCAAGACTGATTTGTTCTACACAGCTAAAGTAGGCCAAAACGTTGGAAACATCCCAGCTGGTCCTGAAACCTTCACATTTGATAATGGTGCAGTAGCAGAGCAAGGCAAACTGACTATTACTCTGAGCCAATCGAATGTTAAGGTTGTCGATGGTAAGATTAAAGTTGGCAATGCAGAATATCCTGCTACAGTGGACGGTAAAGTAATTACTGTTCAAACTGGCAAAGCTCAAGTTTATGGAACAGAGTATTCCGGTAAAGTCCTTTTCAATGGTAAAGAAGTATCCATTCACGGACTTGTTCTTCAAAAATAATTCGGACTACTTTAAATAACTAACCAACTCACACCGGAGAACTAAATGTTCTCCGGTGTGTTTTTGTATTGTTATCTCACGTTACGGAGATAATCTATCCGCTGCATCAGCTTGCTCTTCCTATTAAATTTCTATAGTATTAATAGATAGTAGAAGATTCCAGAGGAGGAGCCATAAATGATGAAGTCATACATAAAAGTATCCTTGGCTGCACTTACCATTGGCGCCGGCATATGGATCGGCGCAGTATACAGTAATACAGCAACCGGCGCTGGCACCGCCCCAGGTACCACTGACGACCCGGTCGTCACTAAAAGCTACGTTGACCAACAAATTCAGCAAGCGCTGAATGGCGGTGGTGGAGGGTCTACGAACCCAACAAATCCTACAAATCCAACTCAGCCATCACAAGGTACCGACGAAGTTAAGAACGTAGCGTTGAAACCAGGAAAGATTCTGCTTGCCGATGCAGGAACAGAATTTATCGTTCGTTCAGGTAATGCTGTGATCTACACAGAGGTTTCTAGCGGCGTTGCAGACCTTACCGATGGTAAAGACCTGTTAAATGGAGAAACTGCGCCTAAGAACCATCTGCTTTCTTTCCCGCGTGAAGGTCGGGGTATCCAGGTAAAAGAAGGACAGACAAGCAATTTGATTGTCATGGTACGCGGCGGGTACACCGTTAAGTAGGAATCCACTAGGATACGTTTGACTCCTGTTAATACTTGCTCCAACCTGCTTAGAGGTATGGCAACTTTATTCCGGTATAATCCTCTTATAATTATTGCCAGTTGTGACAACGTTTTATACGTGTGAGTGCTTAGAAATCAACAAATAATACTTCTGTAAAAACCAATACAGGAGGTGTATTTTCATGGCACGCAGCAGTCGTAATCGTCAAGTGGTACCGGAGAGTCGTGAAATGCTGAAGCAAATGAAATACGAAATTGCAGCAGAGTTTGGATTACCCGTGGGGTATGGTAGCGGTTCCAATGGAGCCGATACGGAATTTGGTTCCGAGTTAGGAACCATCGGAGGTGGATCCTCCAGCCGTCGTCCTGGATGGGGACATTTAACATCCCGTGAGAACGGATCCGTTGGTGGAGAGATCACTAAACGTTTGGTTCGAAACGCTGAACAAAGTCTCTTCGGTAAATTGTAGTTGTTTTTCAGTTAAAAGCGGAACTTATCCTTGACTAACATCTGATTGAAAAACCCAAGAAAATCCTTGGAAAGCAGCTTACTTACTGGATTGACACCTAGTAACAAATAAGTTAATATGCATGTTGAGGATTGTACATTTCAAACCTTTTCCTGTCGGAAAAGGTTCATTTTTTGTGTAGGACCTTTTGATATATCACATACTATTCATATGGGAGGTTGATCTCATGTCTTTAACAGGGCGACGTTTATTTACATCTGAGTCCGTAACTGAAGGACATCCGGATAAAATCTGTGACCAGATTTCTGATGCGGTACTCGATGCTTTTTTGGCTAACGATCCGAACGCACGCGTAGCTTGTGAAGTTTCCGTTGCGACTGGTCTTGTTTTGGTCATTGGTGAAATTAGCACTAAATCTGAATACGTGGATATTCCATCCATTGTACGCAATACTGTGAAGGAAATCGGGTATACCCGTGCAAAATACGGTTTTGATTACAATACATGCGCGGTGTTAACATCGCTGAATGAGCAATCTGCCGATATTGCACAGGGGGTAAACGCTGCACTGGAGAATCGTGATCCTTCCCAAATGGACAAGGAAACCGAGAACATCGGTGCTGGTGACCAAGGTCTGATGTTTGGTTTTGCAACCAACGAGACGCCAGAATTGATGCCTCTTCCGATTGCATTGTCTCACCGTATCGCTCGTCGTTTGTCCGAGGTTCGTAAAGACGGTACGCTGGACTACCTGCGTCCGGACGGTAAAACCCAGGTAACGGTTGAGTATGACGGGAATACACCGGTCCGTGTGGATACGATCGTGGTATCGACTCAACATGCCGAAGAAGCAACGCTGGAGCAAATCCAGAAAGATATTAAAGAACAAGTCATTCTTCCTGTCGTGCCAGCTGAATTGCTGGACGCAGAAACTAAATATTTCATTAACCCTACCGGACGTTTTGTTATCGGCGGTCCTCAAGGAGATGCTGGCCTGACAGGCCGCAAAATTATCGTGGACACCTATGGCGGCTACGCTCGTCATGGTGGCGGTGCATTTTCCGGTAAGGATCCTACAAAGGTTGACCGTTCCGCTGCTTACGCGGCTCGCTACGTGGCTAAAAACCTGGTTGCCGCAGGACTTGCGGACAAGTGTGAAATTCAATTGGCTTACGCTATCGGTGTCGCTAACCCAGTGTCGATTAGTGTTGATACTTACGGAACTGGTAAAGTGAGCGAAGAGAAGCTGGTTGAGCTTGTGCGTAACAACTTCGACCTGCGTCCGGCTGGAATCATCCGCATGCTGGATCTTCGTCGTCCGATCTACAAGCAAACCGCTGCTTACGGACACTTTGGACGTACAGATCTGGATTTGCCTTGGGAACGCGTAGACAAAGCGGAAGCACTGAAAGAACAAGCTGGTGTAAACTAAGGTAATCTTAAGATATGTTCCAGATATAAAGTTTAGGCAGGTGCTGATTTTTCCTCTGAGAAAAATCGGCACATGCCTTTTTTCTGCTTCTTAATTCTCATAGTGAGCAGAGATTCAATTCAGTTGGATATGAAAATATGACAAAAATGAAATAATTAAAAAGTTGATACCCACTATGGTTATCAGCTTTTTTTAATGAATAAATGGAAAACGAGGAATAAATTTTATGACAAACTAGTTACTTTTACATGAAAATATAGTAACATAGGATTGATTTACATAGACTCCTAAAAAATCCCGCTATAAATTTTACAAGACTTGTTGTACGATACGCAAAAGTGTTTTTTTATAACAAATTCGTAACTTTTCCGCAAAAATGAAGTCTATTAATTAGAGACTTTATATGTTCGGCATCCGTGTTGAACGATAGATGGGAGAGTTACGATTACATGGTTAGTCAGGGGAAAACACTGAAGTCTACAACATCAGGTGTAGGCAAGAAATGGTTGATTATTACATTGGCAGGAGTCATCTGGGTGGGTCCTGTGTTGAGCAGCGGAATACCAGTGATAGGGAATATATCAACATCCTCGGTAGCTTATGCGGCATCAACATCGGCTAAGAAGCTTGGCGAGGAAATCATTACTTCCGGTGCGGTTTTGATGAAGTATCAGTATATCAACAGTACAGGCGCAAAATCGCTGGCGAATGTCGTTCGGGTGGATCTGAACAACAAATATGTGAAGCTGGATGTCATGACAGGCCAAGGGAATAAATTTACAACGAGACAAAGCACGGGCGGAATGGCTAAGGAGAACGGCGCGGTAGCTGCTATTAACGGTGACTTTTTTAATACCGGCAGCGAAGGGGCTCCGATGGGTGCTCAAGTATCGAATGGTCTGTTGATGTCAACACCTTCGGATCTGAAAGGCATGTATGCTTTTGGAGTAACGAACAATGGAACGCCAATTCTGGATGAGTTTGCATTCTCGGGGAGTATTACAGCTGAGAATGGAGCCTCATTCCCGCTCGCGGGTATGAACAAAACATCCTATGCGCCAGAAGGCACCGGATCAACGTATAGCCATGCCAATACAGCTTATATCTACACAAGCGCATGGAAGGCTGTTGAGCGTCCTAAGAACAGCTCGACAACGCCAACGGAGGTTATGGTAACGGATGGGGTCATAACCGATATTTCAGTAATGGCAGGATTGCCAACAGCGATACCGGAGGGAAGCTACATTTTGCGAACCCATGGGGCTGCGGCAGAGTTCGTGAAAAAAAATCTGGCTGTCGGTCAAAAGCTGGAAGCGAATTATGCTCTGGTGTCCAAAAAATCAGGTAAAGAACTGGACCCGTCTACACTCCAAATGATGATTGGCGGCCATACGATTCTGGTGGATAACGGCAAGGCAACATCATTCTCTCGAAACGTGAATTCGATTGGAGGGAGCAGGGCACGTACAGCCGTAGGTTACTCCAAAGACGGACGATACGCCTACCTGATTGCTACGGAGAGCAACGATAACAGTAAAGGCATGACGCTGCAGCAGCTTCAGGATTTCATGACAAAGGTTGGCGTATGGAAGGGGATGAACCTCGACGGCGGCGGATCGACAACGATGGTAAACCGTCCACTAGCTGAGATGAATACCCAGTTGACCTTTAACACGGAATACGGCACCACGCAGCGCAGCATTGTTAACTCACTTGGCGTGTTCTCCACAGCACCTCAGGGCAGCTTGAAGGGCTTAAAAGTAAGTGGCAGCAACACGCTCCTGATCGGTCAAATGGGCACGTATGAACTAAAAGGCTATGATACCTACTATAATCCAATTGAAGCAGGTTCGATTAAACCAACTTGGAAGTCCAGCAACGGCAATCTAGCGGTCAACGGACAAAGCATTAAAGCGACGAAGCCGGGTACATCGACACTGACAGCAGTAAGCGGCAGCACGAAAGCTACGATGCAAGTCAAGGTGCTGGGCGCTGATGATCTTGTTGCGTTGACTACAGGCGTATCAAGCGCACCGCTGCAGGCTGGAACGAGTGTTTCCGTGCCGGTGACGGCCGTAACAAGCAACGGCCAGAGCTTGGAGGTTCCAAGCAGCGCGCTGAAATGGGAGTTTATCGGATTTAAAGGCAGCGTCAAAGACGGCCGCCTGACCGTATCCTCCGTGAACAGCAATACAAAAGTCGGTTATGCCATCGCACGCTATGACGGCTTTAGCACGGTCGTTATTTTGTCGGCAGCGGGCGAAAGCACGTGGGAGAACTTCGAGAATGTGAATTACCCGGTGAAGTTCACGACCAATGTGCCGACAGTTACCGGGACTGCAGCGATCAAAAATGGCAGCGGAGCAAAGGCATCGTCCAAAGTCTTGAACTTGACCTATGATATGACAGGCGGATTAGGGCAAAAAATGTACGCTTACGCCGAGTTGAATGGCACAACTGGCAAAGTGATTCCTGCACAGGCTACGGCCATGACCATTGATGTGGAGGGAGATAACAGCCTGAACTGGCTGCGCGCTGAACTCCAAGACAATAATGGAAAAACCGTATACGTCGACATGGCAAAAGCAATTGATTGGAGCGGTTGGAAGACACTGAGCCTCGATCTTAGCGGATACAACATTGCATTCCCGGCACAGATGAAGCGGTTGTATGTGGTTAACGTGGAAGAAGGCCAGGACGAGCGTGCATTGACAGGAGCTGTATCTTTTGACGATATCCGCTTCACAATGCCGTCTCTATCAGGGAATGAAGGACTTCCAACCGGCAAAGCGGTCATGACAATTGGGCAAAAATCGCTTATGCTGAATGGTTCGAAAGTGGCAATCGATTCGGCGCCAATTCTGAAAAATGGAACGACCTACGTTCCGATTAAACACGTGCTCGACGCGTTCGGCGGGCAAGCAACCTGGAACCAATCCGCTCAACGGGTAGGTGTCCTAAGGGGCGGCATGTTCATGGAATTAACGGTCGGCAAGAAGGAATTTATTCTAAACGGTAAGCGCAGTTCGGCGGCTGTAGCACCCATGGTTCAAGGTGGTAGGACTTTGGTCCCTCTTCGTCTCGTTTCCGAGCAATTAGGCCTTAAAGTAAAATGGGACAAGAACACGAAGACCGTTACGATCGAATCGTGATATGGTATGATATGTATATGAAACGTTAGAAATGGAGTAGAGTGCGTGGATTATCAAGCCGATGCCATCGACCGTGTCATAAAAAATGCCATCAAAGTGATGGAGGACAGCAAATACCAAATGTTCGAAATATTGGAGGCGTCGCGGCAAGAGCTCACGTCTCTCAATCATGAACTGCAGCGGACATTAAAAGAAACGACGGAAACCTTAGAGAAGGTAGATCAGTTGGAGCTGAACTACCGCCGTTCCCGGATCCGGCTGACCGAGGTCAGCCGGGATTTTGTCCGGTACAAGGAAGAGGACATCAAGCAGGCATATGAGAAAGCAACCCAGCTACAGCTTGACCTCATGATCTACCGGGAGAAGGAAATGTATCTGAAGGCAAGACGAGATGAGCTGCAGAAGCGGGTTCGTAATGTCGAGAACTCCGTGGAGCGTGCAGAATCGATCGGATCTCAGATGGGCGTGGTATTGGAATACTTGTCCGGAGAGCTGGGTCAGGTATCCCGAATCATCGAATCTGCCAAAAACAGACAGGTCATTGGGCTCAAAATTATTTTGGCGCAGGAAGAAGAACGGAAGCGCATATCCAGGGAGATTCATGATGGACCTGCACAATTGCTGGCGAATCTGGTTCTTAGGACGGAAATTGTAGAAAGAATGCTCGCAAAGCAGGAATTTAAGATGGTGCAGGACGAAATAGTAGATTTGAAGGGCCAGGTTCGATCGAGCTTGGAGGAAATGCGAAAAGTCATTTTCAATCTGCGTCCAATGGCACTCGATGATCTAGGATTAATCCCCACATTGCGTAAATACGTGCATGATTATGAAGAGAAATCGAAAATCCGCACGATCTTCGAGACACGGGGAAAAGAGCATCGTCTCTCTTCTGCGATGGAGGCGGCCATCTACCGGTTGGTGCAGGAAGCACTTTCGAATGCTGCAAAACATGCTTACCCGACTTATGTGCTTGTTGAAATCACGTACCAGGCGCAATTGGTCAAAATCGTTGTACAGGACAATGGCCTGGGATTCAATGTCGATTTGCTGGAGCAGAAAAGCAAGGACCACTTTGGGTTAATTGGCATGCGGGAGAGGGTTGAGCTGCTCGAAGGGAGAATGGAGATCGATTCAGCTGAGAATCAAGGAACGAAGATCGTGATTCATATCCCGACGAACGTAGAAAAGAGAAAGGAGTAATCGGATGGAACATTTGGAGAAAGAGAACGCGATTATTAAAGTATTATTAGCGGATGACCACCAGCTGTTTAGGGAGGGTCTGAAGCGTATACTGAATATGGAGGACGACATTGACGTTATCGGAGAATGCGGCGATGGAATTCAAGTGCTTGAGTTCTGTAACGAAGTGAAGCCGGATATCGTGCTGATGGATATCAACATGCCCACCGAAAATGGCGTTCAAGCAACTGAGAAACTGCGTGAAATGTTTCCTGAGATCAAAGTTATCATTCTGTCGATTCATGACGATGAAAGTTATGTTTTTGAAACGCTCCGTAAGGGAGCAAACGGTTACCTCCTGAAGGATATGGAAGCCGAGTCACTGATTAATGCAATTCGTTCGGTACATGAGGGATATGCATTTATCCATCCGAAAGTTACGGGTAAGCTCATTCAACAGCTCCGCCGAATGACTTATGTAAACGAAGCAGGTGCTATGGCTGAGGGCGGTTCGCGTGAGGCTGGAGTCAAGTTTGTGGCAGGCGAGAATAACCCATTGACAAGGCGCGAAGCGGAAGTGCTTAGACTAATGGCCGAAGGCAAGAGCAACAAGATGATAGGGGAATACCTGTTCATTAGTGAAAAAACTGTAAAAAACCACGTCAGCAGCATTTTGCAGAAGATGGAAGTGGACGACCGTACACAAGCGGTTATCAACTCGATCAAATATGGCTGGGTGACGTTGTAATCGCCGATCCGAATGCACGGACGCGTCTTACATAGGGAGGGAACTGCCAAGGGCGGTTCCTTTTTGTTATGATGATTTATAGGTTTTCAGCGAAGCTGAACAAATTCGATAATCACAAGAAGACATCCTTCAAAAGGCGGTCTGTCTTCCGTGAAGGTTCGCACCAAAAGATGTTGTTCTTATGGTGTTTGAGCCGTTCCCATTAAGTTCTGTGTGGGCTCTGATTACATAGCTGTCACCGTACCCTCCTGACCAGCATATATTGTTGATAAGAGAAGGAGGTGAGTCTCATGGTTGCCCAATTGCTGTGGATACTCGCGGTGTACGGGATTGCTGTTGCTCTGATTCATATCGTGCATGCCCGTCATCTTAGAAGAGCCGGTGAAGGCACGGGGCGGCGCAGGCATTATGTGCTGATCACGTCCAACCATGAGCGGCAGGTGGAATGGTATTTGAGAGCCCTTTCATGGTATGCCCTGCTGAGCGGGACGCGCGTGCGTGTCACCGTCCTTGATGATCAGTCGTACGATGATACGCTGAAGATTGTCCAGAGATTGACTCATTTGTCCGGAATTGAACTGGTATATGGGACTTGGAAGTCCGATGACTCGGCATCACGGGAAATGGGTGCCGGTCCGAATGAAGAAGAAGTGATACGGATCGATCTAAGAAACCCGATGGAGGCTGTTCGGATTCCATATGTACAGGGTTAAACATCAGCAAGTTGTTTTGGTTACCAGGTTGGTATTCATATTGTTAAAGGCGTGAAGCACACTCCTAGCGTAAGCGAAGGGTGTGTTTTTTGCGTTTCTGGGGAGAAGAGCCTATCCAATATCAAAACGTGTTTGTTCTTGCTTCGTCTATAGCTGAATCTCCTGCATTCAACTCGATTTTGTTTCCATGTGATTCTCTGTCCCTCGTAGCGATACTTGTACCCGACTAGGAGAAGTAGGAATAAGGGGCAGCTAAGGGGGGGACAGATTTCGACATAGGGCATCGTGAGTAGGATCTATTTCATAATGTAATGGTCTCAGCATGGAACTGGTAAGCCGTAGATATGAAATCTTGAAACATGTGCTTCTTAATAACGTACCAGCACTTGGCCTTTTACCAGCTTATATGTCTCGATATTGGAGTTGATGTGATGAAGATTGTCGTATATGCCATTCGAACATCAGATAAATGGGAGTGTTGTCTCTCGCTGGATATGCGGGTGGATTTTCAATGGTGGTATGGAGTGAAACGATGGACGGATGAGAAAGCCAGCGTACGCTCATTGGTGCTGTTATCAACACAAGTTCCATTAGGGTGGGCCGTTGTCATTCAAGAGAGATTTCGATCCAACCAAGACATGGATCAATGGGGGAAGTCGGAATGGAAGAAATATTTGTACCAGAGCTTAAGTTCGTTCTTACTACAGGAGCCTGAAGGAAACAGATCGCAATGGAGTGTTTTGTTTACGGAGATTCAGCAGTTGGACGGATCGTATGTAAATTCCTTTATCGAAATGAGGAACGTGGCTGAGGATTGGGTTTTGTTGATGCAGCATGCGGAGCTGTTGATTCAGTGCATGGCAGGACGAGCCTTGCTTGCCGGCGAGGTCGAGGCTTTGTTGGCGGAGGTCGCCGGGGACACCAGCGACTGGCGCTCCGCGGCCCAACTCGGCGTCCTGCTGGGCCGCCTGCGTTTGGAAGCGGGGCTGGCACAGCCCGCCCCGCTGGGTGCGCCCGGCTGACTGCGCCGCCGGGTCGTGGCCCTCCGCTGCCGGCGATGCGGCAGCGAGGCCCGAAGCCGCACGGCATGCGCCGCGTGCGGCTCGGCGGCTTGCGCCTATTGCGAGGCCTGCCTCGCGATGGGGCGCAGCCGCGCCTGTGCCCTGCTGCTGCATGGCGCAGCAGGGTCGGCCGTGCGGGGCACGGCCGGGGGTTCCCCCACCGCGGCCTTGGGCCGGTGGGGGCTTAGCGCAGCGCAAAGCGCCGCCGCTGGCGCTGCGCTGCGGTTTTTGGCGGAGCCGCCCGCAGGGGGCTCCGCGGGGCCCGCCCGGTTTCTCATTTGGGCGGTGACCGGCGCCGGAAAGACTGAAATGATCTTTCCGCTGCTGCAGTCTATTCTGGAAGCGGGTGGGCACGTGCTGGTTGCTGCGCCAAGACGGGACGTGGTGCTGGAGCTGGCGCCACGTTTATCCAAGGCTTTTCCGGAACAGACGGTGGTCACGTTATACGGGGGAAGTCCGGACAGATGGAAGCAAGGGAGTATCACTCTGGCAACGACGCATCAACTGCTGCGCTTCAGGGGAGCTTTTGACCTGGTCGTGATCGATGAGATTGATGCGTTCCCTTATCATAATGATCCGATGCTGGATCACGCGGCCAAAGGAGCTTGCAAATCAGGGGGGAAGTATATTTATCTGTCAGCCACTCCACCAACGCCTTTACAGCGTGAGGCAGCTGCAGGACGATTGCCGCATGCCAAAGTCCCCGCACGCTTCCACGGTCATCCGTTACCCGTGCCACAAAAGCTGAAAATCATGACGGTGAACCGCTGTCTACAGGAAAAAAAGCTTCCCCCACCCTTGGTTCGTAGTCTGAGTACATCTCTTTCCCGTGGTGCTCAAGTGTTCCTGTTCGTTTCCCGCATTAAGCATATTGATCCGATGCTGGAGCTGCTTCGCAAGGCTATTGCCAATATGCCGATTGAAGGAACTTCATCCATCGATCCGGAACGGGCAAGCAAAGTGATGTCCTTTCGTAACCGTGAGATTCGCTTACTTGTGACAACGACCATTCTTGAACGCGGGGTAACGGTTCCGAAGAGTGACGTGTTTATTTTAGATGCGGACAGTGAGCTTTTTGACGAAGCTGCATTGGTTCAAATGGCCGGCCGCGCGGGCCGATCCAAGGATGATCCGGCAGGACGGGTGGTATTTGCTGCGTCCCAATGGACTCGGAGCCAAAGCTCGGCAGTCCGGCAAATCAAGGCGATGAACCGAATCGCACGTAAAGGCGGGTATTTACGGTCAGTTTAGGAATTATCGAATGACTAGGGGATTCCCAGTGATGTTCATCATTCTTTTTATTTTACCTCTCTTAGAAAGGAAGGATCGTATTTGATATCAAACGTCTTTAGTCATCTGCTCGGGCATATGCATCGTTTGCTCAAACCGATTGACGAAACCTGCCTCACTTGTGGAAAAATAGGTTCATTCGCCCGGGAACTTCCGGGAATATGCCGTACCTGTTATCGGAATATCCCCTGGATCATGAAACCCAAATGTTGGCGATGCGGGCGGGGAATCGGCTGTCCCGATTGTATTCGATCAGGCATGAACGAGCGGAGCTTTATTTTGAATCGGAGTGCGGTAACCTATGATACGCAGATGAGAGAGTGGTTGGCCCAGTATAAATATAGGGGGAATGAGCGTTACGCTCCTCTTTTGATAGAAATGATGTTACGGGTATACACGCTGCTCCATAGGGAAGCGAACATCCATTTGGGCAATAAGGGGTCACGGAATTCTGGCAACATACCATGGAGTATACATGCCGTCACTTCGGTTCCGGTCAGTGAGGAAAGGCTTCAGGAAAGGGGGTTCAATCAAGCGGAGGTGCTCGCACAGGGGCTTGCGCTTAGAATAAAGGCGCCTTGTGTTCGGCTGCTGGAACGTAGACGTCACACGGATAAACAAAGTTTCAAGAGCCGGATGGATCGGCTAAAGGATATGGAGGGTGTTTTTGGTGCGTTGCAGGATGCACCCGATGTACTGTGGTCCATAAGCAGGCAGGCCGTAGAGCATACTCGATCTCAAGTGGGGACATCACGGATCAAAGGACCTTTCCGTATATTATTGGTAGATGATATCTACACAACCGGGAGTTCGATTACCGCTTGTGCTCAGGTTTTGCGGAGATATGAATCCACTGTAGAAATGCCCATCGAGATCTATAGTTTAACCTGGGCTCGTTCGTAAATGATTAAATATAGGAAAAATGTGTGGATTCTGTTACCGAATGATAGACGTAAGGCCTAAGATAATGTAATCTAGGGGTATTAAAGGTTCTATGTGGCATGGAGGTTGTTGAACATGAATCTGGGGAATTGCCCTCGGTGCGGCAAGTTATATACGGTTAATATTCGGGAATTATGTCCTGATTGCATGAAGGTTATTGAGAAGGAATATGAGAAATGCGCAACCTTCCTTCGTGAGCAAAAAGGTGCAACGATTCATGAGGTATCTGAGGCTACGGAAGTATCTGTGCGGCAAATTACGAAGTTTATCAAGGAAGGCCGGATCTCGATTGCGAACGCGCCAAACCTGGCGTATCCTTGCGAAGTATGCGGAACGTTGATTCGTGAGAGCAATATGTGCGAGTCCTGCCGGACGAGATTAACGAGGGAGCTGAGGCAGGCTGCTGCTGGCGAACAGGAAAATCAGCCTGGGTCCAGAAAAGACAGAGAGACTTACAGTGCAGTCGATAAACTGCGCAAATACTAACTTTTGAACTATTAACAATGTTTCATATCCGACCGATAAACTTAGTAAAGCTTATCGGTCTTTTATTTTAAGTGAGGTGAATAGGGCGTGAAGATTAACGAATCGGGACGTGTGAGCGGCATCAATTCGTATCAACGGAATATTGAATCTCGGGAGATGCAGCATATCGATAAGAAGAAGCGCCGCAAGGATGAAGTATCAATCTCCTCGGAGGCGATGGAACTGAGTGCACAGAGTAAAGTACAGGATCCGGAACGCGCGGAGAAAATTCAGCGTTTGAAGGAATCTGTATCTAATGGTACCTATGAAGTGCCAGTCGACCGTTTGGCAGACAAATTGCTCCCGTATTTTCAATCCTACAATAAATCAGGTGAGTCCAAGTGAGTGCTAGGTCCATAATCGAATATATGAAGCGTCAGGATGAGCTGCATCAGCAGCTCATAGAGGCAGGGAAAGATAAAAGGCAAGCCATTCTGGATAATGATGTGGAACGTCTTACAGCGGTCATGACCAAGGAGAACCGCCTGCTGAAGCAGGTGGCGGAAACGGAAGCGCTGCGTCAAGGTGCCGCAGATGATTTTTTACGTGAGAAGGGCATCCGCTCCCAGCTTCAGCTGACGGTTACTGAAATGACTCGTCTCGTATTTAACCCGGAGGAAAAAACAGAGCTGCAGGATGTGCAGCAGCAATTAATGGACAGGCTTATGGAACTCAAAGAGCTGAATGCGATTAACCGAGAGCTAATTGAGCAATCGTTAGCGTTCATTGATTACAGTTTGAATTTGTTAGTCAGTCGTCCGGAGGATGATTTGCTTTATCAACATCCGAAGCATCAGAATCCTGCCGGCAAGGGCCGAAGCATGTTTGATACCAGGGCATAAGCAGAAAGGATAATGTAGATGAGATCCACATTTCATTTGCTCGAAATCGGAAAGAGGGGCTTGATTGCCCAGCAAGCTGCAATTAACACAGCTGGTCATAACGTTACGAACGCCAATACACCGGGATACTCCCGTCAGACTACTCGCTTGGTTGCAGCTAACCCGATTGCATTCCCGGGTATGCAGCGATCCCAAGCCGCAGGTCAGCTCGGGATGGGCGTAGAAGCGGAAAGTATTCAGCGGGTGCGGGATTTTTTATTGGATATCGAATACCGCAATCAGAATACGAATTTGTCGACATGGAGCGTTCAGCAAGAGACGCTTTCGAATATTGAGGGGATTTTTAACGAGCCTTCGGACAGCAGCTTGAGCGCAAGCATTGCGGAGTTCTGGACGGCTTGGCAAACGCTGAGCAAGAATCCGAGCGACACCGACTTGTCCGCCCGTATGGCGGTTCAGCAGAAAGCGATCGCTTTGACGGAGACGTTTAACCATATTTACTCCCAATTGGATACCCTCAGCAATAACTTGACTTCTCGTATTGACACTAAGGTTGCTGAAGCTAACAACTATATCGACCAAGTTGCAGAGTTAACCCAGAGTATTAAACGGATTGAGGGGCTTGGTGACAACGCGAATGATCTGCGTGATAAGCGAGATTTGCTAGTTGATCAGTTATCATTGCTAGGGAACGTAAATGTAACGGAGACCGGTGACACTTATCAAGTGACGTTTGGCAACCAGGTCGTGGTTGACGATATGACGTCCACACCGATTACGAACGCGATTGCTGGCGCATTGTCCGGCGGGGAGATCGCTGGTTATGTGACCTCCCGTGATGTGCATGTTCAAGGATATATCACCCAGTTAAACATTATGGCGAACACACTGGCTACAGGCAAAGTGGAAGTGACCCTGCCGGCTGGAACGATCTTACCTCCTGGCGTGAACATTCCGAATGCTGTTATGGATGCGAATAATCCTCGCAAGCTTGCTGAGGATGTGAAGCATACGGTTGATGGCCTAAACGGACTACATAAGCTGGGTTATACTCTTAATGAACCGGCCACAACCGGTGGAGACTTCTTTGTATCTGCTAACGGTGGGCCAATTACCGCTGGAAATATGAGATTAAGCCAGACGATCCAATCCGATCTGAAGAACATCGGGGCTTCCCTGCGGACAGAAATGAAGACTGATCCGGTGAATGGTACGACCTCCGAGGTGGTTCTGAAAGGGAATGGCGGCATGGCACTTCTGATCGCACAACTGTCAGAACGTACGTTTAGTTTCAATCCGAATAACAACAATGGTTCAGTAACGGATATCACGAATTTTGAAGGATATCTGCAGTCCGTTATTTCCAAATTAGGTACGGACAGCAGCAATGCCAAAAAGATGGTGGAGAACGGCACGTTGTTGGTGGAGCATGCAGATACACTTCGTCTGTCGATTAGCAGTGTATCCCTTGATGAAGAGATGTCGGATCTGATCCGCTTCCAGCATGCTTACAGCGCCTCATCACGTGTTGTCACTACGATTGACGAAATGTTGGATAAATTAATTAACGGTACCGGCGTCGTCGGCAGATAGGAGGAGTAGTTTATGCGCATAACCCAATCCATGATGACTAGCTCCATGATGAGTGGTTTGCAAGGCAACTATCGCAGACTGGACAAATACCAGGAGCAGATGATGACCCAGCGCCGGATTAACCGTCCTTCCGACGATCCGGTGGGTGTAGCTAGCGCTCTCCAGTATCGAGGACAGATTACTGCAACAACGCAGTTTGAGCAAAATGCGGATGATGCGGATGCATGGCTAAAGTATGGAGATACAGTAATGACCGAAGTTACACAGATTATCCAAAAGCTTTCGGAGCTGGCGGTGCAGGGTGGAACGGATACTGTGCCGAAGGATGCCAGGGAAAACATTGCCGCTGAGGTGGATCAGTTATTCCAGCAGCTGGTTTCCCTGGGGAATTCGCAATTTAAAGGGAAATATATCTTTAATGGCGAAAGAACGGACGAGAGACCATTTCCTGAAGACCCAACTCAAACTTCATATTCATTAGATAACGGGGAAGTGAGATATCAAGTTGGTGCTGGAATTACAGTGTCCGTGAACACCTTGGGAGAGCAAGTGTTTGGGACATTTGGAGACACTTCGGGCATATTTGCTGTGGTAGACAATCTTAAGAAGGCACTGCTTGCTGACGATACAGCAGGTATTCAAAGTGCCATACCTTCACTGCAGAAGAATCTCGAGACAACAATTACTGCCCAAGCGGAGATGGGCGGTAAACAAAATCGTCTGGAATTTACTCTTAGCAGACTTGGCGATCTTAATTTAAACTACATGGATTTACAATCAAAAGTGGAAGACGCAGATATTTCAAAAGTTATCATTGATCTCAAAACATCAGAGAGTGTGTATCAAGCTTCCTTAGATACCATGGCTAGGATTATTCGCCCAAGTCTGTTGGACTTTTTAAGATAAAGGAGGATATGTATGAATATCCCCCAAATACAAATTCAGCAAGGATACTCACAGATTGGCCTTCAAACGACGAAGGGTCAACAGAGTATAGAGCAGCCTAGACCCTCCATAAATATGACCCAGAAGCAGGCCTTCATAGAGGTGGAGCAAGCTAAGGGAGCATTGGAGATTGATTCACGCAAGGCGTGGTCAGCATTAGGAAAGGCACGCTTTGAAGAAGTCACAGATCGAATATCACAATCTTCTCTACAAATTTCCATGATGAATATTGCAGAGAAAGCCCAAAATGGGGACCGGATGATGGCCACCCATGAAGGTGGCAATGTATTCGCAGAAATTGCTAGGAATAACGTGTTCAAGGAACGTCCAAAGGTCGAGATAGCTGGTGATCCTGGATATGATAATGTGGACATTACTTATACTCCTGGTCAAGTGCAAACTAATTATATTCCAGGTGGAGTTAGCTTTAATCCTGAGATCCACAAACCAGTCATTGATTATTATCCAGGGAAGGTTAACCCATATTTAATAAATCAAAATTTTATATTTATGTCGGTGACGGGTAAACAGCTTGATGCAGTTGTCTAGTTGCAGCGATACAATAGCTATAATGAAATTATCATTATAGCTATTGTTGTTAGAGGAGGGAGAAGTGAGAAATGATCATTAATACGAAAAGATTTGGGAAGCTTCAAGTGGAGGATAATGAGATTCTTACTTTTGTTAGTCCTATATTGGGGTTTCCAGACTTAAAAAGATATGTATTAATCAAACAGGATGATAATCCTTTTGAGTTTCTACAATCGTCTGAAGATGAGGATTTAACATTTATTGTAATTGAACCTTTTGAATTTTCTGGTGATTATGAATTTAACTTGGAGTCTCATTGGGTAGAGTCTCTAGCTATCAACTGTGAGAATGATATTGATGTAAAGGTATTAGTAACCGTTAGGTCTAGCGAGGATATTACCTATAATTTAAGAGCTCCTATATTAATAAATCATCAGAATAATAGAGCTGCACAAATTATTCTTGAACATGGAGATTACTCTACACGGCATCCATTTCTTGTTGAACCGAAAGGAGAGAATGGGCGTGTTGATATTATCGAGAAATAAGGGGCAAAAAATTATGATCGGGGATAATGTAGTTCTTTCAGTTCTTGAAATTAATGGCGATCAGGTCAGAATTGGCGTAGAGGCTCCCTCAAATATAACCATATATCGTGAAGAAATCTTTGAGGCGATTCAGCAACAAAACAAAGAGGCTATGGAATTTGATGAAGACATACAAACAATATTGAGACAGGCTGCCTCTGGTAAAAATAAATAATATATTATATAGAAAAATTAACGATTAGCTATAAACAATCAGAAAGAGACACCGATATATATATTATGGGTCGAAAGGCATAGCAGTGGCGGCCGAATGCTATGTCCCGATCTTAGATGGGTGAAGCAAGGATGCTAATCACCAACACATTCCAAGGAGGAATTTTATCATGCGTATTAACCACAATATCAGTTCTTACAACACACAGCGTCAGTTGAGTTTCAACAACAACTCTTCTTCCAAATCTTTGGAAAAATTGTCTTCTGGCTACCGTATCAATCGTGCAGCTGATGATGCTGCAGGTTTGGCTATTTCCGAGAAAATGCGCAACCAAGTTCGCGGCTTAGAGCAAGCATCTAAGAACTCCTTAGACGGTATTTCCTTGATCCAAACTGCTGAGGGAGCACTTAACGAAACACATGCAATGTTACAACGTATGGCTGAACTGTATGTACAAGGTGCGAACGAAGTGTTGACTACTACCGATGCTGCTAAAATTGATGCTGAAGTAAGTCAATTGTCTGCACAAATTAATGATATCGCAACCCAAACTCAATTTAATACTAAGAAGCTTCTTGACGGCTCTGTATCCTCCATTGTTTTCCAAGTTGGAGCGAACGCTGGCGAGACAATTACATTGGATCTGAGCGTTGCGTTGGCAACTTCGTTGAGCGTTGATTTCGGTGGAGCAACAGGATTGCCTTCGTTGGCTTCTGCGGCGTCCATGAACGTTACTGCATCTTCTAACTTGTCCATCGTACAGAATGCTATTAACTTGGTATCTGATGTACGCTCTAATCTCGGTGCTGTACAAAATCGTTTGGAGCATACAATCAATAACTTGGGAACAACATCTGAGAACCTACAAGCAGCTGAATCCCGTATTCGTGATACAGACATGGCGAAAGAAATGTCTGAATTCACTAAAAACAATATTCTTCAACAAGCTGCTACGGCAATGTTGGCTCAAGCAAACCAACAGCCGCAAGGCATTCTGCAATTGCTTCGTTAATAAGCTGAGTAGCCGGCCGGGAAACCGGCCGGCTTTTTTCATATAGTAAAGATTTAAATAAGGATACGGGAGGTTATCAGAATGATTGTTAATTCTGGACATAGTTACACTCCACCGTCCCTGATTCCATGGTTCGTAAATCTTGCTGATGAAGCTTCGTTGGACATTGCAACAGTTAAGCCAAAAAACAAACAAGAAAAAACCGTGTCCGAACTTGCAGAACAAGTAAACAAGAAGCTTGAAGAGCTAGGGACGCATATTCAGGTGAAAATCCATGAGAAGACAAATACAATCATGGTTCTTGTAATGAGGGACGAGACAAACGAAATAATTCGGGAAATCCCCAGTGAAAAAATGTTGGATATCATGTTCAATCTTAGCAGTAAAGTTGGGGTATTTCTTGACGAAAAAATGTAAAGGGGGAAACTTCAATGGCAGGTATTTCAAGTCCTACAAGGTTAACTGGGTTTAGCGGAGCTCTGGATACAGAAGGACTTATTAAGAAATTGATGCAAACTGAAAGATTGCCTCTTGTCAATATTCAAAAGAAGAAGCAGCAAGCTCTTTGGAAACGTGAAGATTATCAAAACGTAAATAAAGCAATGCTATCTTTTCGAAATACCATGAATAATCTTCGTTTTGAAAAGAACTTTGAAAAAATAACCGCTACATCCACCAACACTTCTGTACTGAGTATAAGCGCAGGGGGAGCCAATATTGGAACCAGCAATGTTGAGGTGAAGCAGTTAGCTGAGTCAGCAACGATCATAAGCAACAAGCTATCTTACAAGCCAGGAGAATCCATGGGATTGGCAGGCACCATTGATTTGCCTGCATTAGCCGGCGGTAATAATGTATCTATTCAAGTGACGACTGACTCAACGATTGATAGTGTCGTTAAAGATATTAATATGAATTCCGCTACAACGGGAGTCAGGGCAAGTTTTGATGCGAGTAGTGGGCATTTGTTTTTAACGTCTACAACTACTGGTCAAAATGCAAAGGTCCAAGTTTCTGGTAGTTTAGCGGCATCTCTCTTCAGCACAACTGATGCAACAGGGAAAGATGCGAAATATTTGGTTAACGGTACTGAGATCACAGCCAGCTCCAACAACGTCATGATTAATGGGGCACAAGTTTTATTAACCGGAGTAGGGACTGCATCTATTGGTACAAAGGTTGATAAGAGTGGTGTTATCGACGATATAAAGAAATTTGTTGCAGAGTATAATGCTCTTGTTGAACTCTTTAATACTGCAGCCACTACAAAACTTAGTCGTGACTATACTCCATTGACTGATGAAGAAAAGGAAGCGTTGAGTGAGTCCCAGATTGAAAAATGGGAGAAGAAGGCTAGAGAAGGTATTCTTTATAATGATTCGATTCTAAAGGATACTCTTTCTACGATGCGTCAGTCGTTGAACACACCTTTAAATGTTCCTAAAGATCAAATATCCATGCTATCTCAGATTGGCATTACAGTGAACTCAGATTGGCGGGAAAATGGGAAGCTGGAGATCGATGAAGCAAAATTAGAGGAAGCAATAACTTCTAATTTCGAGCAAGTAAAGCAATTGTTCGTAATGACATCATCGGCAGCAGAAGTACCGGGTAAAAGCAATGAGGGCATCGCTGACAGGTTGTATAATGCACTCAATAAGCAAATGGAAGCTATTAAGAAGAAGATCGGTGTAGGTTCAGTAGATACAATAGATGATAGTGTAATGGGTAAACAGCTTAAAGAATTAAATGCTCAAGAAGCCAGATGGAAATCCAAACTGCTGGATATTGAAAATCGCTACTACAAACAATTCACAGCAATGGAAACAGCGCTTCAAAAAATGAATGCGCAACAAGCTTCGTTAGCTTCTTTAATTGGCGGGTAATTATTGTGACTCAACATGACATGAAATAAAATGACTTATGGAGAGGGTTATAATGCAAAACGCAGCACAACAGCAGTATTTAAAGGTTCAGGTTGAGACGGCAAGTCCTGGAGAATTGACGCTCATATTATATAGGGAGATGGTCAAACTTTTGCAGATTGCCAAACAGTTCTATTCACAGAACCAAATAGAAGGCATGAATGCTGCGCTACACAAGGTGCGCGCTATTCTAAATGAATTAATTGTGACGCTCAATATGAACTATGACATTTCCAAGGACCTTTATCAACTTTATGAATTTTATAGTAGGCATATAGCTGAATTCATGATTGAACGTAACGAAAAAATGCTGGATGATACTTTAGAATTCGCCCAAGGAATGGCTGAAACATGGAAACAAGCAGTTCTTTCCTTGAAAAAAGGTGGAAACTCGTAATATGTCTGAGCAAATTCATGAGAGAGCAGAAAAATCCCCTGTTTCATTAGATCGTATTTATGAAATCTATCAAAAAATTTTGATGAATCCTTCATTCCAAACCTACGAAGAGTATGTTACAGAATTGGATTTATTGTACAGAGGGATTGAAGATATGCCGCTTGCTTCATATAAACAATCTAAAGTGATAGAGATTTTCGAAATGCATACGGAAATATCTAAAGTCATTTTAAATGAAAAGGAAATGTTGGGTCAGGAAATTATTTTGTTGAACAAAAAAAAGCAGGCTTCTAATAATTATGGAAATTCATCTTTTCATAATCTAGATGGAGGCGCTTTTTTTGTGGATTTAAAAAGCAAATAATTTAAGGAGGTTTGCAATGAAACGACTACAGAGATTTGTTTGCTTATTTCTTGTTTTAATTGTTGTGGTGGTACAATTCCCGGTTACAGCTGCAGCAAACACAATTATAGGATCTGAAGCAAGCGTTAAAGTAAGCAAGTCTGTTAACCCTGCAGAAATATATGAGGGGGAGACGGCAGAAATCACACTAAACATTCAGGGATCACCTGATGTAAATGAAATTAAGCCTAATGATATTATATTAATTATTGATCGCTCAGGAAGTATGGCCCCAACATACGCTCCTAACAAGGGCGAGGATAAAATGAAAAATGCGAAGGATGCAGCAAAAGGTTTTATCGATTTAGTTGATTTTTCCAAACACAGAGTTGGTATAGTCGATTTTGCAAGCGATGTTAGCTTTACAAGCCTATCTTCAAATCCAGAAGAATTGAAGAGTTATGTTAATAATATTCGCGCAAACGGTGGGACAGGTACTAAAGCAGCTATTGAAAAAGCGCAACAATTACTGAGTCAACATCGGCCAGATGCTCAACCTGTTATTGTTCTTATGACAGATGGCGAAGCAACAGAGCCTTCTCCGAATGATTATGCTCGTCAAGTTGCATTGGAGCAAGCGGGATCTGCAAAGAATGAAGGAGTTGTATTTTATACTATAGCTCTTTTACAACCTGATGAGGACCCACAGACAAGTAAACCCAATCAATTGATGAGAGCTATGGCAACTACATCCCAGCATCATCATTTCGTACTGGGATCTGTTGGGTTGGCTGAAATCTATGCAGCTATTGTGGAAGAAATCGGACTTTCCAGTGCCTATAATGTAGTCGTTACTGATACTGTGGCATCTGAGTTTGAAATTGTCCCTGATTCCTATAAGGATAACATTCCACAACCAGAGGTCTCCGGAAATACTTTGACCTGGAAATTTAATGAGCTTAAAAATGACCTGCTTACTTTTAAATACGAAATTAGACATAAAAGCGGGTCTAGTATAGGCAATCTTTCTGTTGGACAAGATGACATTCATGTGAAATACAATGACTATAAAGGTGTTGCGCATGAGTCAAATATTGTAAACCCTTCGATAAAAGTTTCATATCGTGCACCGGAAATTATATCAGTTATAGAGGATCATGGGAGTATTAACGGAGGAGAAACCGTTACAGTCAACGGTAAATACTTTCTTCCGAATCCAGAGGTTACATTTGACGGAGTTCCTGCAGCCTCTGTGACTTATGTTGACTCCACCAAATTATTAGTTACAGCACCTACCGGTAAGCAAGGACAAGTTGAGCTTAAGGTCACGAATAGTGATGGACAATACGCAAAAGGTCAATATCGATATTTTGCCGATCCTGTTATTGAATCCGTGTTGCCTAACGTAGGCCCGTTGCAAGGAAACAGTGAAGTTACTATTCAAGGGCAGTATTTTATGCCAGGAGCAAAAGTGTGGTTCGGAGACCAGCAAGCAACGGTGGTAAATGTAGCCCCTACTCAAATCCTAGTAAGGACACCCTCATCCGCCGTTGAGCAGACAGTGGATGTACGTGTAGAGAATACAGATGGTACTGAAGCGTTTTCTCCTGATGCTTATACATATGTAGCCAGTCCCAGCCTCACAGCTGTTTCCCCGAATAAGGGGTTAACGACGGGTGGTCAGACGGTTAAAGTTACAGGGGAAAAATTCTTGCCAGGGGCTAAAATATACTTTAATACTACAGAAATAGAAACCATCTATGAATCATCAACCTCCTTGCAAATTACAACGCCAGTATGGTCGAATGCTGGAACGGTTAAAGTAAGAGTGGTGAACCCAGACGGGCAGGAAGCCGAGTTGGCTAATGGCTATACTTATATCTTACCGAAGCCAGAAATAATAAGTATCGACCCAAATCAAGGGTCTGTATTTGGCGGAGTATTGACAACTATTAATGGTAAAGATTTTGTAAGTGGGGCAAAAGTGTATTTTGACAATACAATGATTGGACAAGTTACATTTGTCAACAGTAATCAAGTACTTGTTCGTACACCTGCTTGGGGAAAGGGTGAAGCTGTTGATGTAAAAGTTGTAAATCCAGATGGACAAGATGCAATTGCTACTGATGGATATACTTATGTGTTGCCGGCTGCTCCTGAGTTAGTATCGGTCAAACCTTCAGAGGGGCCAATGGCGGGTGGAACGATCGTTACACTGCTAGGCAACAATTTTCGGACAGGCATCAAAGTATATTTTGGAGACACTCTAATAACGCCTAGCTCGATTACAGAGTCCAAAATTACATTAACAACTCCGAAATGGGCTAAAGCGGAGAAGGTTAATGTGAAGGTCATGGATGCTTATGGTCAGGAATCTATAATTGAAGGAGCATTTGAGTTTATTGCTCCCCCACCACCTCCTGCACCGAAAGTAATAAGTGTTACACCAAATTCCGGGCCGCAAGCTGGGGGCACGTTGGTTAGCATTGCAGGTTCAGACTTTGTTAATGGTGCCAGAGTATTCGTGAACGAAAAGGATGTTACCTCTGCTTCAACTTTTAGCTCCAAGACATTGATTTATTTAAAGATGCCTTCATGGACTAAAGCTGAAAGTGTCAGCATTAAGGTTGTTAATCCGGATCAACAATTTGGTGAATTAGCTAATGCTTTTACTTATGATGCTCTTCCAGCCCCAGAAATTAATTCTGCTAATCCAAACAAAGGTTTGATTTCCGGTGGAACAGTAGTTGTTATTCAGGGTAAAAATTTTGTGAATGGTGCTTCACTAAAACTTGGTGTTAAGGATGTTGCTGTTACTTTCATTTCTTCAACCCAGCTACAATTTAAAACACCTGTTTGGGACACAGAAGGTTCCGTTGACATAACGGTTACGAATCCAGATGGTCAAAAAGCGGTGCTTGCGAATGGCTTTATGTTCGAGCTACCGCCACCACCGCCAGCACCCGAGATCACCAACGTAACACCGAATAACGGGGAATTATCAGGAGGCCTTCTTGTCTATATCAATGGGTCAAACTTTGTTAGCGGTGCTAAAGTGTTTTTCGATACCAAGGAAGTAGCCGCTACTTTTAACAATGCAACGCAACTAATTATTAGGACTCCTCTTTGGAGCCAGGCTGAAAGTGTTGATGTAAAAGTTGTCAATCCGAATAAACAATCGGTTACTGCAACTGATGCATTCACCTATAATCCTCCTCCTAAAAAACCTGAGCCAGTTATAGTATCAATCACGCCGAATGAAGGAGAAACTACTTCTGGGCAGGTTGTTACATTAAAAGGGGAGAACTTTGAACAGGGTACAAAGGTATATTTTAACAGCACACTTACATCAACCACTTTTAATAATGCAACGACAATTCTTGTTAAAACCCCTCAATGGATTGTAGCAGAGAAAGTCGATGTAAGGGTTGTAAATCCGGATAATCAGGAGGCAACATTACCACAAGGATATACTTACATTTTGCCACCACCACCACCAGAGCCGATTGTTGAATCAGTGACACCTCCTGAAGCTCCATTAACAGGCGGAACTTTGGTTACGATAACCGGTAAAAACTTTGTTAATGGCGCTAAAGTGAAATTGAATAATACCAATGTTCCTGTTACTTTTGTTAGCCAAACCCAATTGGTGATCAAAACTCCTGTGTGGGAGCAAGCAGAAACTGTAAGTTTAACAGTAACTAATCCTGATAATCAATTTGGGGTTCTAAATGATGGGTTTAAGTTTGTACTCGGACCGCCGCCTACCATTTCATCTGTAACACCAAGCTCCGCCGTAAATACAGGTGGATCGATTTTGGTCATCGCAGGTTCGAATTTTAACAGTTCAAGCAAGATATACATTAATAATGTTGAGGCGGCAACAACGCTGTTTAGCTCAACTGACTTAAGGGCTAAAGTACCCGCATCTTCCATTGTGGGTCCCGTAGATGTCAAGGTAGTCAATGTAAAAGACGGCCAATTTGCAATTGCTGCAGGAGCGTTCAGTTACACTGCGCCTGCACCAAAACCTGGTCCAACGATTACATCCGTCTCACCTAATACAGGGGCCAAAGTCGGAGGATATATTATAAATGTTTACGGAACCAATTTTGCTAATACAACAAAAGTCTATGTTAACAATGTAGTGGCAGCATCTACTTTTTATAGTGCATCACAAATACTGATTCGTGTTCCTGCCTCTTCTACGACAGGTCCAGTGACAATTAAAGTAGAGAATGCCGATGGGCAGATTTTTGAATTGTTAGACGGGTTCACGTATAACTAATCAGCATGCAAGAACGGGTGTCTTTAAAGACACCCGTTCTATGTCTTATTGCAGGAGGCAGATATGATAGATCATAAGATAAGTGTTTGTATGATTGTGAAAAATGAGGAAGCAAACATAGGGGAGGCCCTGTCATCTGTAAAGCCAATTGCTTATGAGATCATAGTAGTTGATCATGGGTCCATAGATAATACTCGAAATATATCTGAGCAATTGGGTGCTAAAGTGTATACAAGAGAATGGAATAAGAGTTTTTCCGATGCCAGAAATTATAGCATCAGTAAGGCAACGGGAGACTTTATTCTTGTCATGGATGCCGACGAAAGATTAGTTATAAATGAGGAAGCATTAAAAGAAGCATGTGAATTTATGAAACGGAATTCCGCTAGTTCTGTAAGAGTTGAGATTGAAAATATTACAGACAATGGTTCCACCACGTCATGGGTAACTAGATTTTTACCTAATCATTCCGATCTTCGTTATGAGGGCCGTATACACGAGCAGGTTATGCTCAATAAAGGAATAAGTCCTACTTGGGATTCATCGATCAAGATTATACATTATGGATATAAGGCGGATATTTTACAAACAAAGAAAAAAGCAGAAAGAAACATTGAACTATTACAAGAAGAGCTAGAAAATGATCCAAGGGATCCTTATTTGCATTTTCAAACTGGGCGTGCTCATCAACAGGCCTCTAAATGGAAGGAAGCAATTGAATCTTACCTATCTTCTTACCAGCTTATAAATAGAAACGATCCTCCACTATATAACAGTACTTTACTGCTACACATGATTAAATGTTCTGTAGAGTTAAAACAATGGGATAACTTTTTGAAATATGTTTCAGTAGCTCTAGAAATTTATCCGGATTATACCGATTTATATTATATATATGGAGTTGGACTAATAGAGGCAAGAAATATCGATTGGTTTTCACAAATACCTCAAGCGTTTGAGAGTTGCTTGGCCATAGGAGAAGCTGATCAGAAAAAGTACGAGACCACAATAGGCACAGGCACTTTTAAGGCACATTACAATTTAGGCCTCTATTATGAATTGATAGGGAACAGAGAGTCATCGGCTTATCATTATCTTGAGAGTTCCAAGTATGGTTTTCTCCCTGCTAATGAACGTTTAAAATTAATTAATTATAAAGAATAGAGGTTTTAACAATGAATCGTTCTAGAATATCGCTTTGCATGATTGTGAAAAATGAAGAACGTTGCTTGAAAAGATGTTTGGACAGTGTACAAGATTTGGTGAGTGAGATTATTATTGTAGACACAGGATCGACGGATAGAACCATTGAAATTGCAAAGGAGTATACTGATAAAATATACCACTTTCAATGGACTAATAATTTTGCAGAAGCGAGAAACTACGCACTACAGTACGCTACTGGGGATTATATTTTACATCTGGATGCTGATGAGTATATTGGATCCCGACCCGAGAGCCTAAAAGAACCGCTTGATAAAGATTATTACTTTGTGAGAATTAGGAACGATCTTGGTTCTGGATTCGCAGAAACGCATCAATTTGTGCGTTTGTTTCGCAATGATCCAAAGCTACGTTATGTAGGAGCTCTTCATGAACAAGTAGATTTAGAAAAAGTAAAGGATTTACAACCGGATTTAATCGACGCGATTATATATCATGATGGTTATCTAGAGCATGTTGTAAGAGATAAAGTCAAACTTGATCGGAATATGAAAATCATAATGGATGAGGTTGAAAAGCATCCTAATGCTTTTAACTTTTTCAATCTCGGTGTCCAATACTCGCTCGAAAACAAACATGAGAAGGCATTGGAAGTTTTTAAAAAGGCATATAGCATGGGTCAAAATTTTTCATACGCGCCAAGGATCCTTATGTTCATCATGAAATCTTTGTCTGAGCTCAACAGGCATGATGAAGCGTTAAGTGTTGGTAAAGATAGCGCATTGATATACAGCGAACATGCAGACTTTCAATATCGTGTAGGCCTCATTTATGAGCAGCTAGGTTATGACATGGACGCCATCTCCTGCTTTGAGAAATGCTTGGATATTGGTGAGGATAAGAACAGAATTCAATTTAACCATTATGAAGGTACTGCATCTTATTTAGCACATGCCAAATTGGCGGAGCTTTATATGAAAAATGACAGGAAAGATAAAGCACAAGACCATTTTCTTAAGGGTGTGAAGGAAGCTCCGGATTTATTGGCCTTTATTAAAATTTTTACTGATTTGTATCCTCATGTAAAAGGGAAAGAGTTTGTGGATGCAGTTGTAAATATATGGCCTATCAATGAGGTTAAGAGACTCGAACAATTGGTGCTTGCCCTTTACAGCTTGAGACACCCAGCAACATTGGATCTGATAAGCTGCTACAATGTTCATTCATTAACATTGGAGGTGGAAGCTTGGTTCTCAACGGTTAAGGGAGACGAAATTAAGTCAGAAGAGTTGTGGATGAAGGCTGTTGATATAAAGGATCACCATTTTAGAGATTTATTGCTTGTGGACTTTATAAGAAAAGATCCATCAGTTCTTAGACATCATCGTAGTTCATTTAATGTAAGGGATAAGGAATGGAAGTGGTGGGAGAACCTCGTAAGTAAAAGATCAGCGACGGATATTGCAATTACTCGATCAATGCAAGAGCAATGGAGTATGTTATGCGAAGATATAATCCGATTGAATAGATTTGAACTTTTGGAAGAACTGATTAACAGCTCAAATGTTCCGATATTAAGGTATATGATAGCAACTAATTTATATAAATTTGGTTTTGAAGATATCGCATTAGAAGTTGTGGTTGAATCAAATAAACCTGATGAAAACAATCTAATATACGGTTTAGTTCGGAAAATTCTCTTAAACTTGGGGAATTTGGATGATGCAGCTTATTATGCTGAAAAGGCCTATGCACTCCAGAAAGATTTTATTAATGGCTATGAACTTGTAAAAATTAAAATTATACAAAATAAAATGAATGAGGCCAAAGCTATTCTAGAAGATCTGAGTGAATTAAAACCAGAATCCCTTTGGATTATAAACACAGATATAGAAAAATGGGTTGATAAGGCCACGTTACAACATTCATAACTACTTATTAGAAGGGAATAGGCCGCTATAATGTTACAGCAATTAAGTAGAAGAGAATATATTGACCGGAGAGTTCGATTGGATTCGGCCTTGCCGCAAATAGTTGCGAAGGGCTCGATGCAAAGCAGGGAATCAAAAAAAATTGTGTATGTAATGACACATGTAAGTGTATGTGGTGGGGTAAAGATTATATTCGAACACGCCAATCGCCTAGTAAAGGAAGGATGGGATGTAACGATCGTATCTCATTATTCTAGACCAGAATGGTTCCCCATCTATGCAAAGTTTCATCAAATCCCTTTCGGTATTGAGCTGGCGCAAGGTATTCCTGTATGTGATGTCATCGTAGCAACGTATTGGGATCATATCCAGGCCTGTATAGAAACAGGTATAGCCCCTGTCGTTTATTTTGAACAGGGAGATGAACATTTATTTCATATCGATCGTCTGCCGGAAGATGTTCGATTATTTGCAAAAACGCAATTAGAGCTTCCAAGGTTTATTATGACCGTGTCGAATCAGGCAGCTTACTTTCTGGAGAAAAACTTCGGAAGGGAATCCCAAGTTGTACCTAATGCGATTGATCATGAAGTTTTCAATAATACCAAATTGCAAAGTAGTTTCAGTGAAGAAGAATATATATTAATGATGGGCAGTGCAGCAATATCCTTTAAAGGCATTGATATAATTTCAAAAGCATTCCAGAAGGTAAAAGAAAAGAATACTAACATGAAGTTATTTTGGATCACTCCAACTCAGCCCCAAAGTGAATGGATAGGCATCGCGGACCAGACATTTGTAAATCCGCCTCAGGATAAAATTGCTGAGCTGTTTCAGAATGCGTTGGTGTATGTATCGGCATCAGCATATGAATCATTTTCGCTGCCTGTTCTTGAGGCAATGGCAACGGGGTGTCCCGTTATTTCGACCAATAATGATGGAGTAAAAGAATATGGAGAGGATGGAGTAAATTTAATTTACACTGCTATTGGCGATGAGAAGGATCTAGTAGATAAATTAAATTATGTCCTTAACAACCAGGATCTACTAAAAAATTTGTCTGAAAATGGCCTGAGGACTGCAGAAAAGTATAAATGGGATAGAACGATACAAACCTTAGTGAATTATCTAAATGAAGTGGCGACGTTCATTCCGTCGCCAAAATGGTCAGTTGATGACTGGGATATTAAAATAAAAATAGATTGCTTTTTAAGTGAAGATGATCGAATCAAGTTTCAGAGGGCTTTAGACCATGCTTCCGAAGATGAGGTTTACATTCCTGTTATTTACGATTGGATAGAGAATCATCCGATTACAAGATGGGAGATAGCCGCAGTAAAACGAATAAAAAATTCGGATAGTTCGGCTCGAGTTAATGCAATTCTAATAGGGGATAAAGATAGGATTTCTTCAAAAGAGTTAGTATTGGGAGAAGGAATTAGGAACGTTATAAGTGAAAGGTATGACATCGCCCTGGATTTTTTTGTGAGGGAATATTCTAGTCTCCCTGAAGAATGGAAAATGTCATGTACGAAATGGATTATTCTCTGTCTTATAGAACTTAGACGTGATGGCGATGCACTAAATGTAATTAAAGATGCACTAACGGTCAATCCCTATTTTACAGATGTGTACTATTTATATTATCTGTTATTGACGATGAATAATTCACTGACGGAAGCAAGAAAAATATCTGAAATCATTCATATGCTTGGGGAAGACATGAGAGAAAACGAATGGTTTTTCAATTTAAAATCACATATCGAAGAGAATAGATAAAGAGGGGCAGGATTACAATGAACGGGACATATATTGGAAACAACAGGATGTTGGTAAAATTAGCCTACAACGCTTTTCTTATCGTACCTTCTAATGACTTAAGTATTATGCCAACTTTGGTAACCACGGGAATGTTTGAGGTTCCGTTAACTAAGTATTTTTTAAAGCATATTAAACATGGTCAAACAGTAGTTGATATAGGGGCTAATGTAGGCTATTTTACATTGTTGGCTTCTAAATTGGTTGGAGATACAGGAAAAGTGATTGGATTTGAGGCCAACAAAGAACTGGTTTCGATAGTGAAAGATAACCTTGCAATAAACTGGACCACAGAAAATGCAAAAATTATAAATAAAGCTGTGTTTTCAAAAAATACAACACTGAACTTTCATACTTCTGAAAGGTTTAGCGGTTATTCTTCCATTAACACGAAGCCAGAAGATGAAAATTTACTAGATACATACACTTCATCCGAAATAGTTGCTGTTTCGTTGGATTCAGAGCTACAGGATGTCGGAATGATTGATCTTATGAAGATTGATATTGAAGGTGGGGAGTATCAGGCGTTTTTAGGAATGATGGAATTAATTGAGGAAAAGGTAGTGAAGAAGATTACTTTTGAATGGAATAAACCAATGCTTGGAGATGAAGCAGAACCATTTCTGTTGTTAATAAGTGACTTGCTCAATCGTTTAGGTGGCCGGCTTTATTATATCGACCAAGAAGGAAACCCAGTTACTACTACTTTAAAAGAACTCTCAAGTACGGATTTTTACCCTTTTGCTTTACTGGAGTTTTAAAAGAGATACCCTTTTGAAAATGTGAAAATTTGTATGGACAGGGATAGTATTGAATGTTAAATTACTAGTATAAAAGAACTAATATAATACTAAAGGAGGATAAAAATTGAAGAAAACTAGTAATTTATTACTGATTCTATCTCTGTTTTTAAGTTTAGCTTTTATCAACCCGGCAGTTGTCAACGCAGCATCTCAGTATACTGGGGGGCTACTGGATGGAGAGACGGTACAAATTGGATCTTCCGTAGGACAATCATCATCTCTAGCTACACAATTGACAGACAATGATCCATCGACCTCAGTAGTTCTTGCTAACGGCAATCTCGCTTGGTACACGTTTCCTGCCCCAGTTGAGATTTCTTCGGTCATTGCAAAATATACTAATCCAGTAGCGGTTGAACTTTATGATGCAAACAATAACCTGCTGCAAAGATACGAACTATTAAGCAGTGATGGAGTTCAGACGCTTCCGGCTCCGGTACAAAATGTTTCAACAGTTGCGTTGAAATATACGGGAGCCAATTCGAGAGTTTACGAGTGGAATGTGTTTACAACACCACTAACAGCTCCGTTGCCAACAGCGATTACCTGGATTCAAGGCGGTGATCAGGTAGCGAAACTGGAATGGACGGCAAATGGAGCAGAGTCGTACAATGTTAAGCGTGCTACTTCTCCAGGTGGACCTTATGCAGTAATTGGGAATGTTAAAGGAACCTCTTATTCTGATAACACTGTAACCAATGGAACGACATATTATTATGTAGTCTCTGCGGTAAATCAGGCAGGGGAAAGCAGCAACTCGCCTGAGAAGAGTATCAAAATTGATGCCACGAAGTACACGGGAGGTTTGCTTGATTGGGTTACTTTGCAAGTAGGCAAATCGATATCCAGTCCGACAGGAACTACACGAGAACTGACGGATAACAATATATCTACTACAAAGGTCATAAGCAATGGGGAATTTGTGTGGCATACTTTCCCTGCCCCAGTTGAGATTTCTGCGGTCATTGCAAAATATACGAATCCAGTAGCGGTTGAGTTTTATGATGTAAATAATAACTTACTGCAAAGATACGAACTATTAAGCAATGATGGAGTTCAGACGCTTCCGGCTCCGGTACAAAATGTTTCAACAGTTGCGTTGAAATATACGGGAGCTAATTCAAGAGTTTACGAGTGGAATGTGTTTGCGGCTCCATTAACAGCTCCGTTGCCAACAACGATTACCTGGATTCAAGGCGGTGATCAGGTAGCGAAACTGGAATGGACGGCAAATGGAGCAGAGTCGTACAATGTTAAGCGTGCTACTTCTCCTGGTGGACCTTATGCTGTAATTGGGAATGTTAAAGGAACCTCTTATTCTGATAACACCGTAACCAATGGAACGACATATTATTATGTAGTTTCTGCGGTAAATCAGGCAGGGGAAAGCAGCAACTCGCCTGAGAAGAGTATCAAAATTGAGGCAACGAAGTACACGGGAGGTTTGCTTGATTGGGTTACTTTACAAGTAGGCAAATCGATATCCAGTCCGACAGGAACTACACGAGAACTGACGGATAACAATATATCTACTACTAAGGTCATAAGTAATGGGGAATTTGTGTGGCATACTTTCCCTTCCCCGGTTGAGGTTTCTGCGGTCATTGCAAAATATACGAATCCAGTAGCGGTTGAGTTTTATGATGTAAACAATAACCTACTGCAGAGATATGAACTATCTACCAATGATGCAGTTCAGACCCTCCCAGCCCCAGTACAGGATGTGTCGACAGTTGCGCTGAAATATACGGGAGCTAATTCGAGAGTTTACGAATGGAATGTATTTGGGAAAGGCGGGGAATTGCCTCCAGAGGCACCGTTAAATTTAGTTGCAACTGCTGGTAATAAAAACGTTGTTTTACATTGGAGCAGTAGTTCTATCAATGCCGCTACAAACTTTAATGTAAAGCGAGCGACGGTATCTGGTGGACCGTATGCTATAATTGGAACCGTAACAGGCAGTACTTACAGTTACACAGATAGCAATGTTATTAATGGCACTACATATTATTATATTGTTACCGCGGTTACTGCAGCAGGTGAAAGTGGCGATTCAAATGAAGCTTCGGCTACACCGAAGGCAGTAAAACCTCCCGTTCCGGGCGATGGTCAAGAAGGAGAGCGGGCATTGCTTCGTCTTATCCTCATAAACGGCATCGATAGAGAGTACGATTTATCCATGACGGAGGTCAATGCCTTCATTAACTGGTATGAAGAACGCGCCAATGGGATTGGAACGACTATGTTTGGTATCAATAAGTACAATAATAATAAGGGGCCATTTGTCAGTCGTAAGGATTATGTTTTCTATGATAAGATTGTTACGTTTGAAGTGAATTCATATGATACGGGGACAAGTGTACCGGAAACTCCACCCTATGATCCGGGTGCCCATTAAGACGACTGGTGTTTAAAATAATTTATGCTCTTGGCGATGCAGATGGCGTTGCCAAGAGCTTTTTTGTATAGTTCCATTTTCGCTCTTTAAGAATCTGTACCTTTGTATCATTTAAGTAGATTTTTTTCCAAAGGAACATGGTTCATGACATTTATTATAGGGTAAATAACCATAAACCTATTTTGTCCGCAAACTATTTTCGCTCGCTAACTCAGTCATAAAGCCGAGTCGACATTTTTCCGGTTTTTTTGCAAAAGAAAACCTTTTCTTTGGTAATTGACACTGGATAAGGCGGGTGCTATAGTCGGAAATGTGGACAATTAGTGTCACACTTTATTTGACAATGAAGGGAATGTTAGTGCATGCAAGGTAAAGTGAAATGGTTCAACGCAGAGAAAGGTTATGGCTTCATCGAGACTGAGGACGGCGGCGACGTATTCGTACACTTCTCCGCGATCCAATCCGAGGGCTTCAAGACTCTGGAAGAAGGACAATCCGTAGAATTCGAGATCGTTGAAGGCGCTCGTGGCCCGCAAGCAGCTAACGTAATCAAATTATAATCATCCCGGCACAGCCGACCTACATAAACGGTATAGATGGTTAACAATTCGAGATTCGCTAGCCCAAGACTCCGGTTTGTCCGGAGTCTTTTTCTGTGCGCCGTTCCCTGAAGAATATTGTGCTAAAATTCACAATTCTGACTTTTTACATAGCCTTAACAAAATGCTATAATGAAGGTGCAAAGGAGGAGTGCCCAATGCAATTCACTATCCGAGGTCAACAAATTGAAGTGACCGATGCTTTGAAGGATTATGTTGACAAGAAGCTCAGCAGGCTAGATAAGTATTTTGATGCACCCCCCACCTCCGAAGGATATGTCACACTGAATGTCATTCGAGGATTGCACACAGTGGAAGTGACCATTCCGCTCACAGGCGTGGTACTGCGTGCGGAAGACCGAAGCGACGATATGTACGCTTCAATTGACGCTGTTGTGGACAAGTTGGAACGTCAGATTCGCAAGCACAAAACCAAGCTGAACCGTAAGATCAGACAAGAGGGCGGATTGAAAACGCTCATTGCGACGAACGGAGCAGCGGCAACCAGTCAGATGGAGGCAGAGCAAGTCGAGTATGACGATGACAGTTACGAAGTTGTCCGTACGAAACGTTTTACCATGAAGCCGATGGACGTGGAAGAAGCGATCCTGCAGATGAACATGGTAGGCCATAATTTCTTCGTATTTTCCAACATTGACACACAGGAAGTAAATGTCGTTTACAAGCGTGATGACGGCAAGTACGGATTGATCGAGCGGGATTAAGCTTAAGCGGCATTCCAAGCGGAATGCAGAAGCAGCTGGACCTGATTCGAATTTTAAAATGGTGAAATGAAATTGAAATGTAAGATGAGCCTTCATCCGTGTAAGCGGGTGGGGCTCTTTATTTGGATGTATACGTTTTTGATGCGGTAGGCTTCGTAAAGATGGTGGTATTTGATGGTAAACCCATCCGAGTATGTTGAATAGTGCAACCATTATTTTAATGAGATGACTCATAGCGGACTTCGGAGCCGTTTCTTAAACAGCTTCAGGTATAACGTCTTAAGGACTTCCTATATAAGAGGATTCGCGTTCGGTTAGCCATGATTGAAGAGCATCACCGGGGCGGAGTCTTTGTTATTTCTGGACAATGGGAGATGAATATTTCACACTTATTTAGATGTGGTGTTTTGTTTGTGAAATGAATATAATTCCATTGTTTAAAGCTGGGTAAATGCTCGACGCAACTTTTTTGAGCCTTCCCGCGTCTCATAGAGTAGGGCTTCACGTAACAGACATCTCTTGTGATAGCACATATTGTTGCGGCATCCCTTACAAACTGTTACAATTTATGCAAACCCTCATTTTATGGGACGGGCTTTTTAGCCTGCATGAAATGGGACCATCATAAGGAATCAATGAATCGATTTCATCATTTAACCCTTTGGCATTTAATGAAGTTGATTCTATCACTTGTTTTGCACGAAAGGGGTTAACCATGCTAGGACTTGTCAAAAAGATTTTCGGCGACACCAACGAGCGTGATGTCAAACGTCTCATGAAGACGGTCGATGTAATCAACAAACTGGAACCGGATTTTGAGAAGCTCTCCGATGAGCAGCTGCAAGCCAAAACCGAAGAGTTCCGTGCACGGATCGAGAAAGGTGAGACGCTGGAGGAATTGCTTCCTGAAGCGTTTGCGACAGTTCGTGAAGCTTCCAGACGGACACTTGGCAAGCGTCACTATGACGTGCAGCTGATTGGAGGAATGGCCCTCCACGAAGGCAGAATTGCAGAGATGAAGACCGGTGAAGGTAAGACCCTTGTAGGTACGCTGCCGGTTTACTTAAATGCCCTGCTTGGCAAAGGTGTTCACGTTGTAACGGTCAATGATTATCTGGCGCAGCGTGACAGCCAAGAGATGGCGCAAATATATAATTTCCTGGGAATGACGGTCGGGGTTAACCTGAGCGGTATGGAACACCCGGATAAACAGCAGGCGTATGCTTGCGATATTACGTATGGTACGAACAATGAGTTTGGCTTTGACTATCTGCGGGACAACATGGTCCTCTACAAAGAGCAGATGGTTCAGCGTCCGCTCTATTTCTGTATCATTGATGAAGTGGACTCCATCCTGGTTGACGAAGCGCGTACGCCGCTTATCATCTCGGGACAAGCTCAGAAATCGACGGAGCTGTATTTTGCAGCCGACCGCTTTGTGAAGCGTCTGACTGCGGAAGAGGATTATACGGTAGACATTAAGGTCAAATCCGTGGCCCTAACCGAAAAAGGCGTGGCACTAGCGGAGCGTTCTTTCGGTATCGACAACCTGTATGACCATAACCACGTAACATTGAACCACCACATTGTACAAGCGCTGAAAGCGAACGTGATCATGCGCCGCGATGTGGATTACGTTGTTACCGACGACGAAGTGGTTATCGTTGACGAATTCACGGGACGTCTGATGGCTGGACGCCGTTATAGCGACGGTCTCCACCAGGCGATTGAAGCGAAGGAAGGCATCGAGGTTCAGAACGAGAGTATGACCCTTGCAACGATCACCTTCCAGAACTACTTCCGGATGTATCGCAAGCTGGCAGGTATGACTGGTACGGCGAAAACCGAGGAAGAAGAATTCAAGAAGATTTATGGTCTTGAAGTGCTGCAAATTCCTACGAACAAACCGAATCAGCGTGTCGACATGCCGGATGTGGTTTACAAGAGCGAAGAGGGCAAGTTTAAGGCGGTTGTAGCGGAGATCGTAGAACGTCACAAAAAGAACCAACCAATTCTGGTAGGTACAGTTTCCATTGAGAACTCCGAGCGTTTATCGGAGCTGCTGAAGCGCAAAGGCGTCCAGCATAAAGTTCTGAATGCGAAGTACCATGCGGAGGAAGCGGAAATCATCTCACGCGCCGGTCAGCCGGGATCAGTAACGATCGCGACAAATATGGCGGGACGCGGTACGGATATTTTGCTTGGTGAAGGCGTACAGGATATTGGCGGACTTCACATTATCGGTACAGAACGTCACGAATCGCGCCGGATCGATAACCAGTTGCGTGGTCGTGCCGGTCGTCAGGGTGACCCGGGGTCAACTCAGTTCTACCTGTCCCTCGGCGATGAGCTGATGAAACGTTTTGGTACAGACAACGTGCTGAATATGATGGACCGTCTTGGTTTTGAAGAAGATCAGCCGATCGAGAGCAAAATGATTACCCGTGCGGTTGAATCCGCGCAGAAGCGGGTAGAAGGCAACAACTTCGACATGCGTAAAGTCGTTCTCCAATATGATGACGTCATGAATCAACAGCGTGAGATCATCTACAAACAGCGCCGCGAGATCTTGGAGTCCCAAGACATTAAGCAAATCGTTGTAGAGATGATTAAGCCGGTCATTGATCGTGTTGTGCAGGCTCACTGCAGCGATGATATTCCGGAGAACTGGGAACTGCAAGAAGTGGCAGACTACGTCAACAGCAAGCTGCTGGACGAAGGTTCCGTCACTCGCGAAGATCTGTGGGGCAAAGAAGCCGAAGAGATTACCGAGAATATCTTCGAGCGTGTGATGAAGAAGTACGAAGAGCGTGAGCAAGCCATCGGCGAAGAAATGGTACGCGAGTTCGAAAAAGTTATCGTGCTGCGTTCGGTGGACAGCAAGTGGATGGATCATATCGATGCGATGGACCAGCTGCGTCAAGGTATCCACCTCCGTGCATACGGCGGTACCGATCCGCTTCGCGAATACCAATTCGAAGGCTTCGAGATGTTTAATGCCATGATCGCGACGATCCAGGAAGAAGTGGCGACGTACATCATGAAGGCCCAAATCGCGACTAACCAGGAGCGTCAAGCCGTTGTGGACGAGAATAAAGTCTCCACGAACAGCAGCAGCGAGCCTGCGGAGAAGCGCCCAGTCCAGGTGGCTGAACAGATCGGCCGGAATGATGCATGTCCTTGCGGCAGCGGCAAGAAGTATAAGCACTGCCATGGACAGAACGCTTAAGCGATTTAGCCAAGTGGCGATGGATAGAAGAAAAGCATCTATCGATGTGTTTTCACAGAAGCAAGACCGCGTTTAGAGGATATTTTTCTTCTTGTGATGATCGAATTTGATCGGCATTACTGTAAACTTCGATCATCCTTATATAGCCCGTCCAGGTTATGGGCGCAAACTTTTCAACTCCCTTAAGAGCGGCAGATGAACCGGGTGACTGTGGTCTATTCCACCGTGATCCGAAATCACTGCTGCGTTTAAGGGAGTTTATCTGAATAAACAGCGAAATATTTTGTGAAGCGATGTGACGTGGATTTTCTCTTAAATGGAACGTTTTCCATGCAGGAGAGGGTATACTGAAATTATTACATGTAGATAAGAAAGGACGAGGACTCATGATCGATCCAAGTGTGAAGCAGGACCTGCGTGAAATTAGCAAGAAACTAACCAATCTTAGGGGGTCTCTTTGACTTAAGTTTAAAGCAGGAGATGATTGAGAACTTTGAGGAGAAGATGGCAGCCCCAGATTTCTGGGATGACAATGAGAAGGCTCAGGCGCTTATTACCGAGATGAATGCCGTGAAGTCATCGGTGGATCACTATCAGAAGCTGCAGGTGGATTACGATGATGCCGTCGTGATGATCGAGCTGGCGGATGAAGAAGGCGATGACTCCCTTGCAGGAGAAATCGGAGAAACGATCAAGGACCTGGTTGGACGTGTAGCAGAGTTTGAACTCCAACTGCTGTTGAACCAGCCTTACGATAAAATGAATGCCATCCTTGAGCTGCATCCGGGCGCGGGGGGAACCGAGTCTCAGGACTGGGGCCAAATGCTGCATCGCATGTATACGCGTTGGGCGGAGAAACGCGGCTTCAAGGTAGAGACGCTGGATTACCTGCCCGGGGATGAAGCGGGAATCAAGAGCGTGACACTACTCATTAAGGGCTACAATGCTTATGGGTATTTGAAGGCCGAAAAAGGGGTGCATCGCCTGGTTCGCATCTCCCCGTTCGATTCTTCCGGCCGTCGCCATACCTCATTTGTGTCCTGTGACGTCGTTCCTGAGATTAACGATGAGATTGAACTGGACATCCGGACGGAGGACCTGAAGATTGATACTTACCGTGCGAGCGGTGCCGGTGGTCAGCATATCAATACGACGGACTCGGCCGTACGGATCACTCACTTGCCAACAGGAGTGGTTGTAACCTGTCAGAATGAACGGTCCCAGATCAAGAACCGTGAGCGTGCGATGACCATGCTTCGTTCCAAGCTCTATGAGCGCAAGATCGAAGAGCAGCAGAGGGAATTGGCGGAAATTCGCGGCGAGCAGTCCGACATCGCGTGGGGCAGCCAGATCCGTTCGTATGTATTCCATCCGTACAGCATGGTGAAAGACCATCGTACACAGGTGGAGACCGGTAATATAGGAGCCGTCATGGACGGGGATCTGGATGCTTTTATCGATGGATATTTGCGCAGTCAGATCAAGCTGGAAGTCGAGTAGGACGTTGAGGAGAGATTTGAAGAGTTATGGCGCAATCCGCTGGTAATCCATCGATTAACAAAAGAAAAAGAGAACCCCTGATTCCGATCAACGGTCCCCTTCGACAGACGGTGGACACCGTTTTTATCATCATCGGCTCCTTTATTATGGCGCTGTCATTTAATCTGTTTTTCCTGCCCAACCACATCGCCTCTGGCGGTGTGTCCGGATTGTCCGTTCTTGTGCAAGCATGGCTCGGCATTGAACCGGCATTTACGCAGTGGGCGCTGAATATCCCCTTGTTTGTGCTTGGCTTCTGGCTCCTTGGACGCGATTACGGCATCCGTTCCCTGCTGGGAAGCGTGATTTTGCCGTTGTTCGTCTTTTTGACCAAGGACTGGCCGATTCCAACCTCCAATCCGCTCTTGGCTTCCATCTATGGCGGGATCGGCGTCGGAATCGGGATGGGACTGGTCTATCGCGGCAGGGGTTCAACTGGTGGATTGACCATCGTGGCTCAGCTTTTGCAAAAATACAGCGGCCTCAGCTTTTCCGTCTGCGTCGTGCTCTTGGATGCGATTGTGATCTCCTCGGCAGCCCTCGTGCTGTCACTGGAGCAGGCGTTGTATGCTCTCATTGGACTGTACGTGACAGGCAAAGTGATTGATGCCATTGAGCTGGGCTTTAGCTTCACCAAGGTGGCTTACATTATATCCGATCATACGGAGCCGATAACGAAGGCCATTCTCGTGGATCTTGACCGTGGACTAACCAAGCTGACCGCAGAGGGAGGCTATACGGGTGAACACCGGACAGTTCTGATGGTCGTAGTCGGACAAAGTGAAATTCCCCGGCTGAAAACGGTGGTGCAATCGGTGGACCCGAATGCGTTTGTCATCATTAGCAATGCCCATGAGGTATTGGGTGAAGGCTTCCGCAATATTAAGGCGTAACACAATAGAAGCGATGTCGAGAGGTTCTCGACACACGAAGAGGCGGTGTATATCACCGTCTCTTTTTTTGTGGAATTATAGAATCGATAAGGTTTCAGCAAAGCTGAACCATTCGTTATCGTAAGAAAAACTCCCTCTAAACGCGGTCTGTCATTTGTGAAGGACGCCGATAGTCGTTTTTCTAATGGAATCGGCTTTTCGGTGGGGGCTGATCGATGACCTTGAATTTTTCTTTATTTTTCTAGTAAAGAGCATATAATGGTATCTAATATTGTTCAGGGGGTGGAGGATTGTGGAAATCGAACAGATCTTTGCTAATTTGCCGGTGCTGGAAACCGAGCGCCTGCGGCTTCGCAGAATATCGATGCAGGATGCGGATCAGATGTATGCCTATGCCTCTGATGATGAGGTTGCCAAGTACGTAACATGGGAAACCCATCGCTCGATCGATGACAGTAAGAAATTCATCCAGTTTATACTAGTCCAGTATGCCAAGCATGATATTGCCCCTTGGGGGATCGAGCTGAAGGAGAGCGGGCGTTTGGTGGGGACGGTGGATTTTGTGTGGTGGAAGCCCGAACAGCAGAGTGCCGAGATCGGTTACGTACTTGCGCGGGATTGTTGGGGACAAGGTCTTATGACGGAAGCAGCCTCCGCGTTATTGAAACTCGGATTTGGCGAAATGGATCTTGTGCGCATCCAAGCTCGTTGCATAGAAGGGAACATCGGCTCTCAGCGTGTCATGGAGAAGATCGGCATGTCCTATGAGGGGACGTTGAGGAAGGGGATCAAGATCAAGGGTCAACATTGGGACCTCAAATTGTATTCCATTATAAAAGAAGAATATGAATCGACTCTTTAGACATTGAAGGCGATTGGTATTCATTTGCAAATGGGGACCAAATTTGAATAATCCATTGTATTTATATGAATACAGTCGTATAATAATACATATTTATGAGACGGATAAAGTCAATGAATACCTGACGAAAGCGTCGTTTTAATGCAGGAGACAGAATACTTCCGAACAAGATCATCACTAGCCTGACTGCTTCACGATGGAAAACCATATCAAGAGCATCAGCAGTCACTTGATTTCTATGGCTTACCACGTCAAGGGCAGAGCTCAGGGGGCAATGTGAATCGATCGGAGGATGGAAACGGATGGGCATGACGTAGAGATGAAGGGAATGGATGAATGGGACCTTGCATAAGGTCCTTTGGCTGTTCCTTGGGGAGAGGGATGAGGATAAATGACGGACACAAACACAGTAAAAGTTGCTATTGTTGGATCTACCGGTTACGGTGGCGTGGAACTGATCCGGTTGCTGCAAGCACACCCGCGCGTTGAGATTACATCGGTAATCTCTTCATCGACTGCAGGCGTACCGATATCGGACGGTTTTCCGCATTTGACGAATATCATGACCCGGAACCTGGATGGTGTTAATCCAGCGGAAATCGCGGAGGTGGCGGACTTGGTGTTCGCGGCCACACCTTCGGGCGTTAGTGCCAAGCTGGTGCCAGAGCTGCTGGATGCGGGCCTGAAGGTCATTGATCTCTCGGGAGATTTTCGCTTGAAGGACGGAGCAGTGTATGAACAGTGGTATAAGCACACGGCTCCGAGTGCGGAACTTTTGGAGAAGGCTGTATATGGCCTATGCGAAGTGTTTGGCGAAGAGGTCCACGATGTGGATTTCATCTCCAATCCGGGCTGTTATCCGACAGCAACGCTGCTCGGGCTGATTCCGGCAATTAGTGCGGGATGGATTGATGCCTCTTCCCTTATTATCGATGCCAAATCCGGCGTGTCCGGTGCAGGCCGAGGAACGAGTTTGATGACGCATTATGCCGAAATTAACGAGAATTTTAAAGCCTATAAGGTAAATAAGCACCAACATATTCCCGAGGTTGAGCAGATATTGACTCAGGTAGCTGGCGAACCGATTACGGTTACTTTTACAACCCATATGGTCCCGATGACGCGGGGAATCATGACCACCATGTATGCCACGCTGAATGGCCCTTATACGGAAGAGGATTTCATTGAGCTGTATCGCCAGTATTTCAAGGACCGCCAGTTTGTGAGAATCCGTGACTTGGGCGTATGGCCTGCGACAAAAGAAGTCACCGGGTCGAACTTCTGCGATATCGGATTTGCGGTGGATGCGCGTACGAACAGAGTGACCATTATATCGGTCATTGACAACGTGGTGAAGGGTGCGGCCGGGCAAGCGATCCAGAACCTGAATTTGATGATGGGATGGGAGGAGAGCCTCGGACTTACGTTTACGCCGATTTATCCGTAAGCGGCTGGGGATACAGACATGGGAGAGAATATGTTTGCGATTATTGATGGGGGCAGCATCATAACGCCGCAAGGCTTTAAAGCTGCTGGACTCCACTGTGGACTTAAGAAGACCGACCGTAACGATCTGGGCGTCATCGTATGTGACGTGCCTGCTGTGGCGGCTGCTGTATATACGACAAACCTCATTCAAGCGGCACCACTGAAGGTGACGCGTGAAAGCCTGCAGGACGGCAAGCTTCGCGCGATCGTCGTCAATAGCGGGAATGCCAATGCCTGTACAGGTAAGCAGGGCGAAGAGGATGCTTATACGATGCGAGCTAGCACGGCTGCGCAATTCGGTCTGGAAGAGAACGATGTGGCTGTCGCCTCAACGGGAGTCATCGGGGAACTGCTGAAGATGGACCGCGTTTCCTCGGGTATCACCGGCCTGCCTGCACAACTCAGCGGCGGAAGCGAAGGGGCTGAGAACTTCAGCCAGGCGATTTTGACAACCGATCTCTTGAAAAAGGAAGCCTGCGTCACCGTACAAGTTAACGGTACGAAGGTGACTATCGCCGGAACGGCGAAGGGGTCGGGGATGATTCATCCGAACATGGCGACCATGCTCGGATTCATGACGACGGATGCGGTCATTGGTCAGGAAGCGCTGCAGCTGCTGCTGCGCCAAACGACTAACCTGACCTTTAATATGATTACGGTGGATGGGGATACAAGCACCAACGATATGCTGGTTGCGATGGCCAGCGGCCTGGCAGGACATGACGTGCTATCGCCGGAGCATCCGGATTGGGATGCATTTGCAGCCGGATTCCATTATGTGTGCCAGCAGCTGGCGAAGGCGATTGCACGTGACGGAGAGGGAGCTTCCCGCCTGATCGAAGTTCGCGTGAACGGCGCCGAAAGCGACGATGACGCGCAAGCCATCGCCAAGACAATCATTGGTTCCAGCCTGGTCAAATCTGCGGTGTTCGGCGCAGATGCTAACTGGGGACGCATTATTGCGGCTGTCGGCCGTGCGGGCCGTCCGGTCAATCCGGAGACGGTGGATATTGCCATCGGTCCAATTTCGGTGCTGGAGCAGTCAAGGCCCGTTGCTTTTGACGAGGATGCGGCTCTGGTTTACCTCCAGGGTGATACCGTGGATATTGACGTGAAGCTGCATATCGGAAATGGCTCGGCTACGGCCTGGGGCTGTGATTTAACTTATGACTATGTCCGCATTAATGCAGCTTATCGTACGTAGATAAATATTCAGTAGGACGGAGGAGACGGATATGAAGAGCACGATCGATCAAAAGGATACGTTGCCGGTTAAAACATCAGGGGCAGATACGTTTGTCATGAAATGTGGCGGCAGCACGCTCGCTGCGCTTCCTGACAGCTTCTTCGAGGATTTGAAGGATCTGCAGCAAAAGGGAGTTAACCCCGTTATCGTTCATGGCGGCGGACCTGCAATCTCCAGCAATCTGGAGAAACTCGGCATTGAGACCGAGTTTGTGAACGGGCTGCGCAAGACGACGGAGGATGTGCTGGACGTCGTGGAGATGGTCCTTGCGGGCACCATCAATAAACAGATCGTAAGGCGGATTCAAAGCGTGGGCGGCTCTGCCATCGGCTTATCCGGCTCGGACGGCGGGCTGATCGAGGCCAAACCGGTAACGAACCATGCCGAAGTTGGCTGGGTCGGCGATGTGACATTTGTGAAATCGTCGATTCTGAGCGGCGTGCTGGAAATGGGCTATATGCCTGTGGTTGCACCGATCGGGGTTGATCCATCCGGTCAGCGCTACAACATTAATGCCGATACGGCGGCTGGTGCCGTTGCCTCCCATCTGGGGGTACACCGGATGATCGTTGTCACCGACGTACCCGGGATCATGAAGGGAGCAGGCGGCGAGAAGCGGGTGCTTCCGACCGTGACGGTGCAGGAGATTGAGGACATGATCGGAACAGGCGAAATCTACGGCGGCATGATACCGAAGGTCAGAGCGGCCATCAGCTGCATTCACGGCAAAGTGAGCGAGGTTGTCATCGTGGACGGAAGCGAGCCGAATGTACTGAGCCGAGTGCTGGGTGGAGAAGTGCTGGGAACGCGCATCGTGCGGATGTAGATTGAGATTTGAGATTGTACGAATACAGCGGCTTCAACGGAGAAGGCGGAATCATTCCGGAGAAGCGAAGCGGGCCCCTTTGTCCACGGAATTTATCCTAGTTTATATCATTCAATAAAATTCTGTGGGCAACAGGGATCGGAGGAATGATCCGAATTCGCAGTGCTGGTTAACTTAAATGGATGCTCTTATCGGGAGATGTTCCAATCGTGAAACACGAAGCAATGCCATATGCAAAGGAGTGTGTGAAGGTCATGGGAAAAGAAACAGCAGCAGGCGGTGTTAAAGCAGCGAATGAAAGCTCATTGTTCCAAACGTATGCCAGATATCCAATCGCCCTGGTCAAAGGGGAAGGCAGCTGGTTATGGGACGATCAAGGCAACAAATATCTTGATTTCATGGCGGGTCTGGCCGTAACGAATCTCGGCCATGCTCCGGTAAAGGTGAAAGAGAAGCTGAAGGCCCAACTGGATGAATTGTGGCATGTCTCGAACCTGTTCCACATTCCCGGTCAGGAAAAAGCAGCTGAGCTGCTGACAGCGAACACATGCGCAGATGCGGTTTTCTTCTGCAACAGTGGAGCGGAAGCGAACGAAGCGGCCATTAAGCTGGCGCGCCGCTACCATCAGAAGGTGAAGGGAACGGGAAGGTACGAGGTCATTACGTTTACGCAGTCCTTCCATGGACGGACGTTGGCTACGCTAACGGCAACCGGCCAGGATAAGGTAAAGGAAGGCTTCCTTCCGCTTCCGGCAGGCTTCAAAAGCGTTCCGCTGCATGACCTACCGGCACTGGAAGCGGCCATTAACGACAACACCGCCGCCATCATGATCGAAATGGTGCAGGCTGAAGGCGGCGTGCATCCGGTGGAGCCGGAGTTCCTGCAAGCCGTCACCGGGCTGTGCAAGAAGCACGGACTGCTGCTAATCGTCGACGAGGTGCAGACGGGCATGGGCCGGACCGGCAAGCTGTTTGCGCACGAACATTACGGCATCGAGCCGGACATTTTCACCGTGGCCAAAGGGCTCGGTTCCGGGTTCCCGGTTGGCGCGATGCTGGGCAAAGCTTACTTGCGTGAAGCTTTCACGGCAGGAAGCCATGCGACGACGTTTGGCGGCACGCCGATTGCCAGCGCCGTCATCCAGGCTACCATCGAGACGATGCTGGAGGACAACGTGCCGCAGCGTGCGGCCGAAGCCGGAGAATATTTGATGACGAAGCTGAATGAGAGCCTGGGCAGTCATCCTTTTGTAAAGGGAATCCGGGGGAAAGGCCTGCTGATCGGCATCGAATGCGTTGAACCGGTTGGCGAGCTGGTGCTGAAAGGACAGAGCCGCGGGCTGCTGTTCGTAACGGCAGGACCGAATGTGATCCGGCTGCTTCCGAATCTGTACGTCACAAAACAAGAGATCGACCAGGCGGTATCGATTGTTACGGAACTTATACATGAGCATACGGCGGTTAGCCAAGCATAGAAGAATCGTGCAGCAGCATTTTGGACAATAACAGCATGGTTAAGGAGGACTGAAGGATATGGCCGCAAGCGGACAAGTGAAGGAATTGAGCCTGAAAGGGCGGGATATGATCGAGCTGGACGAATACTCAACGGAAGAGATTCAGTTCTTGCTCGATTCGGCAATTGAGATTAAGCGCAAGCAGAAGAACGGCGAAGTCTATCAGCCGCTGAAGGGCAAGACGATTGGTTTGATTTTTGAGAAGTCGTCCACGCGGACGCGGGTGTCGTTCGAGGCTGGCATGTTCCAGCTGGGCGGACATGCACTCTTTTTAAGCAAAAACGATATTCAGCTCGGACGCGGCGAGCCGATCAGCGATACGGCGCAGGTGATGTCCCGTTATCTGGACGGCTTGATGATCCGTACTTTCGGGCACGACAACGTGGTCAACCTGGCGAAATATGCCTCCATTCCGGTTATCAACGGCCTGAGCGACATGGCGCATCCATGTCAGGTACTGGCTGATTTGCAGACCGTGCTGGAGCACAAAGGCAAGCTAAAAGGCCTCAAAATGGCCTTTATCGGCGATGGCAACAATATGGCGCACTCACTCCTCATTGGCGGAGCCAAGATGGGCATGCATGTGGCTGTGGCCAGTCCCAAGGGCTATGAGGCGGATGCCAGCATCGTGAAGCTGAGCGAGGAGATCGCGGCACAAACCGGTGGCAAAATCACGATCACGCAAGACTCGATCGAAGCTGCGAAGGATGCGGATGTGATCTATACGGACGTATGGGCAAGCATGGGCTTTGAAGAGGAGCAGGCACAGCGGGAAGCTGCGTTTGCGGATTATCAAGTGAATGAGGAGCTTGTGAAAGCGGCGAAGCCGGATTACTTGTTCCTGCATTGTCTTCCGGCCCATCGGGGTGAAGAAGTTAGCGAAGGTGTGATCGACGGTGCGAACTCTGTCATTTTTGATCAGGCTGAGAACCGTCTTCATGCCCAGAAGGCTTTGATGGTTGCTTTGATGGCATAAAGCCTTTAATACAGAGCGATATTCTCTATGAAAATGCGTCAATGGACGTTATCTTTAGTATAATGAACGACAGAGTTGTTAGTAACAAAGAGAGGGAGTTTAACCATGGCAAAACAAAAAATCGTACTGGCGTATTCCGGTGGGCTGGATACGTCCGTTATTCTGAAGTGGCTGAAAGAAACCTACGATGCGGAGATCATTGCTTTCACGGCCGATATCGGCCAGAAGGAAGAGCTGGACGGACTTGAGGAAAAAGCGCTGGCGACCGGCGCCTCCAAAGTATACATCGATGATCTTCGTGACGAATTCGCGACTGATTTCATCTATCCGATGTTCCAGGCGGGTGCTATGTACGAAGGGCAGTACCTGCTCGGGACCAGTATCGCGCGTCCATTGATTGCTAAACGCATGGTGGATATCGCACGTGCGGAAGGCGCGACGGCGATTGCGCACGGCGCTACGGGTAAAGGGAACGATCAGGTTCGTTTTGAGCTGGGCGTAGCCGGTTTGGCACCTGACATTGAAGTGATCGCGCCTTGGCGCATCGAGGAGTTCCGCAACTCCTTCCCGGGACGCGCAGAGATGATCGCATACGCGGAAGCGCACGGCATTCCGGTAACGGCATCGGCAGCCAAATCCTACTCCATGGACCGCAATCTGCTCCATATCAGTTATGAGAGCGGTGTGCTGGAAGATCCTTGGTTCGATGCAAGTGCAGAGGATAGCAAGGATATGTACCTGCTCAGCGTATCGCCTGAGGATGCACCAGACGAGGCGGAATACCTCGAGCTTACGTTTGAGCAAGGGAATGTCGTTGCGCTGAACGGCGAATCGATGAGTCCGCTGCAAGTAATGGAGAAGCTCAACGAGCTGGGTGGCAAACACGGCATCGGTCGCGTGGATATGGTAGAGAACCGTTTCGTTGGTATGAAGAGCCGCGGTGTCTACGAGACGCCAGGCGGAACCATCCTGTTCACCGCTCATCGCAAAATGGAATCCATCACGATGGACCGTGAAGTGATGAACCTGCGCGACAGCCTGATTACCCGTTACAGCACCTTGGTTTATAACGGTTTCTGGTTTGCGCCGGAGCGTCTGGCACTGCAAGCGCTGGTAACGGAGAGCCAAAAGAACGTATCCGGTACGGTGCGCGTGAAGCTGTACAAAGGCAACATTATCGGCGCAGGTGTGAAGAGTCCGGTCAGTCTGTACAACCCGGATATCGCCACGATGGAAGCCGATCCGACGCAAGCTTATGATCAGGGCGATGCGACCGGCTTTATCCGCTTGAATGCACTGCGTTTGAAAGTGGCAACCGGCGTGAACCAGAATCAATAAGTTTACAATAATGAACAGGCTGAAGGCCGTTTCATGCTAGGGAGCTCCGCTGATTCTCGCGTAACCGGGATGAATGGGACTTCTTAAGCGGGAAGCGGCCCTCTGCCTTAAACAGAGAGGGGCAAGTGTTGTGAGCAAGTTATGGGGCGGACGCTTTACGAAGCAGACCAACGCATTGGTAGAGGAATATACGGCATCCATCGGTTTTGACAAGCAGCTGGCCGAAGAGGATATCCAGGGAAGCCTTGCGCATGTGTCTATGCTGGGCAAATGCGGCATCGTGCCGGCCGAAGACGTGGAGACGATCAAGGCTGGCTTGAACAAGGTGTTGGAGCGCATCCGTGAGGGCAGCATCGAGTTCTCCGTATCGGATGAGGATATTCATATGAACATCGAGAAGAATCTGATTGAGGAAATCGGACCTGTCGGCGGCAAGCTCCACACAGGCCGCAGCCGTAACGATCAAGTGGCTACGGACATGCATCTGTACTTGCGTAACCGCGTGGTGGCGCTGACCGGCATGCTGCATGAGCTGCAAACCGCATTGATCGTACAAGCCAAGGATAACCTGGATACGATTATTCCAGGGTATACGCATCTGCAGCGTGCACAGCCGATTCTGTTCGCACATCATCTGATGGCTTACGTGTCCATGTTTCAGCGGGATATCGACCGTCTGATCGACAGCTATAAGCGTATTAACGTGTTGCCGCTCGGGGCAGGCGCGCTTGCGGGTACAACGTTCCCGATCGACCGCCATTTCGTGGCAGAGCAGCTTGGGTTTGATAGTGTTTACGAGAACAGTCTGGATGCGGTCAGCGACCGCGACTTTATCCTGGAATTCCTCTCGGATGCTTCCATCATCATGATGCACTTGTCTCGCTTAAGCGAGGAGCTGGTGCTCTGGAGCAGCACGGAGTTCAACTTCATCGAGCTGGACGATGCGTTCTGCACAGGCAGCAGCATTATGCCGCAGAAGAAGAACCCGGATGTGCCAGAGCTTGTCCGCGGCAAAACCGGACGGGTTTACGGCAACCTGATGGGTCTGCTGACCGTGCTGAAGTCGCTTCCGCTTGCTTATAACAAGGACATGCAGGAAGATAAAGAGGGCATGTTCGATACGGTGGCTACGCTGGAAGGCGCATTGCAGCTGTTCGCGCCGATGATCGCCACGATGAAGGTCAACAAAGGCCGCATGCGCGAAGCGGTGAACACTGACTTCTCGAATGCAACGGACATTGCGGACTTCCTGGTCGGCAAAGGGCTTCCTTTCCGCCAGGCGCACGAAGTGATCGGCAAGACTGTATTGTACTGCATTCAGAACAATAAGTATCTGCTGGACCTGACGCTGGACGAGTTCAAGCAGTTCTCGGAGCTGTTCGACGACTCCATCTATGGCGTGCTTCAACCGGAGACGGTGGTCAATGCGCGTAACGTATATGGCGGTACGGCAACCGAACAAGTGAAGGCGGCTATTGATCGCAGCGTGCAGACCCTTCAGACCACGGAAGAATGGTTGGGTCTCCGCCAAGGGAATGTTGAGTAAAGGCATATTACGGTAGAAAAAATAGAGGTGGATCGGCAAACGATAAGTTTGCTGATCCACCCTTTTTTATGATATCAGAAATGAACCTCATAGAACCGAAAACGAACTGCTGGCATGTCATGGTGTGTCTATAGGTTTATCAGGCCTTCAGTGGAAGCCACTTTAGCACATCTTGAATGCGGGTATCCCAATATCCCCAGTCATGATCGCCCGGGCCTTCCTGATAGGTGAGATTGAGAGAGGTTTCTTCGCAGGCTTTGCGGAACACTTGATTGTCTTCATAGAGAAAGTCTTCGGTTCCGCAGCATTGATACAGCAGCGGCTTAGGCCCCTCCGATCGTTCGACTTGCTGAAGCAGCCACAACAGATCGTTGTCGGTATCGGAAATGTCTCGATCTCCGTAGACTAATCGATGTTCAAATAAGGCCTCATTCCTCCGGATATGACCCGCCATATCGAGCGCGCCCGACAAACTAGCAGCCGCGGAAAAGGTTTCCCGGCAGCGGAACGCCAGCTTGAATGCTCCGTATCCGCCCATGGACAAGCCGGCGACAAAGTTATCTTCCCTCGCGTGGGATAACGGGAAGAAGGAACGGGCAATGGCCGGCAGCTCCTGACTGATGAAGGTCCAGTATTTGCCGCCGTATTCCATGTCGGTATAGAAGCTGCGGTGAACTTGCGGCATCACGACGGCAATGCCCATCTCGGCCACATAGCGTTCGATGGAGGTTCTGCGCAGCCAGATGGAATCGTCGTCGGACAGGCCGTGCAGTAGGAAGAGCGTCGGATGCAGACCGCTTTTGGCATGATTGGTCATACCGATCTGCGAAGAGGTTTGCTGAGGGAGAATGACGGTCATGGACGTGCTGAGACCGAGTACCTCCGAGTAAAAGCGACATTGCATAAGAGCCATGATGATGTATCCCCTTTCACTTTAATAAATGAGAGATCAATGACGAGCCTATTTGAATCATATCACAATCAATCTCCCTTGCTCCAAGCAAATCCGAACCATCATTTGCAGGAAAAGACGAGGAAAGTGCCTGAGAACGCCTCGGTCTTGGGACCGAGGTGAAGTTCAGCCATCGGGCTGTTCTATGAATAGCGGGGGTGTGGTATCTTAGAGGGAGATTATGACTCCACCTGGTGGAGGACGGACATTTATTGTAGAAATAACTGTTGTGATGAAGAAGTTAAGATATAGATAGTGATTACTTTGTAAATCTGGAGGAGGATACTCATGATACCACATGACGACAAGCTGTCCGATTTGAAGATTACGGGAACCGGAAGTTCAAGCGGCGGCCAATACGATAAGGTGCGCATTGACGGTGCCGGGCAGGTGAATGGAGATCTGGATTGCCGAGAATTAATAGGCAATGGAACGATGAGTGTTAGTGGCGCCGTCGCTGCCCGTACGATTCGCGTGAACGGTTCGGGAACCATTAAGGGGGCTGTGGAGTCTGAGGAGATGCATGTAGCCGGCAGCCTGAGTTTGAAGGATGGATTGCGCAGCCGCTCCATCTTTATCGGGGGGCATTGCAGCATTCACGGAGATTCCGAATCGAAGAAGCTTGAGGTCACCGGAAACCTGAGAAGCCGTGGTGACGTGCGGAGTGAATCAGCCACGTTTCAAGGGGGGTTTAAGATCGATGGCCGCCTGCATGTTGGAACAGCGGATATCCGAGTATTGGGCCGCTGCCTTGCACAGGAAATCGTTGGAGACCGGATAACGGTCCGCAAAAAAGGGAAGCGGCTCTGGGAAATGCTGTCCTTGCCTTTACGGGGAACACGGCTGGAGGCTCGCATTATTGAGGGCGATGTCCTTGATCTCGAGTATGTTGAAGCCGATATCGTCCGCGGTAACCGGGTGATCCTAGGCAAAGGGTGCGAGATTCGGCAAGTGGAGTACAGAGATGAACTGTCACAGCATCCGGAAGCCGAGGTCAGAGCATCTCGGCGGTTTTAAGGGTAACAACGATGCCCTTCCGGATGGGACATCTGAATGCCGAGCTGATTGAAGGCGAGGATATCCGTCTGGTGAATACGAGAGCTGCTATAAAGTCGATACATTACATTGAAATAACGGCAAGGCAAACAGCCCGGATTCGCGGTTCTATCGCGAATCCGGGCTGTTCCATGTTGTCTTCAGGTTTACGGGGCACTGATACCGTCCTCAACCACTTCCTCTTTCGGGGTATCATTCGCTTCAGGCAGTTGGACATCGTTCGTCGGATTAATGGCAACGATGCTGTTCTGGGGGCGGTAGGTATCCTTGGATATTTTGACGTTCTCCACAACTTTGCCGTTTACTTTCTTGGCTCGGTAGGTTTCAACCACATAGCCTGGCTTCCCGTTCTGAACCACCTGCTTGAGTCCTGGCGGCAGCGAGTTATTGTGAATGACCTTCTCTGGTGATGGCAAGGTTTCAACGGTCGTGGACACAAGCTCATATTCCGTATTTTCCGGGAAGGTGCCAAACATCTTTAGTGTTAAATTACCGTGCGATACCTCCGATAAAATAAGCAGATGCTTGCCTGTATTGTTCCGGAAGCGAAAATTTATCGCCCCCTCGGCAAAAGTGGCATCCTGCCCCTTGGGCAGGTAGCTGACCGGAAGGGAATGATTGCGCCGTTCGGTGATTTCTAGCCCGATGAGCAGAGCGGCATGGTAGACCGTGCTAGATACCTGGCAGATCCCGCCGCCGATCCCGGGAACCAGCTTGCCGTTCACGATAACGGGAGCTTCTTCAAAGCCGTACTCCTTCTTCGCGGTATCAATAATATGAGCATAATTGAATTCATCGCCGGGCTTCAGAATCATGCCGTCTACGGCTTTGGCAGCGGCAGTCACGTTATGAACGCGTCCAGGCCCGCTGGATCCGAGACTGGTAGAGAATTCGACGATTTTGCGCTCAATCCCCTCATCCTGCAGAGATTTTACGGTAACGGGGGGCTTTTGACGGATGAGAGGCAGCTGAACTGTAAAGATCTCATCCAATTTCGGCTCGGTGAAGTGAGACTCATTCGGAAGCACAGCGCTGAACCCTTCATAGAATGTCGGCCAATCGATGCGGTATGCCGTTTTCTCCGGGGTGTACCGGACAACGTCATCTTCGGATATACTCCGCACGGCATTGACGGGTTCGCCAAAGCGTTCCTTTTGCCAGTCTTCGCTCAACCGCTCTTTTAACACATTGCGATCCCAGTCCGTGGATATATGCCACTCCAGCTGAAAGTTACGCCGGTAAAGAACCTGATCCCATAATGATCCTTCAGACAACCTGGCGATAGCTTCCCGAAAATCGGCTGCGCTGAATTGAACTCCGGCTTCCCGGAGAGTGAAGCTTTCCGTGTGCCCTTTCAGAGCGTCCGATTGCAGCTCCACCTTCAATGCTGTCATCGCCTGCAGCCGTTGATCCAGCTCTGACAGCACCTCGTCTGCGGGTGTACCGCCTACCTGCCAACCGGAGAGAACGACCCCCTTCGGGAGTTCCTTTTGGTTCACGTACATCGTCAATAGACCGAAGCCGACGGAGAGGAGAAGACCGAAACTGATGACAATGATGAGACCAAGATGAATTTTTTTCATTCGAACCACCTTCTTAACTTCGTATTGGCTGCAGTTCATGCACTTTTTCATGTATATGTCACGGTGGGCTTAAACTTTCGGGTACTCAAAAGGTAACAAATTTGTTACAATAGACGATGTCGTGAGGATTTTTCATGGATTTTAAAGGAATTCGATGGAAACTGTCGAAAAGTATAATGGCTAATTAAGGATTGGGAAGTGATGAAGTGATCGAAATGCAGGACGTATGGAAGACTTATCCGAACGGCGCTCATGCGCTTCAAGGAGTTTCCGTCAAAATCAATCGAAATGAATTCGTCTATGTTGTCGGACCGTCAGGTGCTGGTAAATCGACGTTTATGAAACTTATCTATAGAGAAGAAGTGCCTACTAAGGGGCAAATTTCTGTTAACGGATTTAATATCGGTAAGCTGAAGCAGCGCAAAATCCCCTATGTTCGCCGAAATATCGGGGTGATTTTTCAGGACTATCGTCTGCTGCCCAAGCTGACTGCTTACGAAAATGTAGCTTTTGCCATGGAGGTTATTGAAGCGCCGCAGCGTCTCATCAAGAGACGGGTCATGGAGGTGCTGGAGCTTGTGGGCCTGAGAGCCAAGGCGAACCGCGAACCTTCCCAACTCTCCGGCGGTGAGCAGCAGCGGATCGCAATCGCCAGAGCGATTGTGAATAACCCCTCCGTCATTATTGCGGACGAGCCTACAGGTAACCTGGATCCGGAAACCTCGTGGGGCATTATGCAGCTGCTGGATGAAATCAATTTCAGGGGAACCACCATCGTAATGGCTACCCACAACAGGGATATCGTGAACACCATGCGTAAACGCGTTCTTGCGATTGAGCATGGACAGATCGTCCGTGACCAGCAGAGAGGAGATTACGGGTATGAATTTTAGAACCTTCTTGCGGCACTTGCGGGAAGGGGCGAAGAGCGTTTTCCGGAATGGATGGATGTCGGTCGCATCGGTTACTTCCATCGTAGTGTCTTTGTTTATACTGGGCGTTTTCATGCTATTAGTCATGAATGTTAACGCTTTAGCCGATAAAGCAGATAGCAATGTGCAAATCAATACGTACTTAAATCTTAATGTGGATAAGAAGCTGCGCGAAACCATCAAGAGTGAAATCGAGGCAATGCCGGAGGTCGGCGGCATCAAGTTCGTGTCCAAGGAAGAGGGCATGAAGGAGCTTGAGGAAAGCCTGGGCTCCGAATGGGTGGAAGGCTTCAGCGAGGCGGACCAGAATCCGCTTCCTGATGCATTCGAGGTTTCCGTTATTGAACCGACCACGGTCGGTTTTGTTGCCGACAAGATTACCGCTCTGAACCAGAAGTATACGGAGGAGCCGATCCTGCGAGTCAAGTATGGGGAAGGCACGGTCGAAACTCTGTTCAAGATTACGAAGACGGTGCGGAATATCGGCTTTATTTTCGTAGCGGGACTCGGTTTGATGTCTATGTTCCTGATCTCGAACACCATTCGGGTTACTATTTTGGCCCGTCGCCGCGAGATCGGCATTATGAAGCTTGTCGGCGCGACCAACAACTTCATTCGCTGGCCGTTTTTCGTGGAAGGTGCCATGATCGGCCTGATGGGCTCCATTGTGACGGTCACGCTGTTGTTTGTAGGCTACAATCGTCTGTACGCTGCGTCGCAAACCGATCTGACGCTGGCAAAGAGCTTAATCCCGCTGGGAGATTTGTGGCTGCAGCTCGGCATCATTATCGTTGGGCTGGGCATGGTCATTGGCATCTGGGGCAGCACCATGTCGATACGTAAATTTTTGAAAGTATAAAACAAGGTAAAGGATGGGGAGCGAAACTTGAAGAAAATCGCCGCAGGAGTAGCAGCCTTATTACTGGCCACTGTTATGATCCAACCGACCGTCGGACAAGCCGAGAAGAAGACTTCAGCCGATGTAGATCGAGAGCTGAGCGTGCTTCAGGAGCAGGTCAAGAAAGCACGGGCACAGAAGAACAAAGCAGCGGAAAATAAACAAGAAGCTCAGCATTACAAGAAAAAAACAACGAAGAATTTGAAATATGTGATGGAGCAGATCAGCATCGTCAGCAATGAATTGACCAAAATCTCCATGAAGATCGAGGAGACAGAGGATCTGCTGAGAAAAACGACCAAAGAACTTGAAGCGGCGGAGGAGCGTATCGCCTCCCGTGAGAAGCTGTTGGAATCCCGGATTCGCCTCATCTATATGGATGGGCAAGTATCTTATCTGGATGTGCTGCTCTCCTCGACCAGCTTCAGCGATTTTATTGAGCGTGCGGATTCCTTGAAGACGATCGTTAACCAGGACCAGGATTTGCTGGTGGAGCATAAGCAGGACAAGCTGCTGGTCATCGACAAGAAGAAGGAGCTTGAAGGACAGTATGCAACCGCCAAGGACCTGTATGGCCAAATGGAGGACCGCAAGAGTATCCTGAACGAGAAGGAACAGGAGAAGCGCGTACTACTGGCCCAGTATGATCAGGATATCGAGGATGCGGAAATCTTGACCGAAGAGCAGGATAAAATGTTGGTTGCCCTGGCAAGCAAACGTTCGGATCTGCAGAAGGAAAAGAATAAGCTTGCGGCTGAGGAAGCTGCCCGTAAAGCAGCGGCTGCCAAAGCGGCTGCGGCGAAAAGAGCCAAGGCGACCACCCTCGGTGGAAGTAAAGGTGGCGGCGGATACACAGGTAACGGCGGACCATTCGCGATCCCAGTTTCCGGTGCCAGACTTTCATCGGGTTATGGGCCTCGAGTTCATCCGGTAACGGGCCAGGCTGGCAAGATGCATACAGGCCAGGATTTCGCGGTACCACAGGGGACTGAGATCCGGGCAGCTGAGAGCGGCACGGTCATATTGGCCGAGTGGTGGAGCGGTTACGGAAACTGTGTTATTGTTGATCATGGGGGCGGCGTATGGACCTTGTATGGACATATCCGCAATGGCGGCATTAAAGTCAGCGAAGGCGACAAGGTGTCCAGAGGGCAGAAGATTGCCGAAGTGGGTTCCACGGGTCAGAGCACAGGACCGCATCTTCATTTTGAGGTTCGGATCAATGGATCGCCGGTCAATCCTTCGCCTTATCTGTAACAAACTTTTAGGACTTATACCATATAACCTTCAGACCGCTGTATAAATATTCCCGGCAAGCCAATCATATACTAGGTGGACGGGATTCCCCATGTGTAGCAGTTGAAACGTACAAAGGCGGTGAAGTACTTGCTGAAAAAACGAACGGCTGTCTTTCTGGTCATAGCTGCCATGCTGTGCGGCGTGCTGTTAACGATGGCTTTGACCCAGCTGCCCGCTCCTAGTCAGACCGGAGACGGTGAGGGGCTGCTGGCCAGTATAGCAAACAGGAATGGACTGGAGCAGTCTGAAGCGAAAAAACTGGGGACAGCGATTGACCTCATCGAAAGCAATTATTACAAGGATATCGATCGGTCGAAACTGATCGACGGCGCCATCAACGGGATGATGGAAGCGCTGGAAGATCCATATTCCAACTATATGGGAAAAGAAACGGCAGCCCAGTTTGAAGAGAGCATTGAGGGCTCCTTCTCAGGGATTGGTGCGGAGGTATCCTCTGTAGATGGCAGTGTCGTTGTTGTATCCCCGATCAAGGGATCTCCTGCGGATAAAGCCGGGATTCGGGCAAAGGATACCATCCTCTCAGTTAATGGGGAATCTTTGCAGGGTCTGGAGTTGAACGCGGCAGTCAACAAGATTCGCGGTCCGAAAGGTTCCAAGGCCGTCCTTCAGATTAAGCGTGCAGGCTCTGAGCAGCCTGTCGAGTATGTTATCGTTCGTGATGACGTCGATCTGGAAACCGTGTCGGCACGGATGGAGAAGGGCGGAATCGGTGTTATTGAGATCTCCCAATTCTCGCTGAATACAGGCGAACGCTTTAAGGAAGAACTCAAGAAACTGGAAAGCCAAGGCATGAAGGGACTGCTGATCGACGTCCGGAACAATCCAGGCGGTGTGCTGTCCGTTGTCATTGACATTGCAGAGCAGTTCGTACCTAAAGGCGAATTGATCGTTCAGGTAGAGGATAAGGATAAGAAGCGAGAGAAGCATCCTTCGGGCGGTGAGGCGAAATCCTATCCGATAACGGTGCTGATGAACAAGGGTAGCGCCAGCGCTTCCGAAATTTTGGCGGGCGCACTGCAACAATCGGCAGGAGCTACCTTGATGGGTGAGCATTCCTTCGGAAAAGGTACCGTGCAAACGAGCTTTGATAAGCAGTTTGGCGATGGAAGCCTGCTGAAAGTAACGATTGCCAAGTGGTTGACGCCAAACGGTACCTGGATCCATGAGAAGGGAATTGAGCCGGATATTCAGGTGTCACAGCCAGAATACTTTACCGTTGCACCGATCGATAAGAAGAAAACTTATACGTACGACACGAATAGCACGGATGTGAAGAATGCACAGATCATGCTTGAAGCGGTTGGTTATAAGATCGGGCGTACGGATGGCTATTTCGACCGGAATACAGAGAAGGCGATCAAGAGTTTCCAGAGCAAGCACAAGCTGAAAGCGGACGGTATCCTTAACGGCGCTACAGCCGAAGCATTGGAAGCCGCATTGATTGAGAAGATTCAGGATCCGAAAGAGGATAATCAAATGAATCGCGGAATTGCCGAGGTCCGGAAGGAAATCGCCGCCAAGGCGTCGAACAAGTAAGAAGGCTGAACGTTAGCCTTCTTTTTTTCTTTTAAGATATCTGGAAGTATAAATTTCGAAGCATCTTGAAGCTGAAAGGAGCGTGGCAAGCTGTTGGAGACATTGAAACAACTGCTGATGTATGGGATAGATGCAGGCATACAACTGCTGACGCAGCCCTTTTATTATATTTCGATTTTGTTTGTCATGCTGTTCTACCGAAGGCAGGTGTTGGTGGAGCGTAAGTTGTTCCATGTGAAGCTGCATTCCTGGGGATTGCAGACTTGGCGAACGTTTCTGGGCGGGCTGCTGGCAGGAATCGGCGTGTCCATCGTAGTAGCCTTCCTGGGAATATCCTTAAGCCTGGAAGCCATCATATGCATATGGGTGACTTCCCTGATCCTGATGCTGTTTCATATCCGGTACTTATGCTTTGCCTATTCCATCGGTCTTCTCGGGATCATTCAGTTTGGATTAGGCTGGTTTCCGAATTGGCAGCCGGATGGCTGGGTCAGTCACATAACGACAACGATCCATGGATTGGACATTCCTGCGCTGCTGGCTTTATCCGCCGTTCTGCATTTTGCAGAAGCCTTGCTTGTCAGGATACAGGGTTCGGGTTTTGCTACACCGCTGTTTCTTGAGGGTAAGCGTGGCAAGCTCGTTGGCGGTTATCACATGCAGAGCTTCTGGCCCTTGCCCTTGTTCTTGCTTGTTCCGGCGGTAAGCGGAGGCAGCGTGCTGCCATGGACGCCGTTCTTCGGTGGTGATGCCTGGAGTACAGGCTTTACCATGATGGCACTCCCGGTCGTGATTGGCTTCGGGGAAATGACGCAGAGCATGCTCCCGCAGGAGAAGGCAAGCATCACATCGAAGCGGCTCATATTTTACGGAGCCATTGTGCTGGCATTGAGCCTGTTGGCCGAGTGGTGGACACCACTCACGATCGTGGCTGCATTAGCGGCATTACTGCTGCATGAGGGCTTGGTGTGGTACAGCCGTTATGAAGAACAGCAGCGCAGTCCGATCTTTGTGCATCCGATTCGTGGACTACGCGTTCTCGCAGTGCTTCCGAATAGTCCGGCAAGCGAAATTGGCATTCTGGCAGGAGAGACGATCCTGAAGGTGAACGGTAAACTGATTCACAGTAAGGAACAGCTGCATAGCGCGCTTCGTCAGAATTCGGCCTTCTGTAAGCTGGAGGTACAGAACCATCAAGGGGAGAGTAAATTCCTGCAGCGTGCAATCTACGCGGGGGATCATCATCAATTGGGAGCTATCGTTGCCCCCGACCCGAGGGATGGCATAGCGGTCGGGTTGAAGCCGGTAAGCTTGATCACCCTGCTGGCGAATAAACTTCATATTCGCAGCAAGCGGGGTTCTTCCGGTAGTAAGACGACCGGCGGCTCCGAAGAAGCCGGATTCCATTCATCATGATACTGAAAGCGGGCTTTTGTCCTATATGGACAAGGGCCCGCTTTTTTTGTATAAGCTATGAAATTTTTTGAATGGAGTTAACCCTGCATCTTTTTAAGATAAAAAATGGCGATTTGCGTCCGGTCCCGAAGATTCAGCTTCCCCAGGATTTCGGTGACATAGTTTTTGACGGTGCCTTCGCTTAAGTAAAGCTGTCCGGCAATTTCCTTATTGGACAAGCCGTCCGCAATAAGGACGACGACTTTCTTCTCGGCCGGGGTCAGGCCGAATTGTTCCAGCTCAGCAGCTTTAGGGACGGGCTGCGCCGTTGGACGAAGCATGCCAGTCAGCTTGCGGGCGATATCGGGATGAATCAGCATGTTACCGTCATGCACCGTTTTGATTCCCTGGATGATGCGGTCCGGCGGAATGTTCTTCAGCAGATAACCGCTAGCCCCGTTCCCCAGAGCCTCCACGATATAATCATCATCATCGAAGGTAGTCAGCATAAGCACTCGCACATCCGAATGTCGTTCACGAATCCGCCGCGTTCCTTCCACGCCGTCACATACCGGCATCCGAATGTCCATCAGCACAACATCGACAGGAAGTCCCTCCTCCAACAAAGCCAGCGCTTCCTCGCCGTGCTCCGCGACAGCCGATACTTCGATATCCGGGTCCATCCCTACCAGTAATTTCAAGCTTTCCCGAATGAACGGGTCATCATCTACAATTAAAACGGATATCATGGATGGCCACGACCTTTTCTATAAAATAAGATACTGCGTCTTGTCTTGTTAAATTACATAATCTCACGCTTCTGGTAGACAGGCAGCCGGGTGATGACAGTAAAAGGTACGGTTCTCCGTACCTCAAGCGTCCCACCCACCACTTGGGTTCGTTCGAGCATGCTGCTCATTCCGATACCCTGACGGTCTGGTGCAGCTTCGTGGCCAGCCGGCTCCTGGACGGTGCCATCGTTGGAAACCTCCATCCGGACGTCCTGATCTCCGTAATGCAGGATGATTTGGATTCGTTTAGCCTCGCCATGGCGGATGGCGTTCGTGATAGCTTCACGGGCATTTTTGTACAGCACCACCTGTTGACTGGGATAGAGCGGATAGGGGATGCCCTGCAATATAAGGTCGGTCTCGATCCCGGTCTCCCGGCCGGTCTCTTCCAGGAGCCGATCCAGGGAATAGTCGTCCGTAATCCGCCGGACCGGGTTCATTTGTTTTACGGCCGATCGCATCTGCTCCATGCTCTCTCCCAGCTGGTCACGGATTTGATGGAGCATATCCATGCCGCGGCCGGAATCTTGAGGCACGATATGGAGAGCTGCTTCCATCATCATTTTTATGCGAATCAGGCGGTGGCCGATATCGTCATGCAGCTGGCGGGAGATGCGGTTACGCTCCTCGGCCTGCGCTGCGCTCTCTACCTGATGGGCAAATTGCAGCAATTGTCTGCCTGCTTCATCCTGTTGGAAATGCAGCCTTTTCAGCTCGTCGTATAACTGAATATGATCCACTTGCTTCTGATGCATTTCATGGATGTGGTTGAACGTTACTGCCATGAACAGAAACAGAAGATTGGCTGTCGTCAGCAGCAGGGCATCGTAATCGGTTATGGCCATGTTGAGCAACAGAAGGTGACCGAGCGCCAGACATAGCCTGCCTGGCCGCTGCAATAAGGGCAAATAGACGCATAGGGTGGAGATGGACAGGAACACCATCATGAAGCCGTATTGATGGCATAGCCACAGAGATAGTGGAATTTCCAGCAGAGCGGCTGCCTTCAGATAAGCAGGCGATGGCAAAAAGCGGCTTAGCACCGTAATCGCCAGAAACAGCAATATGTACACCATATATTCCCCGTAATCATCGAGCTGCTGCAAAAAGATGTCTGCGGCGGCCGGAAGAAGAATTAATCCATACCTTAGATAGGTGAGTGGGGATGTCACGTGCGATCAGACCCTTTTCCATAGTGAAATCAAAACGTTCAAACGATTGGCTTCATTATATCACAAGGATGTTTTTGGTAAGGAGATGACTTTCGTCACCCTATAAGGTGACTTCTTCTACCTTAATAATTCGGATATTCCAGGTAGAATGAAATCAACAAATGGTTACGAGAGATATGAGAAATGGAGATGGTGAATATGGCGGTCTTTCTGCAGATGAAGGATGTCGTGAAAAGATATGGAAACAAGCTGTCGGTGGATCATATGAACCTGGAAGTGAACGAAGGGGAAATCTTTGGACTTCTAGGACCGAACGGGGCCGGCAAAAGCACGTCTATCAGTATGATCTGTGGCCTTCTTTCCAAGGATCAGGGCAGCATTAAGGTGGACGGTATCTCGATTGATGAGCAACCGCTGGAAGTGAAGCGGAGAATCGGGTTGGTGCCGCAGGATCTGGCTCTGTACGAAGAGATGTCGGCTTGGGATAATGTCGTTTTTTTTGCAAAATTGTACGGGCTGCGAGGCCACCAGTTGAAGGAACGGGTGCAAGAGGCGCTGGAGTTTGTCGGCTTGCAGGATCGGGCGAAGGAAAAGCCGTCCACCTTCTCCGGAGGGATGAAACGAAGGCTGAATATTGCATGCTCGATCACGCACCGTCCGAAGCTGATCATTATGGATGAGCCTACGGTAGGGATTGATCCGCAGTCCCGAAATCATATCCTGGAATCCGTGAAGACGTTGAACCGCATGGGATCTACCGTAATTTATACGAGTCATTATATGGAGGAAGTTGCTGCGATCAGTGATCGGGTGGCGATTATGGATCAAGGTCATGTTATCGCCTGCGGGACGCAGCAGGAGCTTCGGGCACGCCTGGCGCATGAGGAAAAAATCATACTTACGGCTGATGGGATCACACCGGAATTGGTGGAGGAGTTGACCATTCACCCGCGCGTTCGACGCGTCACGCAGAATGATAACCAGATTGAGGTCTATGTACCGTCGGCTCAGGATGAGCTGCAGGATATTCTGTTCATCTGCAGTAAACAGCATACGACGCTTCGCTCCCTGGAGTGCGAGGAACCGGGGCTTGAAACGCTGTTTCTCAGTCTGACCGGGCGGACGCTGCGTGATTGATCATAAGGGACATGTGCAGAGGAATTCATGAAGGAGGAATACCCGAAGATGAATACGATGATTATTGCCTGGTTTGAGCTAAAGCGGATGGCTACCAGCCGATCGGTGCTGATTAACCAGTTTTTGCTGCCGCTCCTCCTTATTTTTATATTGGGAAATGCACTCTCGGGTTGGTTTGGCAACGATCAGGAGTTTAAACAGCCATCGGTCAGAGTGGGATTTGTAGTGAATGCTGTGGACGGAGGCCAGCTGCCGGGGAGTGTTCAGGCTCTAACCGGCTCACCGGAGATACAGGACATTCTGGTTCAAGAGATGGCATCCAGCCGTGAAGAGGTTGAAGGAAAGCTGCGCAGGGGCGAGGTGGATTATGCGGTGATAATTCCCGCTTCCTTTGATGAACGAATGGGCCAGGGAGCGGACGTGAAGCTTGAATTGTTGCCCGGAAGAGACCGTAATCTCAACCTGGTAGCAGACACCATCTTCAAGACCTTTATCGCGGATGTCAATCACAAACAGGCGGAGGTTATCGTTATGGGCGGAGATAAAGTTCTTGCGGCTCAAACGGCAGCACCTGTTGAAACCTCGTCCGGACCGAACGTAACGATCGGGAAACTAAGCGAGAAAGGAGCCACGTATTCAGCAGCCCAATATTACGCAGCCTCCATGCTGATCATGTTTCTTTTGTATTCCGGTCAGATGGCAAGCAGCAGTCTGCTGGGAGAGCGGGAAAGCCGGACCCTGTATCGCCTGCAAAGCGCACCGGTCACACCCGGAACTGTATTTGCCGGTAAGATTATCGGCTGCAGTCTGATTACGCTTGTACAGGCAGCAGCCATTGTGCTGGGTTCCATGTGGCTGTACGGCGTGAAATGGGGGCCTCACCCTTTGCTGCTCATCATGGTCTGCGTTTTAATCACGCTATCGTCCATGACCATTGCCACGTTTATAACCCTAGTCTCCTCAACGGCGGCAGGAGCCAGGGGGCTGATGCAGGCGATCATTATCGCCATGACATTTGTCAGCGGGGGATTCATGCCGCTTCCCGTGGAATTTTTCCAAAAGATCGCTTCCTTCACCGTCAATCATTGGGCCATGCAGAGCATGCTGCGGATGATGCTGAACAGCGACGTGCAATTGATTCTCACTTGTCTGGGTATGCTAGCGGCTATTACCGCGGCCCTGTCGGCTGCAGCTATGATTACGTACAGAAAGGTGGGATACCATGCATAGCTTAACCATAGCCTGGCATATGGTAAGACGCACACTGGGGCGCAAAAGAGGCTGGATCGTCTTCCTGCTGGTTCCTTGCGTGGTTGTTACCTTGACGGTGTTTTTCTTGGGGCAGACCTCGGCTGCGAGCATTCTAGTCTCTTATGTGAATGAGGATGAGGGCCCGGCAGGCCAGTATCTGATGAACGAGCTGGAGCGCAGCGGCCAATACGTACTCAAGGAGTTCGAATCCGAGAACATGTTGAGAGAAGACCTGGTGGAGAATAAAAGCATGGTAGGCGTTTATATACCGGAGGGCTTCAGCGACGGATTGATTGAAGGACAGTGGCCGACGGTTCAGGTATATGAGGCTTCAACTTCGGAAGCTTCGGTGATGATACGAATGACGGCGGACTCTGCGGTTACGCGTCTGAGCGGCACGGCTGCTTTGATTCGGGAAACCTCGGAGCCGGCTGTTGACCGCATGTTGATGCTGCAAGAAGTGCTCAAGCAATCCGCGCTGAATCGGGTGAATACTGAGGTCACGGATTTGAATCTGTACGCCAAGCCGGGACTCTCGAACGTAACAGGCTTTACCCTGATGTTCATGATGACCCTCATCTCCAGCGTTGTGTCGATGATGATCGATGACCGCAGACAGCGAACGCTGTCTCGCATGTACACTGCACCGGTGCGTGCCTATCAGATCGCTTTAGGTAATTTTCTGGGCAGCTTGGTGGTCGGCTCGTTGCAGGTGATCATCGTGCTCGCGCTCAGCCGGTATGTGCTCCGTTACGATTACGGAATTCCGTTACTGCTGCATTTCCTTATTCTGATGGCCTTTATGATGGTATCGTTAGGGCTGGCAAGTACGGTTGCTGGGTTGATCCGGAACGGGCAAAATGCGGCTATGATCAATTCCATGATCGTCACGCCGACCTGCATGCTGGGCGGGTGTTTCTGGCCGCTCGCTATCATGCCGGAATTCATGCAGAAGATCGCCAACTTCATACCACAAAAATGGGCCATTGAGGCGGTGGAGATCGTGGCTACAGGCGGCACGTTATCCGATATCGCACTGCCGCTAGCCATCCTCAGTCTGATGGCGGTCATTCTGCTGGCCGTCGGTTCCGCTGTCCTGCGGCCAAGCGAGCGCGGGGCAGGGCAAGGCGCTTAGCTTAACAAGTATGTTGGAAACCTAATATCTCTCAGGAACGTTGTTAGTAATCGAATCATTTTTTTAAAACGAAAGCGCCCGGTCAGATCTGAATGCATGGATTCAGTCTACCGGGCGCTTATTTCATATTGGCGACGATGGGGTGGCATTTTCTTCTAAGTCAAGGCGTGGAGTGGGTTGAGCCGCATGGAGGCTATCTTCCTACTCCTTAAGCTGTCGTAACACCGTAATTTCAACCCGCCGGTTCTTCTGCCTGCCTTCAGCAGTCGCATTATCCGCGGCTGGCCTCGTATCGGCATAACCTGCATACTGGAAGCCTTCCGGATCCAGCTTGCTGCTCTCAAGGAAGAACCGCAGTACCGACATCGCCCGGGCACCGGAAAGCTCCCAGTTGTCCTTGTAGCTGGAATAGCGTCCGATTGGCACATTGTCCGTATGCCCCTCGATGCTCACGGTGGTGTTTAAATCACCGAACAGGCTTGCCAATTTGCCCAGAACGGGAGCGGCCCCGGGTTTAAGCTCGGCCTTGCCGACATCGAACAGAAAGCGGTCGCTTAACGTAATGGCAATCCCTTGCGGCTCGTCCGCGATAAAGATATCCTCTTCGAGCTGGTTGTCTTTCACGTATTGCTGAATAAGCCCCATAAAGTTCGCCAGCTCTTCCTCCTGGGCACGGAAAGCCAGCTCCCGTTCAGTTAGCGGTTCTGAACCTGCATCTTTATCCTCTTCTTCCTCAATGGCGGCAGGCTGCGGTGGAGGATTCTTATGGTTCTCCGTATCGGCTGTGCCGGTAAGGCCCGAACCCATCTCCAGGATGCTGTCTCCGCTCTGGAAGGTGGCTTGCAGAGATTGGGTGACAAGTTTGTATTTTTCCGTATCGAGCCGGCTCATGGCATACATTACAACAAAAAAGATCAGGAGCAGCGTAATCAGGTCGGCATAGGTGATCATCCAGCGGTCGCGCTGTTCGCCTTCGGCCTGCTTGCGATGACGGCGCCGTCTATTCGGCTGTCTCATGCACAATCCCCCTTGAGGACGGAATGTCCGTGGTGCCAGCGGAAGCGAAGGAGGCTAGCTTTTTACGAACTAACAGCGGGTGCTCTCCGTTCTGAACAGCCATAATTCCTTCGAGCAGCAGCTCCATATTTGCAATTTCTTCTTCGGAACGTGCTTTAATCTTGGACGCAATGGGCAAAAAGATAATATTGGCACTTGCGACGCCGTATAAAGTGGCGGTGAACGCGACCGCGATCGAAGGTCCGAGATCGGTTGGGTCTTGCAGACTGCCCAGCACGTGGATCAATCCCATGACGGTACCGATGATCCCCATGGTAGGAGCATATCCCCCGGCGGACTCGAAAATCTTGGCATACCCTTCGTGCTTCTGCTCGGCGGCATTGATATCGAGCTCCAGGATTTGGCGCACCATCTCCGGATCGTTGCCGTCGACGACCATCTGCATGCCTTCCCGCAAGAACGGATCCTCGTGATCGGCGGAGATACGCTCGAGCGCCAGCACTCCGTCTCTTCTGGCCGTAACCGACATATCAACAATGGCGTCAATCAGTTCGTCCGTTGAACGGTTGCTGCGGCCGAAGGCCAGCTTGAGCGCAGCGGGGATGGTGCGGAGCCGGGTGGCCGGGAAGCTGACGATGACGGCGGCGATGGTGCCGCCGAATACGATAAGCGCAGCCGCTCCTTGCAGCAGGCCGCTCAGATGCCCGCCTTCCCATAAAAACCCTCCGATCAACGCGGCCAGACCGGCGAGAATGCCGAGAATAATTGTAATATCCATAACGCTGTATCATCTCCTTAAGGAAGTTAATTGAAGATCATGGGTTCGCTTGAAGCTAGTCCGACATGGAATATGAAGGCTGTGGGGTCATACAAGTTGATACAAGTTGAAGCACGGAACATTTGCGCTGGAACTTATTGAAATTTTCATTAAACTATTTGCATCAAAAAAACGTAAAGGGTATAATGAGACGGGAACAAATATTCTTATTCTTTACGTAGACACCACTAATTTCCCATAGTATATCATCGGGAAGTTTCGACATATCTTTTAGCATGAATTTCATTTTAGAGTATGAGGGTGATGAAGGGCAATGAGCGATTTAGTTGTCAGTACCAAATCCTTTGAGATCCAGTCTGAATTCCAGCCGCAGGGCGATCAGCCCACGGCTATTGATGCGTTGGTCGAAGGACTCCGCCAAGGGAAAAAACATCAGACGCTGCTAGGTGCAACAGGAACGGGTAAGACGTTTACGATCGCGCAGACAATCGCCAAGGTAAACCGTCCCACACTCGTCATTGCGCATAACAAGACGCTGGCTGCACAGCTGGCCAGCGAGTTTAAGGAATTCTTTCCGAATAACTCGGTTGATTATTTCGTGAGTTATTACGATTACTATCAGCCGGAAGCTTATATCCCTTCCTCCGATACGTATATCGAGAAGGACTCCAGCATTAATGAAGAGATTGATAAGCTCCGCCACTCTGCAACGAGTTCGCTGTTCGAACGGCGCGATGTCATCATTGTGGCGAGCGTATCTTGCATATATGGCTTGGGTTCGCCGCATGAGTACGGAGAATTGCTGCTTTCGCTCAGGGTGGGCATGGAGAAGCCGCGCAATGAGATTTTGTCGAGGCTGGTTGATATCCAGTACCAGCGGAACGATATCAACTTCGTTCGCGGTACGTTCCGCGTCCGTGGGGATGTGATCGAGATATTCCCTGCCTCGAAGGGGGAGCATGCCGTTCGCGTCGAGCTGTTCGGCGACGAGATCGAGCGGATCACGGAGATCGACGTCTTAACGGGCGAACTGGTGGGGGAACGCGAGCATATCGCCATCTTTCCGGCGTCTCACTTCGTTACCCGTGAAGAGACGATGCGGGTAGCAATCGTAAACATCGAACGCGAATTGGAAGAACGCCTTGAACTGCTGCGCTCGGAAGGCAAGCTGCTGGAAGCGCAGCGCCTCGAGCAGCGTACCCGTTACGACATCGAGATGATGAAAGAAGTCGGATTCTGCTCCGGCATCGAGAACTACTCAGGCCCTCTGACCTTCAGAGAGCCTGGTGCTACGCCATATACGCTCCTTGACTATTTCCCGGACGATATGCTGTTTGTCATTGATGAATCGCACGTTACGCTCCCGCAAATCCGCGCGATGTACAACGGTGACCGGGCACGGAAAACGGTGCTGGTTGATCACGGCTTCCGCCTGCCGTCCGCGCTGGATAACCGGCCGCTGAAGTTCGAGGAATTCGAGGAGAAAGTCAACCAGATCATCTACGTATCGGCCACGCCGGGTCCGTATGAGATGGAGCACTGTGATACAATGGTCGAACAGATCATCCGGCCGACGGGGCTATTAGATCCGATCATTGATGTGCGCCCGACAGAAGGGCAGATCGATGACCTGATTAGCGAGATTCATGACCGGGTGGAACGTGACGAGCGTGTGCTCGTGACGACCCTGACGAAGAAAATGTCAGAGGATCTGACCGATTATCTGAAGGAAATCGGTATCAAGGTTCGTTACATGCACTCCGATATCAAGACGCTGGAACGGATGCAGATTCTACGGGATCTGCGGCTTGGTACATTCCACGTGCTGGTGGGTATTAACCTTCTACGGGAAGGGCTTGACCTGCCGGAGGTTTCCTTGGTTGCGATTCTGGATGCGGATAAGGAAGGTTTCCTCCGTTCTGACCGCGCCCTTATCCAGACGATTGGCCGGGCTGCCCGGAATTCGGAAGGTAAAGTGATCATGTATGGTGATAAGATCACAGACTCCATGGATCGGGCGATTAAGGAAACCGAACGTCGTCGCAGTATCCAGATCGCTTATAATGAGGAGCACGGCGTTACGCCGCAGACGATCCGCAAGAAGATCCGCGATGTCATCGAAGCAACGAAGGTTGCAGAGGGCAAAGCAGATTATCTGGTGGGAGAAGGACAGAAGATGTCGAAGAAAGAGCGTCAGAATCTGATCCAGCGTCTGGAATCCGAGATGAAGGAAGCGGCCAAGAATTTGCAATTCGAGCGTGCGGCAGAGCTTCGTGATGCGCTGCTGGAGCTGCAAGCCGAATAAATGTTGGAGATACGAATGACAGGGGGGACGGCCTATGCGGTCGTTCTCTTTGTGAAAATATAAGCACCACATGCATGCCATATGGAGTAGGAGATGATATCGTTTGGCCATTGAAAATATTGTGATCAAAGGCGCTCGTGCACACAATCTGAAAAATATCGACGTCACGATACCGCGTGACAAGTTCGTCGTTCTTACGGGGCTTAGCGGCTCTGGCAAATCCTCTCTCGCATTCGATACGATTTATGCCGAGGGTCAGCGCCGTTACGTGGAATCCTTGTCCGCTTATGCACGCCAGTTCCTCGGACAGATGGAGAAACCGGATGTCGATTCCATTGAAGGCCTCTCGCCGGCGATATCGATTGACCAGAAAACCACGAGTCGCAACCCCCGCTCTACGGTAGGTACCGTCACGGAAATCTATGATTATTTGCGTCTCTTGTTCGCCCGGATCGGACACCCACACTGTCCGGAGCATGGCGTGGAGATTACCTCCCAGACGGTCGAGCAAATGGTAGATCGCATCATGCAGTATCCCGAGAAGACGAGACTGCAAATCCTCGCGCCGGTCATTTCCGGACGCAAGGGCGAGCATAAGAGCCTGTTCGCCGATATAGCGAAGCAGGGCTTCGTTCGGGTGCGTGTCGATGGAGAGCTGCGCGATCTGTCGGAAAGCATCGAACTCGAGAAGAATAAAAAGCATACGATCGAGGTGGTTGTTGACCGGATCGTGGTTAAGGAAGATATCGAGGCACGTCTGGCCGATTCGATCGAGACGGCGCTGAACCTGTCAGGCGGTCAGCTTCTGGTCGATATTATGGGTCAGGAGGAGCTGCGGTTCAGCTCCAACTTTGCTTGCCCGATCTGCGGTTTCAGTATGGAAGAGCTGACGCCGAGAATGTTCTCCTTCAATACCCCTTTCGGTGCTTGTCCCGATTGTGACGGCTTGGGCGTCGAGATGATTGTGGATCCGGAGCTGCTTATACCGGATACGAGCAAAAGCGTGGAGGAAGGTGCCTTTGCCGCATGGAGCGGGGGCACATCCACTTATTATCCGCAGTTTCTGAAATCGGTCTGCGCGCATTTCGGCATTCCGCTGGACAAGCCGGTCAGTACTTTTAGCCAAGAACAGATGAATAAACTGTTGTACGGTACGGGCAATGAGAAGGTTCACTTCCGTTATGAGAATGACTTCGGTCAGCGCAAGGAAGCGTATGTAACCTTCGAGGGCATCATTCCGAACCTGGAACGTCGCTACCGCGATACCAATTCCGAGGGTATTCGCGAATACATCGAAGGTTATATGAGCAGCAAGCCATGCGATGTGTGTAAAGGTCATCGTCTCCGAAAGGAAAGCCTGGCCGTTACGGTCAATGACCGCAACATGGCCTATGTCACTAGCCTGTCGATCGGAGAGTCCCTGAAATTCTTCGATCATCTGGAGCTTAGCGAGAAAGAACAACAGATCGCAAATCTCATTCTGAAGGAGATTCACAGTCGTTTGGGCTTCCTTGTCAATGTGGGTCTGGATTACCTGAATCTCAGTCGTTCGGCGGGAACCCTGTCCGGTGGGGAAGCGCAGCGGATCCGGTTAGCCACGCAGATCGGATCAAGCTTGATGGGCGTGCTGTACATTCTGGACGAGCCCAGCATCGGGCTGCATCAACGAGATAATGACCGCCTGATCTCGACGCTGGAGCATATGCGGGATCTGGGCAATACGCTGATTGTGGTCGAGCATGACGAGGACACCATGATGGCTGCGGACTATATCATCGATATTGGTCCTGGCGCTGGTATTCATGGCGGCCAAGTCATCGCGGAGGGAACCCCGAAGGAGATTATGAACGACCCTAACTCTCTGACGGGCCAGTACCTGAGCGGCCGAAAGTTCATTCCGGTCAACAGCAAGCGGCGCAAGACCGATGGACGCTGGCTTGAGATTAAAGGCGCGAAAGAGAACAATCTGAAGAATATTAACGTGAAAATTCCGATTGGCGTCTTTACGGCGGTAACCGGTGTGTCCGGGTCAGGCAAGTCGACACTGGTCAACGAAATCCTCTACAAGACACTTGCTCGTGACTTGAACAGAGCCAAGGTACGTCCGGGGCAATACCGCGAGATGAAAGGTTTGGAGCATATCGAGAAGGTCATTGACATCGACCAGTCTCCGATTGGCCGTACGCCTCGCTCCAACCCGGCGACCTACACAGGCGTCTTCGACGATATCCGGGATATCTATTCCCAGACGAATGAAGCGAAGATTCGCGGTTACAAGAAGGGCCGCTTCAGCTTCAACGTGAAGGGTGGCCGCTGCGAGGCTTGCCGCGGGGACGGTATTATCAAGATTGAGATGCACTTCCTGCCGGATATCTACGTGCCTTGCGAAGTGTGTAAGGGCAAACGCTACAACCGCGAAACGCTCGAAGTCAAATATAAAGGCAAGAACATCGCTGAAGTACTGGAGATGACCGTTGAGAATGCGACGGATTTCTTCCAGAACATTCCGAAGATTCACCGGAAGATGCAGACGCTGATGGATGTCGGTCTGGGTTATATTACTTTAGGCCAGCCTGCCACCACGTTGTCCGGTGGTGAAGCCCAGCGCGTGAAGCTGGCTTCCGAGCTGTATCGCCGCAGCACAGGCAAAACGATGTATATTCTGGATGAACCGACTACCGGCCTGCATGTGGACGATATCGACCGTCTGCTCGTTGTGCTTCACCGCCTGGTGGATTCCGGGGAGTCCGTCCTTGTCATCGAGCACAATCTCGATGTCATTAAGACAGCGGACTATCTGATTGACCTGGGTCCGGAGGGCGGCAGCGGCGGTGGTACCATCATCGCTACCGGAACGCCTGAGGATTTGGTGAAGGTGCCCGAGTCTTATACAGGGAAGTACCTAAAACCCATCCTGGAACGTGATACGAAGCGAACCAAGGAATTGAACAAGGTGGAAGCGGCACGTTAATAGCTTCGAATCTGTTCCATGCTGGAAGTGAGCTGTGCAGCCCACAGCTTATTGCATTTCATATTTCAGCAGATTGAACAGGTTAGCGTCATAATGGAGTCCCCATGTATTAATGGGGCTCTTTTTTTTATTTTCATATCATCCTCCAATATCTTCGCATTCCAGGATATGGTATGATCTTGATAATTGCGACAAAATGGAGGAATTGTATGAAGAGAATCGCCTGTTCCGTTCTAATAGCTCTGGCAGCAAGTGCTTTATACATAAACTCATCCGATAACGTTCAAGCAAGTGCTGGTGTACCCGTTTCAGATATGATGGGCTTTAATGCGCAGGAAGCCATCCGGTTAACCGAAGGAGGACTCCATCCCGGTGACGGTGGTAGGGATATCCAGCCGAAAGCGGCCATCAGCAGGCAGGATTTTGTCATATTAATCGTCAATGCTTTGAATCTGGGCACAGGTGAACTTCCAGGAGCCGCTACCTTCAAGGATGTACCTAACGATCACTATGCTTTCTCCGCAATCGAAGCTGCGGTTCATGCAGGGCTTGTGAAGGGGGTAGGGAACGGAAGATTTGGAGTTGGACTACCGCTGACACGTCAAGATATGGCCGTGCTGTATCAAAGAGCTCTGCAAGGGGTTACCGACAAGGAAACCACGGACGGGGAAGCCACGCAGCTGGAGTTACATGAAGGCTCCTTCAGCCATTATGCTAAGGAGGCTGTCGTACTGGCCATGGAGTTAGGTCTCTTTCAGGAATCCACAGCCGATGCTTTGAATCCCAAGGGTATCGTTACTCAGGAAGAAGCGGCTTCGGTTACAGCGAAGTGGTTGAAAGCCGTGGAGCAAATCAACTTGGATATAGCCGAGGGTGAGGTAGAAACACCACCAGGAAGTCCGCACCCGGTAATCCATGGTATCGTAACCTCATCATCGGGACCATCATCGACAACTCCTGCCGTTACCGGATCAGTACAGCCCCATGGGGGGACAGAGTCCCTAGCATCTCAGTCGGGATCGCCGACAACGATACCAACTGCTCCGATGGATCTGAAGTTCCAATATGTGAAGGGTCAGGTTCAATTAACCTGGACGAAGCAGCCAGGTGAAACCTACAATATCTATTACAGCGAGAAGTCCGGAACGGGTTATACATTATTTGCTGACGGAGCGAATGTGAATTCAGGCGCCTACCTAACATCCGATGTGCGTTTTCAGGAGACCGTCTACTATGTGGTCGAGGCTGTGAACAGCTTCGGCAAGAGTAGCTATTCTAATGAAGTTTCGAGCCGCCCGAATAAAATATCCGGTCTTCAGGCCAACCTAAATGAGGAAGATGAATCCATTGGTTTAACCTGGACAGATACGCAGGAAGGCATAAATTATCATGTATATTACATAGGACCTGACGGAGTACTGTATCGTTTGAATGATGAACCTGTAGTGAGCCGTTCCTATCTTATTCCGAACCGCAATATGTTGGCAGGTCCGTCCGGCCGGTATACGATCCATGTGGTTGCTGTGAACAAATTGAATGTAAGCAGTGAACCGTCCAGTGAAGTTGCGCTGGATGTCAAGAAGGACCCTGAGGATCGGATTACGATCACAGATCCCTCTGTGGCATTGCCAAGTGAAGACTTAGAGGAGGAACCGGCAAAAGAGCAGAAATTGTTTTCTGAGGAGTATGAGGAACAGGAGTGAAGGTTTCTCGATCCCTGTTCGGGAGTCACTTGGATATACGAAGCAGCCTATGTCTTACTCCATAACGCAAACTTGATCTAGCCTCTGCCGTGATGAAAGTCATGCTAACATCTGAAAATTTGGTTAAAAATGAGAAATTTTTATGACTTTTTTTCATTTTTAGGGGCGGAGGGCTTGCATCTGGACGGGCACATGGATAACATAGAAGAAGATATGTAAATTTGCCCGAGAAGAAACCCACGAGGAGGTACGTTTCATGATCCTTGCAGCAGCATCGGATGCGAGTGCGACATTTAAGACATTTGATATTTTCATGATCCTGTTTACGATTCTGATCTTTGTTGGTGTGGTTCGCTTGTTGATGGCCCGCCAAAAAAATAAATTCGCAATCGCTTTCGGTCTCGTCAGCTTATTTGTGTTCTTGTACTCTGACTATGCCATGATTACAGGATGGTTTAACAATTAGGTTGGCCTAGGCACCTTATTTAAAGCGGCTTCATTTGACGAATGTAATGAAATACATACAAACAAGACGCCCGTCTACTGTTCGCAGTGTGAAGGCGTCTTTTTGTTTCTTCGGGGAAAAGCTACAAGGTCCGCAGGAAAAACGTAAAAGAAATAGGTCTAGAAGCAATGGCTGCAAATGGAAAAACATGATAAATTGAGGAGTACAGGTTGGGTAGAGGATGGAACCGGGGGAGGAACAAGCGAATTGAAGAATTTACAATGGCAAAAACGGTCGGCGGTTGCACTGTTAGGGGCCATCATGCTGGCAGGAAGCAGCGATGCGATTATGCATACAGACATAGCGGCTGCAGCAAGCGCTAAGTCCAAGAATACATATGAACAAAGTGCGGTGCCTCAGGTTATCAGCCGGATGTCGCCATCGGTTGTTGGCATTATCGGAAAGGCACCACAAGGAACCAGCGAAGTGGATGACAGATACAACCTGGCGCACGGTACGGGAGTGATCTGGAAGGCAGACGGGTGGATCGTTACTAACGCTCATGTGGTGGACGGGCTAACCGGAATCACAGTCGTGACGTCAGACGGCAAATCCTATAAAGCCAAGGGTGTATACAGCGATCCCATGAGTGATATTGCGTTGGTCAAAATTAACGCCAAGTCTCTGAAGCCGGCCAAATTTGCCGCATCCGCGCAAAATGCGCTGGTTGGAGAAACGGTGGTTGCCATAGGTACGCCAATCTCCTTCTCGTTACGAAACTCGGCATCCGTGGGTGTGGTAAGCGGCTTAAACCGGAGCGTAGACGGCTCTTATCGCCTGATTCAAACCGATACTGCAATTAACCCGGGCAACAGCGGAGGGCCGCTCGTCAATCTGAAAGGCGAGGTCATTGGCATCAACAGCAAGAAGTTTGCCGCTGTCGGCATTGAAAATATGGGCTTTTCCATTCCTGCGGAAACGGTCCATTATATTGTGGATCATTTATTGGAATACGGCGAGGTTCGAAGAGCCGGTCTCGGGTTGGAACTGGAAGAAAGCTGGTCCGCCATCGTGGGTCTGCCTTCAGATGACCCATTGACCGTTACGAAGGTGCTGTCCGAGCAAGCCCGGAAAGCCGGAATCCAAGAGGATGATGTGTTATACGCCATTAACGGAAAGCGCATCTATTCCGTCGTTGATATCAACGAACGGTTAAAGCCCTTCATCCCAGGCCAGCAGGTTCAGCTGCTGATGCAGCGGGATGGAGATATTGTAAATGTAAAACTGACGCTCAGCCAGGATGGTAATCGAGCTGCTTCGTCAAGCGTTGAGGAGGCTGAGTCATGGTGAAGAGAGAAAGAACGGAGTCAAGCCGACGTTTACGGCAGATGACAGCCGGAACCTTATCGGCTTTGATGCTATTCACGTCGTTGTCACTTCCCGTATGGGGTGATGACGTTGTGCCGGAGAAGCGTATACTGACCGTGCAAAGCGGAAGCAGCACAGCTTCGGTCAATGGCACCTCGTATACGATTGCCAAGCCACAGCAGAAGCAGGGCGTTTTGATGGTGCCGCTGGGCGTGTTTAAAAAAGCGTTTGGCAGCGAGATCAAGCTGGAGGGCGAGAACCGGGTTCGACTGCTGCAAGGACCGCATACGATTGTGCTCGTTATCGGCAACAAGACCGCATGGATTGACGGGAAAAAAGTACAGCTGCCGGTAGAACCGGCGATGGTGTCCGGAACGCTGATGGTACCGCTGCGTCCGGTTGCCGCGGGGATTGGCGCCAAGGTAAGCTCCTCCCAAGGCAAGCTATCCATCAGCCTCATGGTTACGGATAAGGAAGAGAAGCATGACGAGGGCGAGATCAACAATACGACCGGGAAGACCCGAATCGGAAATAGTTATTATGAATGGAGTATGAATTATCCTTCTTGGATGATCGTTGGGAGAGGAACGGACGACGAGAGCGGTGCTGCTTTTAACGATGCTACGGGCCGCTACTATCTTGAGGTTCATGCCTCCTCCCAGAAAGTAAAGCTGAGTCCTGACGATTTGTTAGAACGGCTCCTGAAAGAACTGAGCGATTCTGGAGATGTTGTGCTTCACCAAGAGACGGTTGCAAGCGGAGTTCTGCCGTATGCCAGAGTAATCTCCCGCGATATCGACGGCGTCTTGTGGGAAGGTCGGCAGTACTATGCCAATGATCGCGTCTATGAGCTGTATTTTGCCGATGCAGAAGCGGTTCACTATAAGGATATGGACAAGCACGCGAGCTTGCTGGGTTCATTTAGAACGACCTATCAGGCTGGAGACAAAACATTAAAAGACGTCTCTTCCATCGTAGGTGGGCTCCGCGAAGCAGGAAATGAAGAATACGGCATATGGTTTGGCATTCCTGCAGGTTGGGAAATCAACAACAAGGATATGCTATACGGCAGCGAAGGGCAAGGTTATCTGTCCGTCTCGGTGACATCCGCTGGGGCAGGGGTTGATGGCACGCTCACAGCTTGGGGGCAGCGGCTTAAAGACTGGCTGTCGGAATCCTTCGTTCAAGATTCATACGAATACGTCGGACTTACGCCTGTGGAGATATCGGGCGTCAAAGGGCAGATTCAAGAAGTACGGTACAACTTCGGAGATAAATGGGTGACGGAATATGAAGTGATGATCCAGAAGAACGGCTACCGTTATTATCTGGAGTATGCGGTACCGGATGGCCAGGAACGGACGGCTTCCAACTGGAAGAAGGTGCTGGATTCGATCGAGATTGATTATGATGTGGTACCGGAGAACTTCGGCCGCATTGGCGATGAAGGCTATCTTACCGATAAAACCAAGATGAGAAGCAAGAACTCCGAAACGTACCGCTACCATATCGATATTCCAAAGTACTGGGAACCGCTGAATGATCAATTCGAGCAGGGAACGGTGGAATATGGATTTGCCGGGGGCGGGTTTGAAATTAATGCTCAGAAGGATACCTCCGCAGAATTCATCGTCAGCAACCTGAAACGTTATTATAATGAAGCCAGCACGGCCTCAGGGACGACGTTGAAATTGCTTGGCGTGGATAACATTACGTTTGCCGGTGTGCCTGCCGTGTCGTTCAAGGTGCATCAGGTGAAGAACGGCGTTGGCTTTACAACTCAGGAGATTGTCTTTGAAAACGGAGATATCGTGTACACGATTACGACGACGTTGAATGATGCCAATGCAACGGACATGCAGCAAGCCGCGCTTACGCGTGCGCTGTCCTCGTTTGAGCTGGTGAAGTAATCCGAAGGATGGAATTATAGACGAATATCACACTTTAGTGGGCAATCATATTTTTGATAACGCTGATAGCTGTCCTGCTGCATCCATAGGGGTGCGGGCGGGCAGCTATTTTGGTTATATGGTCGATTCTCATCCGAAATAATAGAACATATGTGCCGTTTATGCGACCTGATATGGTAAAATTAAATCGTGAGAGCAATGGATATGTAATAAAATCGGCTTACAGAAGAGGGAATAAGCGGATGAAAAAAACGATAGGCATGTTCGCCCATGTGGATGCAGGCAAAACCACGTTGGCGGAGCAGTTGTTATATATGACCGATACGATTCAGGAGCGCGGGCGTGTGGATCATCAGAGTGCTTTTCTTGATCGACATGACATTGAAAAAGAACGGGGTATCACCGTATTTGCCGATCAGGCCACCATGCAGTTTAACGGCTGCACTTATTATTTAATCGATACGCCGGGTCACGTCGACTTCTCGCCGGAGATGGAGCGGGCCATTCAGGTCATGGATGCCGCCGTCGTTGTCATAAGTGCCGTGGAAGGTGTCGAAGGGCATACGGAGACGGTATGGCAGTTATTGCGTAAGCATGGCGTCCCTACGTTTTTGTTTATTAATAAAATCGACAGAGAAGGCGCGGATGTGACGCGTGTGTTTGCAGAGATTCGGAGTGAACTTACCGAGGACGTCTGTATGATTACGGAGGAGGATGTACTGCACGAAGGCGTGATGCAGACCTCGCTCATCGAGGCTATCGCAGAGCGGGACGAGAAGCTGCTGGAGCTCTATATGGAACAGGGATATGAGGTTTCACGGTGGCTGGATACGATGACCGCGATGATAAGGAAAGGGCAGCTATTCCCCTGCTTCAGCGGATCAGCTCTGCAATACGTGGGCGTGTCCCATTTCTTGCATCAGCTGGATCTGCTGACAATTACGGACTATGATGCCGGGGCTGATTTTGCCGGAAGGGTATATAAGATTCGTCATGATGAACAGGGAGCCAGGCTGACGTATATTAAAGCCATGGGTGGAACACTGCGGGTGCGGGATGAGATGACTTATTTTGCCGGAACGGAGACGATCACGGAGAAGGTTACGCATATCCGTTTGATCAATGGGGGACGCGTGACGAATGTCGATCAGGTGCATGCGGGTGATCTGTTTGTCGTTACGGGTATTTCTTCAGCTGCGGCGGGCGACGGACTTGGGACTCTGAGTGGCCGGACGGTATATGAGCTTGTACCGACTCTGAAGTCGAAGGTGCAATTCGAATCCTCGATTCATCCCAAGGATATGCTGCGCGAATTCCGTCTGCTGGATGCGGAGGATCCTTCTCTGTCTGTGCAGTGGGATGAGTTCGCTCAGGCGATCCATATCCATGTGATGGGTATCATTCAGCTTGAAGTGCTGGAACGAATCGTGTTTGAGCGGTTCGGTTACCGGATCACCTTCGGTGAACCGGAGATTTTATATAAAGAGACCATAACGGAAGACGTTGTGGGCTGTGGTCATTTCGAACCGTTGAAGCATTACGCGGAGGTGCACCTCCGGCTGGAGCCTGGAGAGCGCAACAGCGGCATCATATTCGCCAATGCTTGCCATCCTGATGTGCTTCCGGTCAATTATCAGCATCTGGTCGCCCAGCATGTTGGGGAGAGGGATCATCACGGGCTGCTTACTGGCTCTCCCATCACGGACATCAAGATTACCCTGCTAAAAGGACGGGCGCACAACAAGCATACGCATGGCGGGGATTTTAGGGAAGCCACCTACCGTGCATTACGCCAAGGGCTGGAGAAGACAGCCAATAGGCTCCTGGAGCCTTACTATCATTTCAAGGTGAAGGTGGATGCCGAGTATATCGGACGGTTAATGTCGGATCTGACCCAGGCGAAGGCAAGCTTCGAGCCACCGGAAACAGCGGGAAACAAGGTGACGGTCACGGGATCGGCTCCCGTATCGACCATGATGAATTACAGCATGGAATTAGCCGCCTACACCAAGGGAAGAGGTACGATATCCCTGGTTTACGGGGGATATGGCCGGTGTCATAACGAGGCTGAGGTCATTGAACGTAAAGGATACGATAAAAATGCGGACCCGGAATACAGCTCCTCTTCAATATTCTGTGCGAAGGGAAGCGGTTATGCGGTGCCATGGGATGAAGCGGACCGTCATATGCATATCTAATGCTTGATGTTGCGGAAGCGATAGGTGGTTAGGCAAGATGTTTCGTGGTCGTGAGGGAGTCGTATGGGGTTCGTGGTAAGAGCTTGCGGGATTCATGCTTGTACACCGTGAAGGGGAATCATGTATTACGACGCTGATATGCAGCAGGATTAGGTATGCAATGACATTAATTATGCAATGACATTAACTATGTAATGAAGTATGTAGACAATCGGGCGATTATGAGTTAACGATGTTGAGCTAGATAAGCACCCCGATGATTCAATTTAAGTCCGTAATGAGTTACGCACGCGAGATATGAAATCATCTTCGCGTGCGCCAAGTAAAGAGACTTTATGAAGAGAGGGAGCCTTTTTCTACAGGCTGCCCGCGCGACGGCCGCATTGTCCAATAGGTAATGGCGGTGGTAATGAGCATTAACACACCGGTCATTAAGAATACCGAGTGAATGTTAAAGATGCCACTGATCATGCCGCCCGCGAGCGGCCCGGCCATCCCTCCGATTTGGTTGGCGGTCTGGTTGAGGCTGAACGCACGCCCGCGGAATTCGCTTGGCGTATGCTTGACCACAAGGCCGTTGAGCGCCGGGAACACGGCACAGAAGAACACGCCGTAAGCAAAGCGGATGGCCGAGAATGCCCAAATGTTGCTGAACAGGATCTGGGCGAGCGATCCGATGCCGCCGGCGAGCAGGCCGATCAGCAGCACCTTTTGGAACCCGATTTTATCGGCTAGGCGTCCCCAGCGGGCCGCAAAGAGGATGCTGGCGATCCCGACGATGGAGAACACAAAGCCGGCAATCATTGAGGTATGCGATGAAGAGCCGCCGATCTGAGCGATATACAGCGGCAGGACGGGCTCGATCGTCATGACGGAGAACTGCGTCAGCACCGTAAGCATGAGCACGGTCATCAGCGCCTTGTTGTGTCCGGCGACCTTAAATGTATTTATGACGGAGACGCGCTCTTTGCTGGGTACGAATTTTTCTTCCTTGACCCAGAATATGACAAGCAGCGTGGCGGCGAAGCACAGTATCCCTGCCAGTCCGAATGCCATTCGGTTGCTGAACAGGGAGGCCAGGGTGCCTCCGATCATCGGGCCCATGATGCCGCCGGTTGCGGTTGCCGTGGACATCATGGAGAGTGCGTAGCCTACCTTTTTCTCGGGGGTATTGGTGCCTACAATGGCGATTGCACCCGGGATAAAGCCGGAGAGAAGGCCTTGCAGCAGGCGGAGAATCAGCACCTGATACTCATTCGTGACGAATGCCATCAGAATATAGATGACAAAGAGCACCAGCCCCGCGCGGATAATCATCGGTTTGCGTCCATATTTATCGCCGACGGCTCCCCAGAAGGGAGAGGACAAGGCGCCCGCAAAAAAAGCGGAACTGAACAGCAGTCCCGACCACATTTCCGTATGCTTGGTAACGCCGAGCTCAATTAGAAAAAGCGGGAGAAATGGTATGACCATCGAGAAGCTTGATGAAACGATAAATGAGCCGAACCATAGTATCCATAAATTCTTTTTCCAACTTTCCATGTCTTCTTCATCTCCTGATGTGCGATTTGTTGTAATCCTTCGAGCTTCGCCTCCTGTCTTTTAAATGGGGTAAAGATGTATGTAGTACATTTTTAGAGATAACAAATGGATAAACTTCAAGGTTTACTGCGCTTATCTTGCAAGAAAAGCTTCCTCTAAATGCGGTCTGTCATCTGTGAAAGTAAGTCGATAGAGGTTTTTCCTTCGAGATAAGAAAGTTGTTAATGGACTAATCCATCTATTCATCCTACGACTTCCCAACTTCGGGAGGCCGGGTTCGGATAAAGCAAAACGCCCCCCAATTGGGTAAACTGGAATTAACCAGACTACCGCACTAAAGCGAAAGGCGTGCAACTTCATCCTACACCACATGTTTTGGATTGGGAAGGGGCAGGGAACGGGGTTGGAGCGGTCGGTGGCTCTTTTGGAGATGGGTTGGAACCGCCGGGTTAACGCATACATAAAGGGCTTTCAGGATTCTATAAGACGTGGATACAATATCGTAAAAATTATTTTTTTGGGGAGAACTGATATGAGAGAAACGCTGAAGGATCTATATTCAAATACGTTGTTCCAGCAAGTGACCGATCGGTTGAAGGAGGCTTATCCGGCATTCGATGCGAACCGGTTCATGGAGCTGATTCATGATGAAGCTTGGGGACAGGAGGAGTTCAAGCAGCGCATCCGGCATATTACGCTGGCCTTAACGGACACGCTGCCTGCTTCTTATCCGGAAGCCATTGGGATCCTGAAGCAGGTAGCCCCGCATTTTAGAGGCGTTGAATATGTGTTCTTTCCGGATTATGTTGAGGTTAATGGGATGGAGGATCTGGAGACATCGATGGAGGCTTTGGCGGTATTCACGCATTCTTCTACGGCGGAGTTTGCCGTTCGGCCTTTTATCATCCAGGATCAGGAACAGATGCTGGCACAGATGATGACATGGGCACAGTCCGATGACGAGCATCTGCGCCGGTTGGCGAGTGAAGGCTGCAGACCACGCCTGCCTTGGGCGCCGCAGCTGCCGTCCTTGATTAAGGATCCTCGGCCGGCTTTGCCGATCCTGGAGCAGTTGAAAGAGGATCCTTCCTTATACGTTAGAAAAAGCGTCGCCAATCACTTGAACGATATCTCCAAGGATCATCCGGAGCTTGTGCTTGAGATTGCCGCCAAATGGTATGGCAAACATCCGTTAACGGATTGGATCGTGCGGCATGCGCTGCGTTCGCTGCTACGGAAGGGAGACATTCGGGCACTGGCCATTTTCGGGTATGAGGAGCTTGAAGAGCTGGAAGGACTTGAGGTGCGCGAGCTGCGCATTAAACGTTCCGTGATTGCGATGGGGGACGATCTGGAGTTCGCTTTTCAGGTGGTCAACGAAACCGGGAACCCGATGGCGCTCCGCATTGATTATGAGATCGATTATATGAAGGCAAGCGGTAAGCTTGCGCCAAAACGTTATAAATGCTCGGACAAGGTCTATGCGCCGGGAAGCTGGAAGGTGGAGAAGAAGCAGTCGTTTAAACCGATCTCCACCCGCCGTTTCTACTCCGGCGATCATCGTCTTCACATTGTCGTGAATGGCAAGCGTTTAGCGAGCATGGATTTTGTGCTGGAGGGTGCGGAGTAGGTGTGTATGTCCGTGCAGGACGTGCATGAGTGAAGCTGAGGCGAAGGAATCGTCCCGAGCCATTTGAGTCGGCATGATCTCAAGGAACTGTGTTGTTAAGGAGACTCTGACTAAAGGGCTCGGAGATCAAAATGCAGTATTACTGGTAAAGGAGAGAGGATAACCTCCATAGCCAAAAAAGAGCATAAGAACACAGCCCTGCACGGATTATCATCCACCGGTAGTATCCGCTGCGGATGATGTGAGGCAAGCCTTCCGATTGGGAGGGCTTGTTTTTGTTTCTACGAAACAGGGTGCTATGCGGATTATGGCAACACTATCAAAAGTGTGGAAATCAAGTTAGCAGGTAGAAGAGAAGCCGGACTTTTGGTAAACTAGATAAGTTGAAAAGCTTTCAAAGTATTTACAAAATCAATTGATATAGATGTCGGATGCCCTGTTCTATGAAAATAGAGTATGGCTTGCATGTTTCAATGAAAGAATAGTAGTACACAGCACGCCGGCTTGAACCGGCCTGGGAGGATATGGATGGACACGAAAGCACTACGAAGAGAAGACGTGGAGTTGCTGGCCCCTGCAGGGGATTGGGATTGTATGCGGGCTGCGGTGGCTAACGGGGCGGACGCGATCTTTTTTGGGGTCGAGAAATTTAATGCGCGCGCACGAGCGAACAATTTCCGGATGGATGAGCTGTCCGAAATTATGGCCTTTTTGCACAGTTATGGGGTTAAGGGATTCCTGACCTTCAATATTTTGGTATTCGAGAACGAGCTGGAGGATGCCAAGGAGCTAATCGATGCATGCGTGGATGCCGGCGTGGATGCGGTGATCGTGCAGGATTTGGGTCTGGTAAAAATGATTCGCGAGATTTCCCCGGATTTCCCGATCCATGGCTCAACGCAGATGACGATTACATCGCCGGAGGCCGTCGAGTTCACGAAGCCGTTCAATATGGAACGTGTCGTACTGGGGCGGGAGAACAATCTGAAGCAAATCCAGAAGATCGGGGAGCAGGCGAAGCTCCCGATGGAAGTATTCGTGCATGGTGCGCTATGCGTATCCTACTCGGGCCAATGCCTGACTTCCGAAATGTGGGGCGGCCGCTCCGCCAACCGCGGAGAGTGTGCGCAGGCCTGCCGTCTGCCGTACGATCTGATCGTGGATGGCGAGCAGAAGCCGATGGGCGACGTTGCCTACTTGCTATCCCCGAAGGATTTGGCGGCGATTGATCTGATGCCTGAGCTGATTGAAGCGGGCGTGACCTCGTTCAAGATTGAGGGCCGGTTGAAGAGTCCGGAATACGTGGCTAACGTTGTGAGTAAGTACCGGAAGGCGATCGACCGGTATTTTGACGGCGAAGATGCGAGACCGAGCAAGGAAGAGGTGCGTGAGCTGCAGCAGAGCTTCTCCCGCGGCTTCACTCATGGCTTCCTGGATGGAACGAATAATAAAAAGCTGGTCGAGGGTACCTTCCCGAAAAGCCGCGGTGTGTATCTCGGCCGGGTAGAACAGATTCTGCGTGACGGTGTCGTCTGCAAGCTGGATGCGCCGCTGAAGCGCGGGGACGGTATCGTGTTCGATGCAGGTGATCCAACGAAAAAAGAAGAAGGCGGTCGCGTCTACGACGTCCGCCGCAAAGGCGTCAAGCTGGAGGGTGAAGCGCAGGAAGGCTGGATCGTCGATATCGTTCCCGGCCGAAGCGACGTGGACCTGCGCAAGCTGCACGTTGGCGACCGGATCTGGAAGACCAACGATCCGGCGCTGGATAAGCGCCTCCGTCAGACGTACGAGACGGAGAAGCCGTACCGGGTATTCCCGGTACATGTACGTGTCAGCGGCCGTCCCGGACAGCCGCTGACGACCTGGTGGACCGATGTGCAGAAGGGCACGACGGTCCAGGTGGATTCAGAGCTGGAACTGGAGATTGCCCAGAAGCGGCCGCTCAGCCAGGAGATCCTGGAGGAGCAGCTTGGCCGCCTGGGCGGAACGGTGTTCCAGCTCGAGGCACTTGACGTCGACCTGTATGGCGACGTCATCGTGCCGATTCGCGAGCTCAACAGCATCCGCCGCCGTGCGGTGGAGCTGCTCGCTGGCGAGCGGCCAAAGCCGCCCGTGTACGTGAAACGGGCGGTGTCGGTGTATGGCGATGCGGCTGTGCCCGCAGCGCCCGTGGCTCGCGGTGAGGCGAAGCTCACCGCGCTGTGCCGCAGCCTGCCGCAGGTTGAGGCTGCGCTTGCGGCCGGCGTCGAGATGATCTACGCCGACTTCGAGTTCATCAAGCAGTTCCCGGCAGCGGTGGAAGCCGTGCGTGCAGCCGGCAAGCAGATTGCGCTGGCGACGCCGCGCATTCACATGCCGGGCGAGAACGGCTACCACAACAACATCCTGCGCCTCCAGCCGGACGCCGTGCTGGTGCGCAACACCGGTGCGCTGTATTTCTACCTGCGCCACCGGATGGAGAACCCGGGGGCGAAGCATCCCCGGCTGATCGGCGACTTCTCCTTGAACATTGCCAACCACAAGGCGGTTGACCTGTTCGTCGAAGCCGGATGCGACACCGTCACGCCTTCCTATGACCTGAACATCCAGCAGATGGTGGATCTTCTCGGGAAGGCTGACACGTCCAATGTGGAGATCGTCATCCATCAGCATCTACCGATGTTCCATACGGAGCACTGCGTGTACTGCACGTTCCTGAGCGAAGGAACGGACTTCACGAACTGCGGTCGTCCGTGCGAAGAGAGCCGCGTGTCCCTGCAGGACCGGATCGGCATGTCCCATCCGGTTCGGGTCGACGAAGGCTGCCGTAACACGGTTTACAATGCCATCGAGCAATCCGGCGCTGAATACCTGGCGAACTTCATGGAGCTGGGCGTATCCAGCTACCGCGTGGAGTTCCTCGAGGAAACGCCGGAACAAGTCCATGAGGTCATCGATCTCTACAACCGCGCCTTGCGCGGCGAGATCAGCGGCACCCAGGTGTGGAAGAAGCTGAAGGCCACCAACCAGCTCGGCGTCACGCGGGGGCAGTTGGTGAAGTAAGGAACGATTGTAAATGAAGCATGTCTGCCCTGAATAGGGTCAGGCATGTTTTTTTGTTTTTAGAATAAGATAAGGGGTGCTTTTTTTATGTACGCAGCATTCGGGACTTCAGTCCCCTATACGTATGGCGAGATTTATATGACAATTGTTTATAATTGGAATCTATTGTTTTATTTAGTGATAGAATCGATAGATATACCTGTTACGTATTAAGAGTAAAAGGGCGGGGATTATGAGTTCTAATAAATATATGTTTTGTCTCGGGTTACTTATCGTATTATCTGTCGTTCTTGGGGGGTGTAAGGATGTGAAGGGAAACGAGGAAACAGCGATCATAGAGGAAGCACAGGAAGTGGCAATTAGGCACTTTAAGGATGAGTACGATTTAGAGGTTCGAATAACGAAGCAAGAGATGCTCCCTAGCTATGTGGCTTCCCAAGTAAACATGGAGGGACACGTGGTTGGTAAGGAAGAGCAGCGATTTAACATCTCCGTAAATTATAAAGATTGGACTACCTTGAATACGTTTTTGAGTCCCGAGTTGAATGATGCACTTAATAAGGGGAAGAATGCGAAAAAAGAAAAATGAGATTTATAAAATGGAGGATTTCGTTTGAGCAACACAACAGGAATTGATGATGAAACCTATGCAAAGTTATCCAATGCTGCATACACCAATATTGGTGAAGGATTTCAGCCCGTCGATCTTGATGGGTGGGTTGTCTTGGAGAAACCGGCTGATGGCGTATTCTCCGGTTTTGATGCTGTAACCTTCTATAATGCTAGTATCAACCAAGCGGTAATCGCTTATCGAGGAACTGAGGGACAGGCTGAGTGGGTCCATTCAGCTCCTGATTTCCTCAATGATATTCAAATCGGGATGCCTGAACTCGGTCGGAAATTATCTCAGAGTTTGGATGTTACTCCAGAGTGGCTTGATAACAAAATATCCAATTTTAATGATTTCACCGGCATAACCAAAGCGGATGAGTGGATTGGCGAAATCGCGAAGGATGTGGATAAATCTCCGTTATTACGAGGTAAGACAAATCAATTGTATCTCGCTGAGGATTACGCTAAGGAAATGCAGAACAAGTATAAAGATTATAATTTTTCACTTACAGGACATTCTCTGGGCGGTGCGAATGCTCAGTATGCAGCAGCGTACACTGGAATCTCAGCGGTTACCTTCAGTGCGCCTTCTGTTATATCCAGCCTTACACCTGAGGGACGCCGAAAGGCGGAGGCCGGTGAGTTTGATCGTCAGATTATAAACTACGCCCATCCTGGGGACATTGTTGCGAGTGGTGCAATGGGGGGCTATGATCGGCATGTAGGTTCCACATATTACATTGATTCCAATTATACTGAGGCAAATGAAGGCGTCAGTCTATGGGGGAAAGTTAGTAATTCCTTTGGCGGAGCTAATTATCATTCACTAGATAAGTATAGCTTTGATAATGGTTATTTAGCTAATGATATATTTGATGCAAGTGATGGAAAGAGACTCGGTGAATCACCTCGAATGCCCTCTGATTTCAATATTATGGATGAGATTAGTGACTTTATACTAGGCCTAAGTAATAGTGTGGCACCTTTGTTAAAAAAGCATGAGATACTTGCTTCTACAACAGCAGCTTTAACGTCAGGGACCATTCAAGTCTCTCCAGATGAGCTTCGCCATGTTGCGAATAGATGGAAAACAAATGCGCATAGGGCACATGCAGAACTTGGAAACATTCAAAGCCGATTCTCCCAATACATCCAGAGTAGCCGGAGTCGTCGACTTCAGCCCATGGTTGAGCAATTATCGATGTCCATTACTACATTGAGCCAATATTATCTGCAGCAAACCAATGACATATTGTACTACATAAATATAAAAGCAGATCAATTTGAGAATGTCGATAATAATGGCTAACAACTGTAATTAGTTGCTTTTGCTTTAGGAACTCTGTTTTTTAAAAGTGTTCCTATATTCTAAAGCGTGGGCAGTTGGTGAAGTAAGGATGCACGTGTATTGCGTATATACCGATCGATTATATTAATTTGAAGGAGTGATGCCAGATTAGGCATCACTCCTTTTTGCATCGGAAAGCTTCGTTTCGGCGCGTTCATGGCGGTGCTTGGATCGGTAATTGAATAGAAATCCGACGTTTGGCTCGACGACCCATCCGAAGCCGCGCTTGATCCAGGACGAGGATAGCAGCCAGGTCAAAAGGGCGCCGAACAGGATCAGCAGCAGCTTGCCTCCCGTGGACCGGAACGCTTCGAACCAGCTCAGATGCTGCATCGTTTTGACGATGAACCCGTGAAGCAAAAAAACGTACATGGTATTAACCCCACGGTCCGTGAAGGGCGTATCTGACCTCGGAATGAGGGAGAGGACGCATAGTCCCATGATGACGGTGAACGCGTAGGTGATCATTCGGTAGAGGCCTGCATACCACGAGTCCAAGCCAAACTCCAGGTAAGGCATCGCCCCGTAGAACCAGTTAGTTGGCAGGATCGGCGATATGACGTACAGCAGGACAAATCCGGCGGAGAGCAGGATGATCGATAGCAGCTGAAATGGCCGGGTCTTGATGACATCCAGCCATTCCCTTTTAAAAACATATCCGATGAGAAAAAAAGGCAGGAAATACAGCGTGCGCGAAATGCTTGCGTAATAGTCGACATCGATTGAGTACCCGAGCATGATTGACATCGCGAAACAGACGACGAGGGGATATTTGAGCATCAGCAGATATGGCAGAAGCATTTTCCACAGCATCATGCTGAACAGGAACCACAGGATCCAATTGGGGTAAAAGTATGTGAAAACGAGCCGATCCAAGCCTTGCATGTAGTAGTCGAACAGGGTATAGAGCGTCTCGAATATGAAATACGGTACCACCAGCCCCGACAGCAGGCCGACGTATTGTTTGGGGGATTGAATGCGTCTGGCGAAATAACCGACCGTGAAAATAAACAGCGGCATATGAAACGAGTAAATAAATTGATAGATCGTTCCCATCGCTGCTTCGCCGTTAAACGGCTCGATGAGATGCCCCACAACCACCAACAGGATCAGTATGAATTTGAGGTTATCGAAATAGGCGTCTCTCTCTTTCATCAGGTAACCAGCTCCTTTGGCTTTGTGGTCCATCGAAGTTTCGTACTAGTATATCGGACGGTAGTGGGGCTTTCCATGGTTAAAGTTGGAAGGCACTATTTCCAGTTTTCTGTCTCTCCTTGAAAAAGCCACATCAAAACCGATAAGTGAAGGGAAGGGCAACGCGGCCTAAGCGGCAAAGCCACGAATAATAAGCCGCCTGCCTTTGACAAAAACCGATTTTAATCGATGGGTTAGCTGGACTCATGGTACAATGTCATCAATATGGGAGACTTACGGGAATGGAGAAGATAAGATGAACATTCGAAAAGCGATCATACCGGCCGCGGGGCTTGGTACGCGTTTCCTGCCGGCCACGAAAGCGATGCCGAAAGAGATGCTTCCTATTGTGGACAAGCCGACCATACAATACATCATCGAAGAAGCGGTCGCTTCTGGCATCGAGGACATTATCATTGTGACGGGTAAGGGGAAGCGGGCGATTGAGGATCATTTTGATTCTTCATTTGAGCTGGAACATAACCTTGCTGAGAAAGGGAAATGGAACCTCCTCGAAGAAGTGCGTAAGCCCTCCAATATGGCAGATATTCATTATATCCGTCAAAAGGAGCCTAAGGGGCTAGGCCATGCCATTTGGTGCGCACGCAAATTCATCGGGGACGAGCCGTTTGCCGTGCTGCTAGGCGACGATATCGTGGAGTCGGAAGTCCCTTGCCTAAAACAGATGATGAAAGTCTACGACACCTACGAAACTGCCATAGTTGGCGTACAGCCAGTTGATTGGGACGAAGTGGACCGTTACGGGATCGTAGATGGATTTCAGAAATCAGAACGAATCTATGAAACATCAAGATTGGTAGAGAAGCCCTCACGTGCCGAGGCGCCTTCCAACCTGGCCATCATGGGCCGCTATATTTTGCCGCCGGAAATCTTCGATTTGCTGGAGAATCAGGAGGTTGGAAAGAACGGGGAGATCCAACTGACCGATGCGCTCTCCACCTTAGCTCATCGGAGCCCGATCTATGCGTATCATTTTGACGGGATGCGCCATGATGTCGGCGAGAAGTTAGGTTTTATTGAAACCAGCATTCATTATGCAATGCAGCGGGAAGATTTGAGAGATGATTTGATTGCTTATTTGAGTGGGGTTTTGGCAAAGGTGCAGTAGTAGAGACGATTTCATAACCGATAAGAAAAAGGGACAGTTGGGTAGAGATTTTCTACCACGAACTGTCCCTTTTTTAATTAGAATTGAAGATCACTAATCTGTTGAACATTTTGTTTCGCATTTGGATCAACTTGGGTTAGTTTCTCCATAAGGGCATCATCACTCAAGTTTTGTTTTTGTAATGCTGCCAGATACCAACGTACAATCTCCTGTTGGGTTGTCTGCGAGAGATCTTCTTGTATGCCAAGCTTAAGAGCTTCTGATGCTTGCTCCGGTTGATTCATCATGTAGTACATTTTGCCTGCATGGAGGATCATATCTGGTGTGTTCTCAAATGAGCGCCCTTGCAGTTGTCCTTCTGGTAATGTAGCTAAATGCTGAATACCTGTCTGAACCTCGGCAAATGCCTCGGTTGCTTGCTTGAAGTACTTGTCTTTCGTTGCTAGGTCTCCTGTGCCAAGTGCCTTCGTCCCTAGATCATAACCTTTATTGATAATCTGTTCGGACCAGTTAATGTCCCATTTAAATTTATAGGCATTGTTGATAAGTACTTCATAGGCTTGCTCTGGTTGCTGTTTCATTTCGTAACTTTCAATTAATCGACTTAGCATAGACTTGTTATATGGTTCAGCTTTTAACGCTTTATTAAGTAGATCGACAGAGGCGTTATAAAAATTCTCATCTTGATTTTGCTTATATATAGTCTGATAGAGTGATGCGGTTAACAGTATCGAGTCGGGATGGCTCGGGCGTATGCTCAAGTCTTTATCAAGAGGAGCCTTAATTTCCTCAAATGAAGAGCTGACCTGAACGATTCTTCGTGCTTCAATTCCCGAGTCGGCGGCTTGTACATACCGGATAGATGTAATCATGACAAGAATAGCGCAAAGCCCAACGATTGCACTATATGCACCTCTGGCCGTTGAATCTTTGAAGCTCCATTTTTTCACAGGCTTATTATCCATTACGGCTGCCATTCCGCCAAGTCCCAGAAATACTAGAATTCCCATGAACACATAGCTCATATTAAAGTCCAAAATGCTATGAATCAAAATGGAAAGGACGATGATGAGATAAAGGAAGTGGCTATTACGTTCGTCTTCATTCCCTTTGATATAACCACGAATATATTTGTAGAAAATATACAGAATAAACGACATGAATATCACAAATCCGACAATTCCGACTTCGATCAAGTACTGCAAAAAGAAGTTATGGGCTTGACGGCTTGTATATGGGTTGTTCTGATATTGCTCATACAGTGAAGCCCATGCGCCGCCTCCGGCCCCGATGATCGGGTAGTCAGCCAGCACTTTCATGGCATCTTTATAGAATGTAAAACGTTCCAGAACACTGTGCTGATTAAAGTTAATATTTTCGAGTCGGACGCTGATGTTTTGCGGAAGTATATTTTTCAATCCTGTACTGATGAATAGGAAGATCAGCAAGCCTCCAATTGCAACGGAACCGAGTGGAATCCATAAGTTTGAGGTTTTTTTAGCCGACCAATTGTCTAAAGACCGTTCAAGTTTGGGCGCAATAAAACTTTGTATTACCCATCCGAGAAGTCCTACAATAGCGGAAGCACCAAGCAGAATGCCCCAGCCCTTAAGGGCATCAGTGCTGCTAAAGGCTTCATTTAACTTCAACCCCAGTTCTGTTACCGGTTTGGAAACGATCAGTGATGTCACGCCTGCTATACCGCAGTACAAGATCCACAATAGTTGTTTAGCTGGTTTCAGGAATAGGAGCAACAAAACAAACACAACAGGTAACATCACCAGACCGCCCCGAGATAACGTCAAGAGCAGCGAGACGATGATAGGTACCAACATGAAGCTATGAAAGGCTTGTCCGTACCATTTACGTGATGTTGTAACGAAAAAGACGGCTGCGAAAAGGAATGCCATGAGAAAAGCGGCATAAGTATTCGCGTACTGAAACACCGAAGTCAGACGCAGACCGTTAGAGTCAATCATGACGGCATGGGTGTATGTACCGTTTAAAACGGTATTGGAAAACCACTTCGCAATGGCACCCGCAGTCTTGCCTTGTCCAAACCAATGGAGCAAGCCGAATCCCACGATCAGATAAGCAACCGTCATAATCGTGATTTGAACGATTCGATTCCCTAATTTTTCACGTAGCACATATAAACCGACGATAAACATTATGGCGTAGATACAATTAATGATTACCATATTCATGGCAAGAACATGGGAGGCGGCGCTAATGAGTGAGAGTATGTAAGTTAGGGGGAGTAAAAGCACACCCACGGCCAGCCAATCTTTTTGATCTTTTAATTGGATGCTTTTATAGGAATGAGCAATCCAGAGAAATAGTAGTAGACAAGCCAAGATAGCAGCCCAGAAAATCGGTTTCTCAAATTCTAACATTTGTCCGTTAAATAGAGCCGTTTGGAACGGCGTCCAAGCTAGGAACAGAATAATTCCTGATATTAACACCCAAAACAAAGCCGATCTCGTCTCACCATTCCTCGACTCAGCGGTTTTTTTACCGTATACTGGATTCGACAACATAATTAGCTCCTTTTCGTGTAGATACGACAATATTCTAGCATATAAAGGGTGGGATAAAAACTTTAAATATAAATACGGGTGACATAGAAGTAGAATTATGTAAGACGCCTATTTTCTCGACGGCATGCTTTTTTTTTCGTATACTGGAAACGGCATGTGTTGCCTTAATCTTCTATATTTATAGTTGTTAATGTGAATTTTGGGTATCACGTGTATGCACATATAAATAATCTGCATAAATTTACAATGATGAGAGGGATTAAAGTGGCAATTCAATTATTTACCCCCACATTTCGGGTTGAGGAATGCTTACATGAAATTAGAGAATGTCTTGAAAAGGGATGGACAGGACTGGGATTTAAAACAGTAGAAATCGAGAATAAATGGAAGGAATACACAGGTCTTCCGAATGCGCATTTTCTTAATTCGGCTACTGTAGGTTTAAGTTTGGCATTAAAAATACTAAAGATGGAAAATAACTGGGATGATAATGATGAAGTAATAACAACACCGTTAACGTTTATTTCAACTAACCACGCAATTGTTTATGAGAATCTTACTCCTGTATTTGCAGATGTAGATGAGTATCTTTGTTTGGATCCGATTGATGTCGAAAAAAAAATCACACCTAAAACAAAAGCAATCATGTTTGTTGGTTTGGGAGGCAATACAGGAAAATATAAAGAAATCGTAGAATTATGCAAAAAGTATAATTTGAAACTTGTTTTAGATGCAGCTCATATGGCTGGAACAAGGGTGAATGGAGAGATACCTGGAAAAGATGCGGATGTTGTCGTTTATTCCTTCCAGGCGGTAAAGAATCTTCCGACTGCGGATTCAGGAATGATATGTTTTCAAAGTTCAGAATTGGATGAATTGTGTCGTAAGTTGACTTGGTTAGGAATAAATAAAGATACATATGCCAGAGCAAACGATAAGGGTGCATATAAATGGAAATATGATGTTGAATATGTGGGTTATAAATATCACGGTAATTCTATAATGGCCGCAATAGGGCTTGTCCAATTGAAATATTTAGACCGAGATAATTCCTATAGACGACAATTAGCAGAATGGTACGATCAAAACTTCAAAGGATTCTCATCAAAAATAAAACCAGTACCTGTTGCTATCGATTGTGAATCATCTAGACATTTGTATGTCATAGCGGTTGATAACAGAGATGAGTTATTGCTGGCACTAAATGAAAGTGGTATTTATCCAGGAGTTCATTACAGAGATAACACTGAATATTCTATGTACAAACACGCTTACGGTACTTGTCCGAATAGTCACAAATTGTCAGAACAAATAATTTCATTGCCTATGCATCTACAATTAACTAAGCAAGATGTAGATTTTATATGTGAGACAGTAATTAAGTACACTTAGTTTTTTGAGTTAATCTAAATTAAGTTTTAAATAAAATTTATAATAGTATCCAGGAGGCAGAAATGAAAGGGATTATATTAGCAGGTGGATCCGGGACTAGACTGTATCCAATAACGAAAGCAATGTCAAAACAAATGGTGCCAGTTTACGATAAACCTATGATCTACTATCCTCTTTCAACATTAATGCTGGCTGGCATACGTGAAATACTAATAATCTCCACTGAAAGAGATATATCTGCATTTACTGAACTTTTTGGAGATGGTGATGCATTAGGAATGAGCTTTCAATATGCTGTCCAGCCATCTCCCAATGGTCTTGCGGAAGCTTTCATTATTGGGGAAGAGTTCATAGCTGATCAACAAGTTGCGATGGTTCTCGGTGATAATATTTTTTGGGGACACGGTCTCACGGGCAGTCTAAAACAGGCAACAAATCTTGTTAATGGAGCAACGATCTTTGGATATTACGTGCAGAACCCTAAGGATTATGGAGTAGTGGAATTTGATCACATTGGAAAAGTGATTTCAATAGAAGAAAAGCCAGAGATTCCAAAGTCAAATTATGCTGTTCCAGGTCTGTATTTTTATGATAAGTCGGTTACGGAAAAGGCTAAATCTTTAAAGCCATCCCGACGAGGGGAACTTGAAATCACGGACTTAAATCTCCTATACCTGGAAGAAGAGATGTTAAATGTAGAGTTACTAGGGAGAGGTATGGCGTGGTTAGATACGGGGACACATGATTCAATGCTTGATGCTTCGAATTTTGTAGCAGCTGTTCAAAAACGCCAGGGAAACTATGTAGCTTGTATTGAGGAAATTGCTTTCAGAAATAAATGGATCACCGCTGAACAATTGTTAAAATTAGCTCAACCCTTACTGAAGACCAACTATGGTATATATCTGAAAAATTTGCTTAATGAAGTAACTGTAGGGTCATAAGATGAGAATAATCGTAACTGGTGCACAAGGGCAATTAGGGCAAGAGGTTATTAGACAATTCCAACTCCAACATAAGATATATGGGTATAATTCCAAAGATTTAGATGTAACTGATATCGTGTCTGTATATGAATGCATGAATAGTATCAAACCTGATATTATCGTGAATTGCGCAGCATACAATTCTGTCGATGATGCTGAATCAAACCCGCATGTTGCTAAGAATGTGAATGTAATCGGCCCTAAAAACATAGCTGAAGTTTCACAGCACCTAGACGCTGTCATGGTTCACTTTTCTTCTGATTTTGTATTTGATGGAGAGGCAAAGGTGCCTTATAGGGAAAATGACCCAACGAGACCAATAAATATATATGGACAAACAAAGTTAGATGGTGAACAGCACGTTAAATATCTTTGTGAGAAGCATATCATTATAAGGACTGCGTGGTTGTATGGAAGTCCAAGAAAAAACTTCTTCAACTCTATAATTGAGCAAGCAAGAAAACAAAAGACCATATCTGTTGTAGAGGATCAAGTAGGAAACCCGACTTACTTACCGGATTTAGTAATGCAATTGGTGCGAATAATAGATCAAGAAGTGTATGGACTATACCATTGTTCCGGTAATGGTTATAGTTCTAAATATGAATTCGCAAAGCGAATTCTGAGCTTGATGAAGCTAAAAGCAGAAGCGATTCCAGTGCGAACTAATGATTATCCAATTAAGGCCAGAAGGCCAAAATTCTCAGCATTGAGCAACTCTTTGTTAGAATCATGTGTGAGTCATAAAATGCCTTACTGGGAAGACTCGTTATTCGATTATGTAAATAAAATTAATTGTTGAAATTTTTGAGGAGATTAAATGGATCATAATATTATTTTGAAGATACAGGAGATAACGTTGCGCCCAGTAGGACCAAATGATCTTGAAAAAATGAGAAGATGGAGAAATTCCGCTAGCGCAAGATCTTTTTTTTTAAACAGTGAAGTTATTTCTGAAGAGCAGCAAAAAGCTTGGTTTGAATCCTATCTCATTAGGCCAGGTGACTACATGTTCATTATTCAATTCAATAATGTTGATGTTGGAACTGTAGCGTTATATCATGTCGATTATGCCTTGGGTACCTCTGAATTTGGACGATTACTTCTTGCAGAAGATATTGCAAAGGGAAAAAAAATCGGTGAAAAAGTTACGAAAGCCATGGTTGATTTTGCAATGAATGATTTGAATTTGAAAGAGGTAATATTAGAGGTTTTTACATCCAATCTTAAGGCTGTTCATATCTATGAAAAAGTTGGATTCAAAATAATCGACAAATATATCATTCGAGATAGAGAGTTATATAAAATGATTAGATTAGGTGAACAGCATGCCTAGAACTAAGATCCTTGCTTTTTGCTTGAGAAAAATTCCATCCGCTATTGTAGGCGTTAGTTCTCCGCTTATATTATTACAGAATAGAGGGACAGTGGAGTATAGATTTAAAGAGACTTTAAATGTAGATAAAAAGGATATTGCATGGGCCGATGTTATTATAAGTATACGAGGATGCGAAAACCTGGAACTGGATATTATGAAAGAAGGCGGGAGGCTGGGAAAAAAACTACTGTACTTTCTAGATGATGATCTTCTTAATATCCCTCAAAATACAGCGTCAACTCTTTACTTTTCTATGCCGCATATTAGAAGTAATATTATTGAAATATTAAAGTTATCGAATTATTTGTGGACAACAAATAAAAATATAGCTAATAAATATGGACACTATTCTGATTCATCAGTCATTATAAATGCTCCTTCCGTTCTCTTGGAGAGTATATCATCTCTACCGATGCAAAGTAATAACAATCAAATAGTAATAGGTTTTTCTGGAAGTATGGACCACGGTTTTTTTCTAAATGATTTTTTTCAAAAGGTTGCTTTTAACATATTAGACCTTTTTCCAAATGTTAGTTTTGAATTTTTCGGGGCAAAGCCTGATTTTTGTGATCATGAACGCATTCATCATTTAACCTATGCTGACAATTACGATGATTATATAGAAATTATGCGAACTAGGAAATGGGATATCGGATTAGCACCTTTACCATCAAGTGATTTTCATAAATGCAAGTACTTCAATAAATATTTGGAATATGGAGCTATAGGAGTTCCTGGTATATATTCTAATGTTGAACCTTATGTTTTTATTGTGGAAAATGGAAAAAACGGCGTATTAGTAAATAATTTCACTGATGAATGGGTAACTGCTATAAAAAATCTAATTGAAGATAATATGTTAAGGAGAAAAATAATTGAAGAAAGTCGTATTAGGCTAGAGAATCATTTTACCTTGGATAAGATAGCGGATGAGATTGTCTCTAAGTTACCAGTGTTAAGATCATATCACGCTCCCTATTGTTTAGAAAAAGATGTGAAGCTTAGAAAAGAGCCTCAAAATCTATATATCTTTAAAATTGTGCAAATTTTTAGAACCTTCGGTATCAAAGGGTTTTTTATTATTCTAAAAAAAATTTTTAAGAAACTATACTCAAAGTAGCGAGGTATTGATTGTGAGTTTTTTTAAAAATGTATATTCAGCAAGGCATATTTTGTTAAGTCTCACGAGGCAAGATCTGAAAAATAAATATAGAAATTCTGTAATGGGAATGTTGTGGAATTTTTTATCACCGTTGGGGATAGTTGTGATTATTGGTACTGTCTATTCTGTAGTATTTAGGACGCCGATTGAAGAGCTCATTCCTTATTTATTCTCTGGACTATTACCATGGCTGTTTTTTACAGGTAGTGCTGAAGGTGGTTCTTTGTCTTTTCTAAGTTCCCAAGGTTATATTAAACAAACGCAGGTACCAGTTGAAATATTCCCACTAAGAGTAAGTTTGGTTAACTTTATTAACCTACTTATTTCTATAGTAGCTTTTTTTCTAATCTATGCTTTTATAAATCCCCACTCTTTTGGCCTAAAAATGTTGTTAGTTATTCCAGGTTTGATAATCTGGCTATTTTTTTGTTCTTCATGGGCAATTATATCTGCAATAGTAAATCTGTATGTACGCGATTTCCAGCCATTGCAATCATTAGTAGTCCAGGGTTTGTTCTATCTAAGTCCAATAATTTACAAACCGGAAATGTTAAACCACAGTAATTTCCATTGGTTATATCTACTAAACCCATTTTATTATTTGTTAGAAATCATAAGAAGACCTTTATTGGGCGAAGAACCAGCAAGTTTGCAAAGTTGGGGGATCAGCATAATTTTGACAATAATATTATGCGAAATAGCAATTTTGCTAATTAATAAAATCGGTAGGAAGATCACATTCCGATTGTGATATAAGGGTGGTTTCCAATGAGTTATATAAGAATGACTGATATCAATTTGAATTATCAAATATTTAATGATATGGGACTTAAGGAATTGCTTCTTCCAAGAAAGTATAAAAGTCCCAATCTAATTAAAAAAAAGTCTATTCAAGCATTGAAAAATATAAATTTATCTCTATCGGATGGAGATAGATTGGCTATAATTGGTCACAATGGAGCCGGAAAAAGTTCGTTTCTAAAAGTTATAGCTGGGATTTTCCCTCCTGTTAGTGGAGAACTTAAGGTGGATGGGAGAATTGCCAGTTTATTTGAGCTTGCTACGGGTTTTGAGATGGAAGCAACAGGATGGGAAAATATTAAATTAAGAGGATTAATGTTAGGAGAAAGCCCTAAAGAGCTTGAGAGAAAAATAGAAGCTATAGCTGAATTTAGTGAATTGGGGGATCATTTAAACATCCCTGTGAAATACTATTCCTCAGGGATGTTTATTAGATTAGCCTTTTCAATATCAACATCTATTGAACCTGACATACTCCTGTTAGATGAGGTTGTAGCAGCAGGAGATGCGCGTTTCTTGAAAAAAGCACAAAATAGGTTAAATGAGTTAGTCGACCGAGTGAAAATACTAGTCTACGTCACACATAGCATGCCATCTGCATTTGAGTTTTGTAATAAATGTATCTGGCTTGAAAACGGCGAAATTAAAATGACAGGTACTCCCAAAGAAGTGGCTGCCGCATATTTAGAGCACTCTAATAGTTTATTGTATAAGGAGAATAGCAATGATTGAAGCTGGTGTTTTTTTGAACGATGTAGATATATACCATTCAAAAAGCCTAATAGATCATCCAGAGATTAGTGTTATATTGCCAACTTATTGTAGGGGAGATAATGGCCTTTTAAGCAGATCAATAGACTCTGTACTAAATCAAACATTTAATAATTTGGAACTTATCATTGTAGATGACGGTTCTATTGATCAAACACGTAATGTGATTATGGAATATTTAGAAAAGGATAATAGAATAGTTTACATTCGTAATAATATAAATTCTGGGTTGCCTGCACTTAGGGTTAATCAGGGGATTATGCATTCAAGAGGGAAATATATAGCTTATCAATTTGATGACGATCAATGGTATAGTAATGGTTTGCAGGTTCTTTATGAGGAAATCACTAATATCGATGAGCCTTGCTTAGTATATGGCAAGTGTAGATTTGTGGATCTTCTTTCAAAGCAAGAATTAATATTCGGAGATGAATTTGATTATAATAAATTAAGACTGACTAATACTATCGCCAATAATACGGTTCTCCACCATAGAGAATTACCTTTTTTGTATGGGGGATATGAAATACATGTCTCTATGAAAAGACTTTGTGATTGGGATTTATGGGTTCGTTGGTCTGAGAAGATTTTAATGGTTCATATTAATTCGATTGTTAGTTTGGTTGAAGGAAATCAGATTGATTCATTAGGAAGAACAGCTGTGCTAGATCAATCAATAATAAAATATTTACAAGCCCAAAATGATGAACGAAATTGTAGACTGCAAATAAATAATATCGAGAAATACATTGTTGATAGTTTAAAGATAATTGATAAACCAGACCTACAAAAATTAATGTATATAGAGCATTTACTCCCCTGGTACAATAATAGATCTGAAATATCAGGTGAGTATGAGTTCGAATCTTTATTTGTTCAAAAAGAAACAATTGTAGTTATTATTCAAGATTATAATGCAACAACAAATATTATGATTACAAATTTTTCAGAACTGTATAGAGAAAAATATAATGTTATGTTTGTAACCTTAAATCATTTAGATCATAGAGTTCTCGAATATGCGGATATAGTCATGTTACAACGTTTAACATATATGCTACCTGAAGTTAGGAAATTGATTCAAAGAAAACCAAATATATATTTAATTGACGATAATTTATTGGAAATTCACACACTTAAAAGAGATGAGTATAAAATTTTTGCTCCAGATACTGAAAATCATAAGATATTAATGGAATACATTAGATCCTCTGATTTAGTTGTAACACCAACTGCACAACTATCGGAAAAGATACATATATTTAATGAAAATGTATATCAAATCCCTACTAATATTTCTATTGATTTACTCAGTGAGCGTAATTTTTCTAAGCGTAAGTTAAAGGTTGCTTGGATTGGATTCGAATCCAGAACCGAAGAATTAGAAGTTTTTTCAGCAGATATTCAAGAGATTGATGATCATTTTTCTGACCAAATTGAATTCTATTTTGTGGGATATTCAAAATCAAGTGAAATGAAATTTCGTAATTGTAAGTATATTAAAAAAATTAATAATTATAAACAATATTTGACCATGCTACAATACCATTCTTTTGACATAATAATATCATTAATTGAAGATTCAAGTTTCAAAAATAGTAAGAGTCCAATTAAATTTTTGGAAACAGTAGCTACTGGAGCGGTAGGAATATACTCAAATAGTATTGTTTATAACATGGTCGAAGATAATAGAAATGGTTTTCTAATCTCTAATAAATCAGGGGAACTCGTAAAAAAATTGCGGAAGATAATCGGTATGGACCAGAAAGAAATAGAGGAAATATACCTGAATGCTAGGAAAACTGTACAAGAAAAGTATACTACCCAAGGTAATGCTTATAGATTTGTTCAAATGGTGGAAATGGCAAAATTCAATTACGTTACCAACTTCAAGAAGATTGCTTTTGTTATCGAGAAAGGTGATTTCGCAGATAATATTCTATCGAATTTGTCAGATTTAGGTATAAAGCCGTTATTATTCTCTTTCCAGCACAATAGTACAGTGAAAGAGTTAGCTCTAGAAAGAGAGTGGGAGTATAATTTCCTCATGAAAGAAGACTTAGTACAGGTAGCAAAGGAATCTAGTGTTGAACTGGTACACGACTTTACAAACGATAATTTAATTCAATGGTATTGCTATCAAGCAAACGTACCATATATTCAAAATGCTTCTATTGAAACACATTTAAAAATTGAAAGGGCAGGTCAAAAAGATACACTTAGTCTATTACTAAATTTATATACTCTACAGATAAATCATTTCGCTAAGAATCGGATGATGATTAACAATGATGGTATCGTAAATGAAAATATAGAAAAGAAGTCTGTGTCGCTACCCTTTGAAAAGAAAGTCATAAGCAGTCGCCTTTCTACAAATATAGATTTTATTTTTACATGCTTAAGTGATACGTTTATGGGGATCAGAATTAAGTATTTGGATTTTATGCAGGAAAGCCAGCTAACGATTGAATTGAAAACACCGAATAGAAAATCAATAGTATTAAGGACTAATATGATATTTTTTAATCAAAGAAAAAATGACTATGTGGATGTATTATTTGACAGACCGATACTTAAATCCAAAAACAGCAAATTTATTATTGGAATTAAAAGCAATGATAGATCTAAAGTTTCAAGAGATGTTCTAGAATTATTGAAACTAGAAGCAATTTATGAATTTTAGAATGGAGGGATTGTCATGAAAATAGATCTCGGATGTGGTTACAATAAGCAGCCTGGTTATATAGGCATCGACAGATATGAGACGCCAGACACTAAAATAGTTTGTGATTTTGATGTCAATATACCTCTGGACGATAATTCAGTTGATTACGTGATGGCATCGCATTCTTTAGAGCATGCAAAAGATATAATGATTACTATGGAGGAGATTTATAGAGTATGTAAACATAAAGCCATTGTTTGCATAGCTGCTCCTTATTATAATACTAGCCTAAATGTAGCTAACCCGTACCACAAACAAGTTTTTAATGAGCATACAGCTAGATTTTTCACTTCAGATCCATATTCTATTATTCCACAGGAAGAATACTATTTTCCACATGCAGTAGCTTGGGGTCTAGGGGCGAGCGATAATAGTAATCTAAAAATTGACTTCAGATGTATAAAAATGGAGTACTTTTACTTCCCCGAATATAGGAAACTTGTTGAGGAGGAAAAGGCTCGCCTACGTAATACATCTATAAATATAGTCGACCAAATAGTTATACATTTGGTAGTAGTTAAAGATGAGATTACTCAGGATGAATTAATTAATATATCAAAAACACCATTAGAAGAACCACATCATGTAACAATTAGAAGATTAAGAGAACAACATGAGGACAACACAAGTGATTTGATAATATTATCTGAAAAATTTAAAATTTCACAAGAGACTAATGCAGAAATTAATGGGGAAATTGAAAAGCTAAATCAAATAATTAAAAATCAACAAGAGTCCTTGCAAGACGAGGCAACTATTAAAAATCTAATAGACAAATTAGAAAATGAAATAAAAAACTTACGTGCCACAGTAAGGGAGAATGATTTAATGACATCTATGCTAAAAGAAGGCATAGATCGTATTGAAAATATTGAGCTGCATCAGATTCAAGAAAATGATATTCAAGAAAATATTACGAATTCTGCAAGTGAGTATTATGATTTGGTAGGTACTTTAAGCAATAATGATCAGAAGAGTTATGAGTTGTGGGTTCAGCATGACCTAAGCAAAAAAAGTAGGTGGAAAAAAGCTAGTGACCGATTAAAACTTATTAGAAATAGCAATTCTTTCGATTTAAGTGATCAGATTAATGAATTATGTCGGGAAACTATAAATTACAGTGTGATTCAAGCGAAAGAATCTTTAGATAATTATGTATTAACTCTTGGTGATTCAATACTAAATGAGGGAATCATGTATTATGAGGTATCCCCATCCCAAGATAAATGGAGCGGTGTAGAATGTTTATTCACCAATTATCGAAGTGAAAAAATTAATGAGTTTCTCGCATTTGAAGTATTAAACATGGATCACCATATAATTAGAACCGTGATTATGGATAGTAGCGCGATAAAACACAATGAACCAACAACTATTTCTTTTGAAGATATTCAGATTTCAGGGGATAACAAATTTATTGTTCGCTTTATGGGCATATCGCCTCATATTTGGGGTGTGCAACTCTATGAGTGGGTTGAGTTCGATAAAGTTGGGAAAAGAAAAAGAACCGCATTTGCAGGAAGATTACTTTAAAATAAATACTTTAATTAAAAAATGAGGAATAATATGAAAAGTAAATTTTTAAAGATAGCCTTCATAGTATTTAATTTTCTGCTTATTGTTTGTTTGGTTTTTCTTGTAAAGTCCGAATTTCAAAATGCAGTAAGCAATGAAAGTGCTACCAAAGAGAATCAAAGCAAAGCTCCTAGTAAAGTCGAAGAGGTTGACATTCTCTCACTTCTAAATAGCGAGCATAGTGATTTATTTGCTAAAAGTTCACTCCAGGCAAGCTTTAAAGAAGGGAGATTAGCTTCCTCAAAAGTTAGTAAAGACTCAAAAGTACTGGGCAATTTTGATGACATAACTAACCTGAATGGCAACTTGTTTATGGCTTCAGGCTGGTTATTCTTAGAGAAGCATGAAACGGATTATATTGTGTTTGTTGATGAGAATAATGTTGTATTAGGAGCAGGTGTATTCGGTATTAATCGTGAGGGATTATCTGAGGCATTAGGCATGAAGAATGTTGATAACAATGGCTGGGTTGGATATCTAAAAATCGAGTCTAATGAAGCAAAAGTGTACGCATTAAGTAAACTCAGGGATAAAGATGAATATATTGAAGTGGGAAAATTTGATTATAGCAGGAAGGAATGAATCAACGTTGAAAATAACTCCATTAAAGATTGATGGTCTTTATCTTGTAGAGCCTGTTGTTCATCAGGATTCCCGAGGATTCTTTTTAGAAAGCTATAACGAGGATGCTTTTTTGAAAAATGGATTAGATTATCGATTTGTTCAAGATAACCATTCTCTTTCTTGTGAGGCAGGGGTAATAAGAGGCTTGCATTATCAACTGAATCCCAAAGCACAGACTAAACTAGTAAGGGTGACTGCAGGAGCAATATATGATGTAGCAGTAGATATTAGAAAAGAATCTAAAACATTTGGGCAGTGGATAGGTGTTATTTTAAGTAAAGAAAACAAGCGGCAACTCCTTGTTCCTAAAGGATTTGCACATGGATTCTGCACCTTGATAACCAATACACAAGTAATGTATAAAGTTGATAATTATTATTCTCCCGAACATGATCGAGGAATAGTCTGGAATGACAAAGATCTCAATATCGATTGGCCCGTCTCGAACCCCATTTTATCAGAAAAGGATAAAAACCATCCTGAATTTAGAAATTCGGAAATTAACTTTTAAAAGAAGAAAGAGTTGATATGAATTGAAAATATTAGTGACTGGTGGCGCTGGATTTATTGGTAGCAATTTTATCATTCACATTCTTAATAAGTATACAAACTATGAAATAGTTAATGTCGATAGCCTAACATATGCTGGTAATATTAACAATTTAAAAAATGTTCATGATAATCCAAGGTATTCTTTTATTCAAGCAGATATTGCAGATACAGCAGCTATCGAACGAATCCTATCCACGGGGATTGATTATGTTGTCAATTTCGCTGCGGAGTCTCACGTCGATCGAAGTATTGCTAACCCGGAGATATTTGTAAAGACTAACGTTCTAGGTACTCAGGTATTGCTTGAAGCCTCAAAAAAATTCGGTATAAGTAAATATGTTCAAGTATCCACAGACGAGGTTTATGGCAGTTTAGGTGCTGAGGGATTGTTCGCAGAGTCTACTCCACTTTCCCCCAACAGCCCATATTCTGCAAGTAAGGCTGGGGGAGATATGTTAGCCAGAGCCTATTTTGAAACTTATCAATTTCCAGTATGTATAACTCGTTGTTCGAATAATTATGGTGCATATCAGTTTCCTGAAAAGTTAATCCCCCTTGTTTTCACTAAGGCATTAAGGGATGAAAAAATACCTGTTTATGGGGATGGTTTAAATATACGAGATTGGTTGCATGTCGAGGATCATTGTAGTGCGATAGATTTAGTATTGCATGAAGGGAAGGCTGGGGAAGTTTACAACATTGGTGGAAATAATGAGAGGACAAATCTGCAAATTGTAAACACAATTCTAAAAGAACTTGGTAAATCCCAGGAGTTAATATCCTTTGTAACTGATAGACTTGGTCATGATAGACGGTACGCAATAGATGCAACAAAAATAAGAAAAGAACTTGGTTGGCAGCCAAAATATGTTTTTGAAACAGGTATAAAACAAACGGTACAATGGTATTTGTCTAATGAATCTTGGTTGGAGCAGCTGGAGAGTAGATAGAATTAATGTGATCTTAAGAAATTTAATAGGCTAAATACCTCTGTTACGTGGCACCAATTATAATTGAGACGCATATCTTATGTAGACTCAATAAATAAGTTGGCATGTTAATGGAGGTTTTTTCGTGAAACTTCTTATCACCGGCGGTGCCGGTTTTATAGGCAGTAACTTTGTTTTATATATGCTGCAGCAGCATCCGAATTATCAGATCGTGAATATGGACGCACTTACGTATGCAGGAAATCTAGAAAACTTAAAATCGATGGAGGGTCAGGCAAACTACTCGTTCGTTCAAGCAGATATTGCTGACAAAACAGCAGTAGATGCTATTTTCCAACAGGGCATCGACGTGGTGGTTAACTTCGCAGCAGAATCACACGTGGACCGAAGCATTTTGGAACCAGAAATCTTCGTGAACACCAATGTGCTGGGTACGCAGGTTCTTCTGGATGCAGCCAAGAAATATGGCGTGACCAAATTTATTCAAGTTTCCACGGATGAAGTGTACGGTTCTTTAGGTGAGACGGGGCTGTTTTCTGAAATGACACCACTTGCTCCGAACAGTCCTTATTCAGCCAGCAAGGCAGGTGGGGATCTGCTTGTAAGAGCTTATCATGAGACCTTTGGTCTCCCGGTCAACATTACCCGTTGCTCGAATAATTACGGTCCATACCAATTTCCTGAGAAGCTGATTCCCCTTATTATTTCTCGGGCTCTAAATGATGAATCCCTGCCTGTATATGGCGACGGATTGAATATCCGTGATTGGCTCTATGTGGAGGATCATTGTAATGCGATCGATCTTGTTATTCATCAGGGGAAATTAGGCGAGGTCTATAACATTGGGGGCAACAACGAGCGGACCAATCTGCATATCGTAAAAACGATTCTGGAAGAACTCGGGAAGCCGGAGTCCTTGATCACATATATAGCGGATCGTCCAGGTCATGATCGCCGATATGGTATTGATCCTACAAAAATCACGAATGAGCTGGGCTGGAAGTCAAAGCATAATTTCGAGACAGGCATTAAGGAAACGATTCAATGGTATTTGAACCATAAGGATTGGTGGACACGCATCCAGTCCGGTGCCTATCGGGAATACATGACTCAGCAGTACGGCAAGCGTTTGGGTGAAGTTGAATGAAGGTACTCGTAACCGGAGCAAACGGTCAGTTGGGGCGGGATGTAACGCATGTTTTTGGTGAAGCCGGACATGAGGTTATTGGCTGTGGGAGAGCAGAGCTGGAAATTACCAGCATGGAGCAATGCGGTCAGGTTATTTCTGCTCATGATCCGGATATTATTATCCATTGTGCAGCTTATACAGCCGTGGATACAGCCGAAAGTGATCCAGATGGTGCTTATCTTGTGAATGCCATAGGTACAAGGAATATTGCTTTAGCCGCCGAAAAGATTGGTGCCACAGTAGTCTATATAAGCACGGATTATGTTTTTGGTGGTACTAGTGAGGCGCCTTATGTTGAGTATGACGACACCGATCCGCAAACGATATATGGTCGATCCAAGTTGGAAGGCGAGAAAATGATTCGGAATTTCTCCAGCAAGTGGTTTATAGTAAGAACTTCATGGTTGTTTGGTCTACATGGCAACAATTTCGTGAAAACGATGCTTCGTCTAGGACAAGAAAAACCGCTGTTAAAGGTGGTTAACGACCAAAAAGGTTCGCCCACCTACACGGTAGATCTGGCGCAGTTCTTGATAAACTTAATTTCCACTGAAAAATACGGTATATATCATGCCTCCAACAGTGGTTCTTGTACTTGGTATGAGTTTACTAGCGCCATTTTTGAAGAGGCTCGTAAACAATTGGGACTTACCATAACCGCTGAATTGCAGCCTTGCTCGACGGCAGAATTTCCACGACCAGCCCCACGTCCGGCCAATTCAACGATGGATCACCTGGCTATCCGTCTAAACCAATTTGAGGATTTGCCACATTGGCGTGAAGGGCTGAAGCAGTTTATGCTGGATATGAAGCAGCATCCTGAACTATACTTAAAATAATTACAGCGACTCGAAAGGCCTGATCTGTATGATCAGGCCTTTTTTAGCTAGCTTCTTTCTTCATCGTACCTTTAAGCTGTATTGGGTCTGCGAGATAATTGATATCATGAGTTTTTCGGAGGTTCTCCCATTATGAATAAAGTGCAAGTATTACTATCCACCTATAACGGTGAAAAGTATATATCCGAACAAATCCAGAGCATTCTCAACCAGACACACCCCTTCATCTCGATTTTGATACGAGACGATGGTTCCACGGATCAAACAGTTCAAGTTCTCGAACAACTGATAAAGATACACCCAGATCAGATAAAGCTTATTAAAGGACCGAATGTTGGCGTTGTGTCCAGCTTCTTTGAACTGCTGCGTGCTGCAGACACTGAAGTTGATTACTACTGTTTTTGCGACCAGGATGATGTGTGGCTTGATCATAAGGTAGAACATGCTATCGCACGCTTGAATTCCTCTATACATACAGAAGTACCGGCGATGGTATTTACATCGACCTACCTTACCGATGACGAGTTAAACCGGAAAGGTACATGGCCTAAGCCTCCTACTCGGGAGCCATCTTTTTTCAATGCATTATACGAGAATATCGCCATTGGCGCGACGATCACGATGAATCAATCAGCAAGAAACCTTTTTATGCATAGTAAATCGGTGGACAGTCAAAAGGTTCTTATGCATGATTGGTGGTTCTATTTGCTCGTTTCGGCATTTGGAACTGTAATCTACGATAACACGCCGTCCATGTTATACCGTCAGCACAGGAACAATGTGGTAGGAGGCAGCAACTCCCTCGCAGGTAAGTTAAAGAGCAAATGGGCCAGTTTTAAAAGACATACGGGTAAAGACTTGTTGCATAAACAAGCGAGCGAGTTTAATCGAATCTATGGATCACGATTGACTGGCGTTCAGAAAGAGCAGCTGGTTTTATTTCTTGCATCTCGCACAAGATTCGTAGACAGGCTACATTATACGCGTAAGAGCAAATTGTACAGACAATCCAAAGCAGAGAGTTTGTTGTTTAAGTTCTTTATTTTGATCGGGTTTATATGAGGTTGAATAACATAAAGCAACTTATTCCTTGATATTCCTTCTTTCCCTTTGAACTATGCTATAATGTCGATAGATTACTATATTTGTCAGGAGACGTTATGCAATGGATTTAAGCATTTTAATCGTGAACTACAATACCTGTCAGCTGACGGTGGACTGTTTGCGATCTGTGTTTGCATCAGAGACGCAGTATACATATGAAGTCATTTTGATAGATAACAACTCGAAGGACGAGTCGGTTCAGACCATTCGGGAGTTATTTCCGCAGGTCAAGCTGATCCAGAACACGGAGAATACCGGCTTTGCTAAAGCCAACAATCAGGGGATGGAAGTGGCGGAAGGTCGCTATATGCTGCTGCTAAATTCCGACACGATTATCCAGCAGGATACGATCGAGACGATGGTCGCTTTTATGGACTATAATCCGATCATTGGTGCTTCTGGCTGTAAAATTGTCCTTCCGGACGGTTCGCTGGATAAGGCCTGCAAAAGAGGATTCCCAACACCTTCAGCTTCTTTTCATTATGCTTTTGGGCTCAGCAAGCTGTTCCCGAACAAGCCGGTGTTTAACCAGTATCAGCTGGGATATTTGAATCCGGACGTAGAGTATCCGGTGGATTGTTTGGTTGGTGCGTTCATGCTGGTACGCCGCGAGACGATCGAGCAGGTAGGCGGGCTGGACGAAACGTTTTTTATGTACGGGGAAGATATTGACTGGTGTTACCGCATCAAGCAGGCGGGATGGGGAATTCACTATTATCCCCGGACGACGATTATCCATTATAAAGGCGGTAGCGCTCGGCGTCGGCCGTTCAAGATCATTTATGAGTTCCATCGGGCGATGATTCTTTTTCATCGGAAGCATTACCGGCAGAAATATAACATATTCGTTAATGGAGCCGTGTATGCGGGCGTTGGTTTAAAATTGCTCCTGTCCCTGCTCACGAACCGGCTTAAGCCCATTCGTCCAGCAACCATAACGCAATCTTCAGGTGGAGTGGAGGTGAAATCATGATCCGTAAAAATCAGGGTTTCCTGACTAAATTATATATGATCACTGATTTTGCTTTTATCCAACTGGCATTCTTGTTTGCATGGTGGATCAAGTTTGAGAGCAGCTGGTTTCCGTACGAAGAACCGCTCCCTCTTGAAACCTATACTTTGTGGAGTCTAGTTTATGGTGCAGTAGCCTTGGCTGTTGGTATCATGATTTCCTTATACTCACCAAAGCGGAAAAAGCGCTTCGCCGACGAGTTCATGAAAATCTTTCAGACTCATCTTATCGGGATGTTCATTCTATTAAGTATCATGTTCTTTGTCAAAGAGGTGAATATCTCTCGTTGGTATCTTGCCATCTACATGATTCTAAACGTAGCCTTCATTATCCTATACCGTTATTTCCTAAAGAAATCCCTAAAACATTTTCGGGAAAAAGGCTACAATCGCCAATTCGTGCTCATCGTGGGTGCAGGTACGCTGGGCAAGAAATTTTTCAAAAATCTGAAGCAATACCCGGAGCTAGGGTATGAAGTCATCGGTTTCCTGGATGATTACCAGCAGTGGGACGAGATCGAAGCCAGACGGCTTAAACCCATTCTGGGTTCGGTCAGCGATCTGCATAAGGTGCTAAACGAAAAGCTCGTTGATGAGGTCGTACTAGCACTTCCGCTAAATGCGCACCACAAGTACCCAGAGATCATTGCCGCTTGTGAAAAAGCCGGTGTTCGGACGCTGATTATCCCGGACTTTTTCGATTACCTCCCGGCACGGCCGGTGTTTGATAACTTTGCGGGAATGCCGATGATCAACGTGCGCGATATCCCGCTGGATCTAGCGGCAAACCGGCTGTTCAAGCGAGCGTTTGATATTGTATTCGCCTTAGTGGCGATTATTCTGACCCTGCCGGTGATGATCGGGATTTACCTAGGGATTCGTTTGACTTCCCCAGGCCCTGTCATTTTCAAGCAGGAGCGTGTTGGGCTGAACCGCAGAAACTTTTATATGTATAAATTCCGCTCCATGAAGCCGCTCCCGGAGGGGGCATCGGATACGGGCTGGACCGTGGAAAATGATCCGCGCCGCACCAAGTTCGGCTCTTTTCTTCGGAAGACCAGTCTGGATGAGCTGCCTCAGTTCTTCAATGTCCTGTTTGGTCATATGAGCGTGGTAGGCCCTAGGCCGGAGCGACCTTATTATGTTGAACAGTTCAAAGAGGAAATTCCAAAGTACATGGTGAAACACCACGTACGCCCGGGCATCACGGGATGGGCGCAGAGCAACGGCCTGCGTGGGGATACTTCGATTGAGGAACGGATCAAACACGATATTTTCTACATTGAGAATTGGTCCATTCTGTTTGATATCAAAATCATTCTGCGCACGATCCGCAACGGATTCAAGAACGCATACTGATCATAATCGATGTTAACGTCATTTGGCATGAGCCAGATGGCGTTTTTTTGTTTGCGTACCTGTCCCAGACGTTTATATGCTCCCCAGGTCCCGACTCACGCAGAAAGATATCGAATGCTGTCGCTTCTTGTAAGGCTGTGGCGTATCAGAGAATTAATTTCGGACATTTGATCCATTCATCAAGCCAGAGACATGCATGTGCACCACATCGTACAATAGTCAATCGGATACATTTACAATATATAACTATAATACTATTATAATGAAATAAGAGACTCGTCAATGTCTTCAGTGGTCCATATGTAGGATCGTTAGTACGCAAGGATGATCCAATTCTTGATTTTCTTTGTGAGCACTAAGCTAATGTTTTTCAAATGACCTTGTTTTCATGTTGTCACTTCATTTGCCAGATGGGAGTTAACATTCAATATGGGGAGGAATCGAAATGGAACACGCCAAGGTTCAGGATTTCATTGAAAGTAATCAACAGCAATGGGACGAAGAGTATAGATCCAACATGTGGGATTATTTATCGGACATCACGGAATATGCCAGATACTCGGTCGTGTACGGTTACATAAGAAAGTTTATTGGGGACGAGGGCATTCTGGATATGGGATGCGGGGCCGGGATATTGTATGACATGCTCCTTGATGTTGAACAGTTGAATTACACGGGTGTCGACCTGTCCGAAGAAGCGATCAAAATCGCATCCAGCAAAACATCAAGGAACCTATTCCAGCGCGCGGACATCAATCATTATGTTCCTCATAAGCGTTACAACGTCATTGTGTTTAATGAGTCATTGCAGTACGTGCCCAACACCCCGAACAAACTGCTAGAATATGCGCGTTACCTGACCCCAGATGGCGTCATCATCTCTTCTCTATATTCACACAAGAACACCCAAGATTCTGATTATCTCATGGTAGAACATAAGATTAGCGAGATTGAAAGCTGCGGATTATTTGATATCGTGGATAAAGTCAGCGTGTTTAACCACAACGCGGGATTGAAATGGTATATTCATCTTTTGAAGGCCAAAAGCTAGTGATCAGCAGTATCCATAAAATCATTCCGTCATTTGGCAGCAGCCGAGTGGCGGTTTTTTGTTTGGCCCACCCTTCAACCGGGTATTTACTTAGCAACAGCGATGAACGATGCAAAGGGTGGGGATACCATGAAACGGATCGCAGCTGTCCTTCTATTATTTTCCGCCATTATGACACTGCTTCAGACTCATCTTGAGATGGATGAGGAAGAACCGCAAGGATTCGCGGCCTATCGCCTGATTGCGCACGCCATGGGGAGTATCGGTGAACAGCCCTATACAAACGCTTATGAAGCCATGGTCGTTAACTACGAGAAAGGCACTCGGGTATTCGAGATTGATTTGATGCTGACGGAGGACCGTAAAGTCGTCGCCAGGCATGAGTGGACGGAGAGCATGACACAGCAGCTAGGCCAGAAGGAAAAACTCCCGGACGATAAGCAGGCAGCCCGTCTGAGCCATGAGGAATTCATTAATACACCGATTTTGGAGCAATACCAACCGATGGATATTGAGGGGATCATGAATATGATGGAGCGTCACCCCGATATCTACATCGTGACAGACACGAAGGAGCAGGAGGATCAGGATATTCAATACCTGTTCACGGAGATTGTAAACGCTGCTAATGAGCGGGACCCGGAACTTCTGGATCGGGTGGTCATCCAAATTTATAATGAGCCCATGCTCGATATGGTTCTGGACATCTATCCGTTTGAGTCAATTATCTATACGCTGTATGCCACGCAGGATTCACCTGCCGAGATCACGGCTTTCGTGCAGGAGAACAACATTGACGCCGTTACCATGCCGGAGTACAAGGTCAGCCCGAATTTTGTAGCCAAGCTGAGGCAAGCGGGTGCCGTGACCTATGTCCACACCATTAATGACACCACGACCGTGAATAATTATGAAAAATGGGGCGTGTACGGCGTTTACTCGGACCTGCTGACAGAGCCCGAGCTGGAGCAGAAAAGTTTGAGATACACCATTAAAAAGTGACTGGCATAGGGTGTTTTACATGGCTTGCTTCATGTTGCAACGCCCGTCTAAGGAATAGGCTATTCTTCATATATAGTAATGCTGATCATCGAAGTCCGTTGTCTCAGAAGAGACGCGGGCTTTTTCATAATATGAGAAAGTATAAATTTCGAAGCATGGCCTCCTGATATCACAAGAAAACCACCATCTAAATGCGGTCTGGGGTGGTGACGTCGTGCGGTCTGGAATTGTACGTCGATAGACACTTGTCTTAGCGAAGTATCAGCCCAAATCCCTTTCCAGCGGCCCGGTTCGGATATCGACTGAACGGATAAATGACAATTACCAAAAAAATGTTCGTATTTTATGCGAACATAAATTGACTTGCTTACCGTGCTAGCATAGACTTATTTTAGTATAATAGTAACCCGTGAACGTGGAGGAATGACGCTTGAAAGAGATGATACAATCCTGGAGGCATGTGTTTAAGCTGGACCCCGACAAGGAGATCGATGACGAGACCCTTGATGTGGTATGTTTGTCAGGAACCGATGCCATTATGGTCGGAGGCTCAACCGGAGTCACTTATGAAAATACCGTGGATCTGCTGTCCCGAATTAGGCGTTACGAGCTGCCGTGCGTGCAGGAAGTATCCGATCTGGAAGCCGTTGTACCCGGATTTGATCTATATATGGTTCCGATGGTCATGAATACGCAGGATCCAACCTGGATCATGGGCCGGCATCGCGAAGGAATCGAACGCTACGGGTATATGATACCGTGGGATCTGGTTGTGACCGAAGGATATATCGTGTTGAACGAGAACGCCGCGGTGGCGAAGTTGACCGGAGCAGAGACTTCGATTGATGCGAGCGGAGCCGCTGCTTATGCGCAGATTGCGGACAAGCTGATGAATCTTCCGATTGTGTATTTGGAATACAGCGGCGCCTTTGGTGATATGGAAACTGTCCGCACAGTGCGCAGATCGCTGGATAACGCCCGTTTGTTCTACGGTGGCGGAATAACGAACGCCCAGCAAGCGTCGGAGGCAGCAGCTATCTCTGATACGATCGTTGTAGGCAACATTGTGTATGATCATCTGGAGCAGGCGCTCGAGACGGTTAAGGCCGTGAAGGGCTGACTGGTCTCGGTTATATGATCTGCTAAAAAATGTTGAGACGCTTTACGCTAACCTCAATTCTATAATAGTTACTTTTCCATCTAAGCAACGCAGAACTCACAGTGTCCTAGATACAGATACGTCGTAATCTATATTCATATTCATTCTCTTTTAATTTTATCTATCTGCTAGACCCTATCTCATTTTTCGATTATGATCGTTACCCAAGTTTCTCCCTTATCAAATCTACACCTATTAGGAGGCAATACTATGCATTCCATTGATATACACGACGCCGTCAGTCGTCTGAATCCACAGCAGCGTCAAGCCGTTGAAGCAACCGACGGACCGCTGCTCATTATGGCGGGTGCCGGCTCCGGTAAGACGCGGGTGCTGACGCACCGGATCGGTTACTTGATCGCCACTCGCAAAGCTGCACCATGGAGCATCCTTGCGATTACATTTACGAATAAAGCAGCCCGCGAGATGCAGGAGCGGGTATCCAAGCTGGTTGGCCGCGAAGGCCAGGACATCTGGGTATCGACGTTCCACTCGATGTGCGTGCGGATTTTGCGTAGAGACATTGAACGGATTGGTTTCACCTCGAATTTCAGTATTCTGGACTCGACGGATCAGCTGTCGGTTATTCGGAACGTAATGAAGCATCACAATATCGATACGAAGAAATTCGAGCCGAAGGCGATTCAAGCGGCCATGAGCGCCGCTAAGAATGAGCTGATTTCCCCGCAGCAGTATGAACAGAAAGCCGGAGACTATTTTGAATCCCTTGTAGCCAAGGTATATACCGAATACCAGAAGCGCTTGAAGAGCAACAATTCGCTTGATTTTGACGATCTGATCATGACCACGATTCAGCTGTTTAAGGAAGTGCCGGAGGTTCTCGATTTCTACCAGCGCAAATTCCAGTACATCCACGTGGATGAATATCAGGATACCAACCGGGCGCAGTACATGCTCTGCCGTATGCTGGCGGACAGCCATCACCGCATCTGCGTCGTCGGGGACAGCGATCAGTCGATCTACCGCTGGCGTGGCGCGGATATCACGAACATCCTGAATTTTGAGCAGGATTATCCCGAGGCGCGGACGATTCTGCTCGAGCAGAATTACCGTTCTACAGCGAACATTTTGAACGCTGCCAACAATGTTATTGGCCTGAACACTGGCCGCAAACCGAAGAATCTGTGGACCGAGCAAGGTGAAGGACCGAAGATTAAGGTGTTCCGCGGGGATACGGAGCATGATGAGGGGTATTTTGTTACCTCGGAAATTAGCAAGAGCATTAACGCCGGCAAGAGTTATCAGGACCACGCGATTCTGTATCGGACCAATGCGCAGTCCCGGGTGATCGAGGAAATTCTGATCAAGTCGGACATCCCGTACCAGATCGTCGGGGGCATCAAGTTCTATGATCGCAAAGAGATTAAGGACATGCTTGCTTACCTTCGCCTGATTTCCAACCCGGACGACGATATTAGTTTAACGCGGATCATTAATGTGCCAAAAAGAAGCATCGGCGACACAACCGTCGCGAAGCTGGCTGCTGCGGCCGCAGAGCGGGGCATCTCGATCTTCCGCGTTCTGGAAATCGTGGACGACCTCGGCTTCGCCGGACGGACGCGCAATGCGCTAGTGGGTTTCTACGACATGATTGCCGCGCTCAGCCGAATGGTCGAGTTTCTGTCGGTCACCGAGCTTACGGAAAAAATACTGGAGATGTCCGAGTACCGTCTCGAGCTGCAAAACGAGAATACGATCGAATCCAGATCCCGCCTTGAGAACATCGACGAGTTCCTGTCGGTTACGCAAGAGTTCGAGAAGAACAACGAGGATAAGTCGCTCATCTCCTTCCTCACGGATCTTGCCTTGATTGCGGACATCGACTCGATGAACGATGACGAAGAAGATCGCGACGATGCTGTCGTGCTCATGACCATGCACAGTGCCAAAGGCTTGGAGTTCCCGGTCGTATTCATCATCGGCATGGAGGAAGGGGTATTCCCGCACAGCCGTGCCTTTATGGATAACGAAGAGCTGGAAGAGGAGCGCCGGCTTGCTTATGTAGGGATCACGCGTGCGGAGAAGCAGTTATTCCTGTCCTGTGCGCGCATGCGTACGCTATTTGGCCGCACGACGGCGAACATGCCTTCGCGATTCCTGGAGGAGATTCCGGAAGAACTGAAGGAAGATACCCAGATGGCGCATGACCGATACCGCCGCGGCGGCGGTAGCAATGTGGGCGGATCTTATGCAGGACGCGGTTTCAGCGGTGGTGGAGGCAGCAACTTTGGCGGCGGCCGTACCAATGACCTCTCCCTTGGCGGATCGACCGCTTCCGCGCAAGCCGCACCGAAGAGCCGGGTGACCATGACAACCGGTGCGCCATCTCGTTCGGCAGCTTCTTCGGACAACGGCGATTTCAAAGCTGGTGACAAAGTAGCCCATGGCAAATGGGGAACCGGTACGATTGTAGCGGTCAAAGGTAGTGGCAACGACATGGAATTGCAGATTGCATTCCCGGCGCCTGTGGGTGTGAAACGTCTGCTTGCCGGCTTCGCGCCGATTACGAAGGTGGAATAAGGGATAGAACTTATATTATTGAAGGAGGATTGCCCCTGCATGGATTTCAAGGAAAAGATGGAGAAGCTCATTGCGGAGCTGAACAATTACAATTACCATTACTACACGCTGGATCAGCCGCTTGTAAGCGACAAGGAGTATGACGCCCTGTACGACCAGCTGGTAGCGTTGGAGGCAGAGACCGGAGTGACGCTTCCGGATTCTCCGACCCAGCGGGTGGGTGGGGAGATTCTGAAAGGTTTTGCCCCGCATCGCCATTTGGCTCCGTTATGGAGCCTTGATAAGGCTCAGAACATCGAGCAGCTCCGTACCTGGCACGATCGCGTCGTCAGGCTGGTCAATGACTACAATACGAAGAATCCCGGCAATCCTCTCAAGGCGCCTTGTTATGCACTGGAGCTGAAGTTTGACGGGTTGACGCTGAATCTGACCTATCAGGATGGTAAGCTGGTTCAGGCGTCGACACGGGGCAACGGTGTGGTTGGCGAAGGCATTTTGGCTCAGGTGAAGACCATCAAGTCGGTGCCGATGACGATCCCGTATACAGAAGGCACGATTGAAGTACAGGGCGAAGGCATCATGAACCTGTCCGTGCTGGACAAATACAATCAAACCGCGGCTGAGCCTCTCAAAAACGCGCGTAATGCCGCAGCAGGGGCACTCCGCAATCTTAATCCGAAGGTGACGGCCGAGCGTAAGCTGAACGCCTACTTCTATAATGTAGGTTATTCGGATGGAATCACCTTTGCCGATCACATGGAAATGATGGATTTCCTACGAGAGAACCGACTCAAGGTCAATCCGTACATTTTCTATTTTGAGCAGTTTGATGACGTGATGGAGCAATTGGCCGATATCGAGAAACGCCGTTCCGAGCTCGATTATCTCATCGACGGAGCGGTGGTGAAGGTGACTGATTTCCGCATCCGCGAGGCTCTTGGATATACCGACAAGTTCCCGCGCTGGGCAGTCGCTTACAAATTCGAAGCGGAAGAAACCACGACCGTGCTGCAGTCGGTAAGCTGGAATGTGGGGCGGACCGGAAAAATCACACCATTAGCGCGTGTAGAGCCTGTTGAGCTTGCTGGAGTCACCGTGCAAAATTGTACGCTGAACAATATCGGAGATATTGAGCGCAAGAACCTTAAGTTCGCGCTGGGCTCCCGTGTCTTTATTCGCCGTTCGAATGACGTCATTCCCGAGATTCTCGGCAAAGTAACGGAGGAGCAGGATGGGGAAGAGATATTGTTCCCGGAACAGTGTCCATCCTGCGGATTTCCGCTGGAGCAGCGCGGCGCCCATCTTTTCTGCAATAACAAGACAGGGTGCAAGCCGCAAATTGTAGCCCGCATCACGCATTTTGCTTCCAGGGATGCCATGGACATTGAAACGTTCAGCGACAAGACCGCGATCCAGTTATACGACGAACTGGGTGTGCGGGAACCGGCTGATCTTTATACGTTATCTTTTGACAGTTTGCTGAAGCTCGAGCGCTTCGGTGAGAAAAAAGCCCAGAATCTGCTGGATGCCATCGAGAAGAGCAAGGAGCGGGATCTCGCATCATTCCTCTTTGCACTGGGTATACCGAATACCGGCAAATCCACAACCAAAATGCTGGCCGATCATTACCGTGATCTGGATCGTGTGATGGCAGCGACTGCAGAAGAGCTGGTCGAGCTGCCGGACGTAGGCGGCATCGTGGCCGAAAGTATCGCTGGATACTTCGCGGATCCGTTTGCGCAAGCGAGCATTCAGAAAATGCTCTCACTGGGTGTCCAGGCGAAAGCACCGGAAGCACCGAAGCCGGTCAGCACCGATTCTTACTTCAGCGGCAAAACGGTCGTGCTGACAGGCACCCTCCATCTGCTGACCCGCGAAGAGGCAACCGAACGCTTGGAAGCACTCGGTGCCAAAGTCACCGGCAGTGTGTCCAAGAAAACCAACCTCCTCATTGCAGGCGAAAAAGCCGGCAGCAAGCTGACCAAAGCCCAGCAGCTCGGCATCGACATCCTGGAGGATGAAGAAGAGTTTGTGCGGTTGCTGAACGAATCATAGGATCGACTGGATATATCTTGCAGAATCAGTTACACCCCTTAGAAACCGAGGCTATTTCATAGTCTCGGTTTTTCTTTTTCCTCGATTTCATTTCTCCCCCCTTACCTCCTATGTAAGCCTTAATTCCCTTGAATTTATGATGTTTCCTGGCATTCGTCAAAACCTCCTATACAATCGACTGGATTTAACAAAAACATACAGAAAAGGATGAAGGAATCTAATTTCAGATTCTCGAATAATTTACCACGGGTCAGTCTTATGCGGAAAGGAGTGGATACCATCGATAGGCAGCACAGTTATGCTGATGACATCCCAGACCCTGAATTGATTGAGAAATCTAATTTTTTGGGAGGGGCAAAGCCTTGAGTAAAAAGTTATGGTCCGCACTACTAAGTTTTATATTGATGCTATCATTGATTGCACCAGCGGCTGGGGCCGCTCCGGCAGAACGGCAGATCGAACAGGGCAATCAGCTCAGTGCCGATGAAGCAAGGCAGTTAAAGGATATTCTAAAACAGAGAGCTAAGCTAGCGGAGTTTCCCAAGCTTGATCAAAGTCTACAGAAGTCTGCTGGGGGTCCAACAAGAGTCATCGTAGAGTTATCTACTGAGCCAGTGGCTTTGGCAAAAGGCCTATCCTCCATTCAGGGCCAATCTTTTAGTTCTTCGGCAGAGGCGAAGGTCGAAGCCCAGGTCCAATTGGAGCAGCGGACTTTTATTCGCAGCCTGAACACGAAGAATATATCACACGAAATTTCGAACCAATACAGTTACGCATTCAATGGGGTGTCAATGGAGATCGATGGCAGCAAGGTTGAAGCGCTGCTTGATATTCCAGGCGTTTTAGGCGTTTATCCCGATCTGGAGGTAACGGTTGGACCGAAGGGCGAAGTGAATCCATATATGAAAGATACGGGGCCATTCATCGGTGCTCCGGAAGTATGGGATCTCGGATATACAGGTAAAGGCATTAAAGTCGGCGTTATTGATACAGGTATTGATTATGCTCACCCTGTCCTGAAAGATGCTTATAAGGGCGGATATGACTTCGTTGACAATGATAATGATCCATATGAGACTACTCCAGTCGACTGGGAGAACGATCCTTCCAATCCCCCGCAGGTCGATGACAGGGGGAATACGTACTGGACAGATCATGGAACGCACGTAGCAGGTACGATCGGAGCCCGCGATGCTGGCGAATATGGAGTCGTGGGTATTGCACCCGAAGCGGATATCTATGCTTACCGCGTTCTTGGGCCGTACGGAAGCGGTAATTCCAGCTGGGTACTGGGAGGTATTGACCGTTCCGTTCAGGATGGGATGGATGTAATCAACCTCTCGCTTGGTAATTCCCGCAATGACCCGGATTATGTAACATCCGTAGCACTCAACAATGCTGCGCTGGCTGGTGTCACGCCAGTCGTTGCAAGCGGAAATACAGGACCAAACCGCTGGACGGTTGGATCGCCGGGGGCGGCGGCTTTTCCGATAACGGTAGGAAACTCTACAGGTCCAAGTGACGAAATTGCGGCAACATCGCACTTTTTCACGGATACGGAATTGCCAGGTGAGCCAATTAATAACAAGGAGGGTCCGTTGGAGCTTGGAGAAGGACCATCACCATCTGTCACACCTGAAAAGCAGACGGATGTAGGAGCAAAGGCAGATGAAGCATCTGGGCCAACATCGACTGAAGATGCCGCACCAATCGATAAATCTGCCCAGGCAGCAATGACTGATGACACGGTCGCTATGGATGAAACTGCACCATCCGTCGATACGGAGCAGGATGCCAATCCAGTTCAATCGGGAGATGGCGCAGAAGAGGAGTCGGTCACGGATGAAGCGCCTGTTGAATCTGTCAAGGATGTAGAAGTGCCTCCGGCAGACGATGTCACTCCGATTACTGTGGTAGATGCTACGTATAAGCTTGAATTAATGGCTTGGAACCTGGCTGAGGACCCAGAATTCGTCCTTGATGGAGATTTTGAACTGGTTTATGCGGATCTGGGTAAGCCAGAGGACTTCGCAGATAAAGACGTAACAGGTAAAATTGCTTTGATTAAACGCGGCGAACTCGCCTTTGTCGATAAAATTGCCAACGCGAAAGCAGCGGGCGCGACGGGTGTCATCGTATTCAACCAGAACCCTGGTCCGATCGGCGTTTTGCTTGGAGACAGTTTTGCCTTCATTCCAACCTTTAGTATGAGCAAAGAAGACGGCGAATATATTAAATCGCTGCTCGAGGCCAACCCGGACCTGAAAGTGAATTTCACGGATTTTATTAAAAACCGAACCGCAGGCGATGAGATTAATGATTCCAGCTCCAGAGGCCCGGCTAAAAAGACGCTTGACATCAAGCCTGACGTGGTAGCACCAGGAACAAGCATTTTGTCATCCGTTCCGGCATACGGGAAGGACATTGCAGATGCAGATTACAGTCAGTCCTATGATCGTTTAACAGGTACTAGTATGGCATCCCCGCATGTGGCAGGGCTTGCAGCTCTCATTTTGGAGAAACACAACGATTGGACTCCATTCGATGTCAAAGTCGCACTGATGAACAATGCCAAAGTACTGAATACCGAGTCTTACGACGTAACGGATCAAGGGGCCGGGCGCGTACAAGCACTCAATACGATCCAGGCAGAGGCTCTGGTGAAGGTTCTGGACAAAACTTCTTATCAGGAGAACGGAACAAGTAAAGAGCAGGATAATATTACGGGAAGCATTAACTTCGGTAATTTTACAGGAGCGACCGCACAAACTGTTCAGAAGAAAATAAAAGTTGAGCAGATTGGTGACATTGGTGGTCAGTTTGAGGTTGAGGTTAGTACAACTCAATCTACCCCTGGAGTAGCTGTTACGGTGGATCAACCTTCTTTTGATTTAAGTGGCGAGAAAGAACTGGTTGTAACGCTTCAAGTTCCGGCAGGTGTATCCGGGGTTTCAGAGCAGCAGGGGTATATTATTTTCAAAAATGATACTCGTACTTACTCTGTACCCTATGTAGCTTACTTTAATCTGGAAATGACCGGTGTCAAATATACCAAGGTTTACAGTGAGACCGAGAACTATCTGGCGCATTTCCCTCTGAACGAACAAGGAGAGCTGGGTGAACTGAGTGTAGGTTTTGAATTCTATAATCCTATGGGAATCGTCATCGTAGATTTGTATGATAGCCTTCACCCAGAATCAGGACCAGATCAAGATGGAGTGATTGGGCAAATTTTTGGTACGGATGAGTATCTCTTTAATGCTAATACGGAATATACACTCGACTGGGATGGGGAGTACCACAACTATTCATCCAAGGAAATAGAAGAGGTCAAAGACGGCTTGTACTCGGTTGAGCTTCTCTCTCTCGGCACTAATGGGAATATTTATTCTGATTACGCCACAATTCCTTTCTTCGTGAAGAGAACGGCACCAGAGATCAAAACCGAGCTTGATGTCAAAATCTCCGGCAAGAACAATCCCGCATTAACCGGCACGGTCGATGACCTCTATGTAACGGCTGCTCCAGCAATGTGGGATGAATGGACGATTGATTTTGACGTCAGCGAATGGCTGGATGCCACTTATGTGATTAAAAGAGCCAATAAAACGGTAGCGAAGGAAGGCCGTTTTGATGTCGAACAGGATGGTGCCTTTAACATTGCCTTAGACGGCTTGTCTTCAGGCAACTATACTGTCGAACTTTCCGTCAAAGACCATCAAGGACTTCAAGGAAAGGCTTCCGTATCTTTGCAGCTGACGGGCGCGCCCGGACCAGGCAACCCTGATCCAGGTAACCCGGGTGGCGGATCCGGCGGCGGAGGTGGAGGAGGATCGTCCTCCGGTGGCGGTTCCACAGGGACTCCGTCCACTCCGGCTCCTGAAGTATCAGGTGATGCCAAAGTAACCACGAAGAAAAATGCGGATGGTACCGAGTCTGCAACGGCCGCTCTGTCGGAAGCAGCGGTTACAGCAGGAATTGCCGGAGACGGTAAAGAAGTGAAGCTGGATGTATCGAAGCTGGATTTCAGCAAATATAGCGATGTAGCCCTTACCCTCGGTAAGGCTACCGTGGATAAACTGAAAGCATCCGGCAAACCGCTTGTTATTGCAGGTAACGGATTTAGCCTGACGGTTCCTGCTGATGCCTTGGATGATTTCACAACGAGCAGCGGATTCAGCTTAGCGGTTTCCGTAGCTGCAAGCAAAGAGGGAGCCGCGGGCAGCTTGAACGCTGTATCCCCGATCATTTCGGTCAAACACGGGGACAAGTTTAAACATCCGCTTTTGCTGACGTTGAACTATGACCCAACAAAAGTGAAGGATGCGCGCAAGGTAGGTGCCTACGTGCAGACGGAAAAAGGAGACCTGCAATCCGCAGGATTGCTGCAATCGGCTGCGCGTGGATCGATCACGTTCCGTGTTAACGTACCAGGATCTTATGTGGCTGCCGAGAATAACGTGACCTTTAACGACATCGTCAGCCACTGGGCTAAGGATGAGATAGAGGTTGCTGCCTCGCAGCATATCACGAACGGTACAGGTGCAGGTCGCTTCTCTCCAAACAATGCGGTGACCCGTGCCGAATTTGCTACACTGCTTGATCGTATTTTCGAGACAGGCATCGATTGGGAAACACGCAGCAAAGAAGCGGGAGCGAAGACTCCGCTGACCCGTGAAGACATGGTAGTCATGATTGCGGAAGCGTTGAAGATTGATTCCGACGCAGGCACCTTGTCATTCAACGATACGAATCTGATTTCGGAGGATGCACGTGCGGCCGTAGCTTTTGCTGTGAACGAGGGTCTGGTGAAGGGAGTGAACGGCAACCGCTTCGCACCGGGTGAAACTTCCACTCGGGCTCAGGTATCCGTGATTGTGTACCGTTTGCTTGATTATCTGAACAAGATCTAAATTCGACAGGGTCGAATTTCACTTATAAGAAGGGTTTAAAGCAATGGGGAGTTGTCCATGGTTTTTCTTAAACCAGGATAGCTCCCTTTTTATTGATGAGATAAATATTTTGATTTTTAATTTACCGGATGTGCTATATTTTTGGCAGAGAGGTGGTAGTGATGAAGAATAAAAAATGGTTAGGTTATATCCCCATATTGATCTTACCGTTGTTTCTTATCATTTTGGTATTAAAAGGCTTGATTCAGTCCAACGGGGGAACGGAAGGTCTCCGCTTAACGATCGAGTGGCTGACGAAGTACGTGCTTCCATGGATATTCCTATACTGGTTTATCAAACTCGTTAGAAAAATAAAATAAAAAAACACTCACCAGATGCACGCAAAGTGCGACCGCTGAGTGTCTTTTTTATATGTCGATTAATCTCTCGCCCACTGGTCCAGCTTGTCATCACCGGGAAGAAGCAGGGCAAGCAGACCAAGCAGTGGCAGGAAGCCGATGGCGATCATGACATTGCCGATTCCCCAAGCATCCCCGAGATTACCGAGCACAAGCGAACCGATCCCGCCCATGCCAAAAGCAAACCCGGTGATCAGCCCGGATACCGTACCGATATTGCCAGGATGCAGCAGTTGGGCATATACAACGGTAACCGAGAAACTGGATAATAGGACAAATCCGCCGATGAGCAGCAATACAGCCGCCCAGAATGGCGAGGCGAACGGCAGAATCAACGCAATGGGTGCCGTACCGATCATGGAGAGCATGATCATATTGCGGCGGCCAAAGCGGTCGGCCAGTGGACCGCCGAAGAAGGTGCCCACAGCTCCGGAAGCGAGAAACAGAAAAATATAGATCTGAGCATTATCAATCGTGATCTTGTATGCATCCATGAGGTAGAAGGCATAATAGCTGCTAATGGCTGCGCCATACCAGGAGCGGATAAACACGAGAATGACGAGCACCAGCGTTGCATTGCGTACGCTCTTGCGGCGGGCGGGGTCGAGCATGCGCCCGGCAGCTTTCTTTTTAAATGTGTAACCAGCCTTCAGCATACCGTGATACCAATGGGCAACATAGGATTGCACGATGATACCAGCCGCAGCAACGAAGGTAAAACCGATCGCGCCAAACTGTCCGAATGGTACGAAAATGTATCTTGTCAGGAGCGGAGCAAGTGACTGTCCGGCATTGCCCCCTACTTGAAAGATCGATTGGGATAACCCTTTTCGCATACCTGCAGCCATATGAGCGACCCGCATTCCCTCAGGGTGGAAGGTCGCCGAGCCTAATCCGATCAGAACGACCGCGAATAGAACCAGGAGATATGTATGTGCATATGCAAGAATAAATACGCCTGCAAACGTGAAACACATACCGATCGGAAGCAGAATCGGTGTCGGCCTTCGATCCGCGGCGTATCCGATAACCGGCTGAATGATAGATGATGTGAAGTTGATAGCAAAGGAGATCCAACCGATCTGAGTAAAGGTAAGCAGCAGATTATCCTTTAATATAGGAAAGATAGCAGGGATCACGGACTGAATCGAATCATTAAACAAATGTACGAAACTGATGGCGATCAGAATTTTATATACGGTGGCTTGATGTGCTTCTCCGTGAGCAGGACTGGGAGTATCTTTGGGCTTTTGGAGAGCGATGCTTTTGTCTGCCATTCGGCGAACTCCTTTCTTATTAGATGTAGTCGGGCTTTAAAAAAGCGATGAACTAACCTTAAAACCTTTTTTATAGGAAATCAATTACATTTCGAGATGATACTTCGTGAATTTGAGGTCCATGATGAAGCACATTTATGAAGAGGCCACCGACAGACTGGGTTACATATCGATCTCTATAAGGTATAAATCATGATAGGATCGATGTTATGCGAAACTTTACATATTTTCTTATAAAAATGCTTGCTATATCTTTTGTATCATGGTATATTACTGACTGTCGCTTTTGACGGAATCTTTTGAAGCTTGTCGAACGGCGTCGAAAAAAAGTGTTGACATCAAGTTAAATACTTGATAAGATATAAACCTGCGCTGCTGATTGAAGATGATCGGCAAAGCAGCCAACAAGTTCCTTGAAAACTGAACAAATGGATCACGTCAATGTAATACAAGCAAACGTTAATACGTTAGCTTTGAAATGAGCAAGTCAAACTTTATTGGAGAGTTTGATCCTGGCTCAGGACGAACGCTGGCGGCGTGCCTAATACATGCAAGTCGAGCGGACTTGATGGAGTGCTTGCACTCCTGAGAGTTAGCGGCGGACGGGTGAGTAACACGTAGGCAACCTGCCCTCGAGACTGGGATAACTACCGGAAACGGTAGCTAATACCGGATGATTTATTTCACAGCATTGTGGAATAATGAAAGACGGAGCAATCTGTCACTTGGG